>DATIWD010000082.1:0-4663 GCA_035519565.1 Gemmatimonadales bacterium | reverse complement strand
GATGCCGACTGGCCACCGCCCTCGACCCTGGACTTCGCCCCCGACCACTAGTTCCGCCGTTCCCGCGTCGTCGTAGTACCCCCGCGTCAGGTAGGCCGGCTGAGCGACCGTCAGCCAGTGGAGCCCCACGCGAAGTTGGCGCAGCGTCGAATCGGCAATCCGATCGCGGAACTGTTTGGCGACCTCGAGATCAGCGGCGGCCCGGCCTTCGACCCACGCCAGTCGGAGACTTTGGGACCACCCGGGGGCCCGCAGCCAGACGGGATTCCGGAGCCGGAGCTGGGCATTGAAATCGGTACGTCCGCCTTCGGTGCCAAGCCCGGTGCTCAAGGAGGTCCAGAACTCGTTGAGCTCGAAACGACTCAGGTAGTCTTCACGGAGCCGGATGCCGAAGGTCCAGCCCCCTGCGTCGTTGTACCACACGGTTGGAGCCCAGCCCTGGGTGAGGCCGTGGCGGGCGGAGCGGCGAGAGAAGTAGGTGTCCAGGTAGGTCTCCACTCTCCGTCCCGGCGCCAGAGGGAACCACCCGATGTGGGCGCCGAACCCTCGTTCGTTGTTCAGCATGAGCCAATCGTGGCTCTCCACCAGAGGATCCAGGATCACGCGCCGGGGCTGCGACCGGGTCACCACCGTCAAGGTCTCGCTCTTTGCCAGAGACGCTGCCCGCGCGACTGCGGTGTCCCTGGCTGCTATGACCCACACGGTCTGCGGAAAGAGTCCCGGCGCCCGCCGGTTGACCACGACCGTCGTGTGCCAGCCACCGTCCTCCGTCGCGCGGCGCCGTAGTCCGCCAATGGCGTCGTCGTAGAGGGTACCGCGCGGAATCTGCTGATAGAGCGGATCCGGGCTCGGGGCCATCACCCTCCGAGCGACCCCCTGAAAGGTGCCCGGCGGGGTGACCTTGAGCAGGTAGTGCTGGTAAAGCGTACGGTAGAGCTTGCGCATCGCCTCGTCGGTGCCCCCCCAGCGCCGAAGCTGATACGACATGAACTCGGCGCGGCGGCAGATGGTCGTGGCACAGGGCGAGGTCGGCGTGGTCGGCAAGGGCTCGAATCCCAGGCCCAGCCGATCCAGATCCCAGTCGAGCACCTCGCGCTCTACCCGCTGGTAGTCTCCCCGGCGACCCAGCACCTCGAAGAACCAGGAGGCCTGGTAGGCGGCGGTACCGACCGTGAAGACGCGGGTCCCTCCCAGGAGCATATGCTCCGCGATCAGCAGCCCCATGAGATTCAGCACTACCGCCTGGCTGGGGGCCCCGGCGAACAGCATCATGGGGCGGGCAACCCCGTTCTGGTCGATCGCCTCGACGATGGTGAGATGCGGCCAGGGATAGCGGTCGCCCAACTCGAGCGTCCAGGCCATCGCGGTCTCGGTGCGCCGGGTGGCCAGGCCGGCTCCCCAGACCCGCTCGCCGCCCCGCTGGTAGAGCGCTCGGACCGGCCGCCCCTGAAAATCCCCCTCCTCATACCGGAAGTCGGGGCTCAGCGCCATGGCGAATTCGGTCACCCCCTCCGCATACCAGGTGACCCGCTTTCGTCCCGGCGAGGACCCGCTACAACTCGCCACCCGGGCGCTCGGGTCTCGAGGCGACGGATAGAAGTCCGGTTGCCTGGTCACAGTGGGATGCGGGGAGGCGGCCGCGCCGGTCCAGCCCGGATCGCCACAGAGCAGCACGCCCGTGCCGCCCAGAACCTGGTCGTCGGCGACATCGACCTGGACCAGAAAGGTGCCCTGCGCGGGGAAGGCGACGGCCGCGCCCGAGGCATCATCAATCACCTGCGGATACCAGTCGATGAGATCGAGCCTGCGACCCAGGTGTTGTGAGCGCCATGGCAGGGTGGGGGGCCTGGACTCCCAGCGGAAAGAGAGCGTGGCAGAATCGCCGGCTCCGATGGGCTCGGGGAGCACCAGGAGCGCCGCGCTGCTGTCGGGGGCGTCAGGCCAGGCCAACGCGACCGGGACGTCGTTGAGTCGTACCTCACCCAGGGTGAGATACCCGGAGGTCCCCTGGGGCTTCTGGTCGGTCTTGGGCCAGGCGCGCGAGCCCGGCCGGTAATGGTTCAGCCCCAGGGCGATGGTCAGCGAGCGGATGGTGTCGGGGGTGATGTGCCGGAAGCGGACGTCGGCAACACCTCGGACCAGGCCGGCCGTATCGAGCACGGTGGCTTCGATCCGATAGTGGACCTCGGCGCTTTGTAGGCCACGCGCGGCCACCACGGGGGCGAGGTGGGCCAGCACCGCCGCGGCGAGGACCAGCTGCCTCCTCGTCGGCCGATGACCCCGACGAGGAGGAGAGAGACCCGGAACTGGCATAGGATCGGGCGAGACGGAGGCCTCGCCGGACTCCAGCTTACCGCGCCAACCTCGCCTTCGCTACCAGTGTGCGCTGGGTCTCGTCCCGGGGCTCAGTGAGCCCCGATCACTCCCTGGGCGGCTTTTCGCAGTTGGGCCATCTCCTGCGAAACCTCGGCCGCGGGCCAGGCGGCATTGACCACCTGCACCGCTGCGCTATCCTGACCGCAGGTGAGCTGCTGGAGCGCGATAGTGGTGACGGCCACCCGGGTCTCTTCGACGTCGTAGTCCGGCTTGCTGGCCTGGCGAGACGCGGCCAACCGCTCTGGTGTGATCTCCTCCCACTCAGGCCCGAGGTCGAGAATGGTCCGGGGGGCGGCCGTCCTGCCCAGGATCTTGGCGCACCGCTCCTGGGTGATGTTCACCAGCCTGCCCTGGCGGAACTGATGAACCAGGATGATGGTTGGTGAGCTGGCCATATCGGGCCCCAGGTCGTAGAACGGCACCACCTGCTGGATCAGCACCCGTCCCGTTTCGTCATAGGCGAAGAAGGGGAAGAAGTCGATCCGGGCCAGGACGCCGAAGGCGGGGGAGAACCGGATCAGCGCGAACCCCCAGCAGCAGCGGTTGCCGCCACCGGTGTCCACCCCGATAACCGCGTCCGGCCCCCCATCCCCATCCAGGTCCTTGCCGGTCCATTCGTCCTGCTGGGTCCGGAATCCGGAGTCCTTCCAGACGATCGAATCCGCCGGGTTTCTCACCGTCGCCGAACAGATGAACTCGACGTCCAGCGTGTCCGTGGTACGCTCGAGCTCCAGCCGGTAACCACTGGGGAGCTGGAACTGGATGCGGGCGCCCGGAGCCGAGGTTTCATCACACTCGGGTGGCGGATCCTGGGCTCGCAGCGTGCTCGCCGTCAGAGCGAGGGGCAGGAACAGCATCGCGACCAGGCGTGCGACGGCGCCCCGGGGTCGCCTGGCCTCGTGGTAGGCCTCGCGCATCAAGGCCACAATCTTCCGATCGATCTGTTTCGGCTCCGTGAGTCGGAAATGGACGCCATAGCCGAGTCTCCCGAAATCCTCGATGCGATGGACCCGCCGGTGGGAGGCTCGGCGCTTGAGCCAGAGCGTGGCATCGAGCCATCGCGACTGGACGACGGCGCCCGCGAAGCGGACCCGGGATTGGATTACGATCCTGCTCTTCTGGGCGTAGACCGTCACCGGGCCACAGCGTCGAGCGGCGGCCACCCACCGGCGGAAGGTGGCTCGAAGACTGGGCGGCTTGCCTTTGAAGTGATCGGCCAGGCGATACCGCCCGCAGGAATGCCAGAGGTTCCGGGTGACGAAGCGGTGCCCGCACCTGGGACAGCGCCAGAGGGCCCGACGGCGGTCGCCTGCTGCGGTCACGGGTCGGCCCCGGTCGCCTGGTAGTAGTCCACCACCCGTTGATGCCACCCCGCCCTGGTGTAGACGTCCGGCCGGGGCCGTTCGATCACATCGGCCATCACCGCCGCCACTTCTTCGGCGCTCTGGGAGTTGGGCAACTGGCGCGAGTCGGGTCCGCCGTGGAGCGCATTCAGTCCGAAGTCGGTGCGCACCACTCCGGGTGAGACCAGGGTGACCATGATGTTGGGATGAGTGGAGGACAGCTCCTCGCGGAGATTGGCGGTGATGGCGTTGAGGAAGTGCTTGGCGCCATTGTACGCCGAGCGAGTCGCCACGTAGGGAATCCGCCCCAGCATCGAGGACACGTTGACGATCTGCCCGCCTCCGCGCGACTTGAAGTGGGGCAGCACCTCCTGCATGCCATAGAGGGCCGATTTGACGTTGACTGTCATCATCTGGTCGATGTCTTCGCCGGTGAGCTCCGAGACCGGCCGGGTGATCCCCTGGCCGGCGTTGTTGACCCAGACGTCGATGCGTCCCACCCGCTTGATGGTTTCGTTCACCACTCGTTTGACCTGATCTCGATGGGTGACGTCGGCCACGATGACCTGCGCACGTGGTCCACATCGCTGCGCTACGGTACGCAGCGCCTCCTCCCGTCGGGCCACGAGCACCACTGTGGCTCCCCGCCGAGCCAACTCCTCGGCGACGACGGCGCCGATCCCGCTGCTGGCGCCGGTGATGACGACAATCCTGTCTGACATGCTGATTTCCCGCGTTGGGTGAACGGCCCGCCGTCACGCCGGCATTCGAGGCGATGGGGTGGGATCTTTAGGGAATCTCTGGAGTTCCTACCAAGATACTCCAGCTTCCGGATTCGCCCCAAAGCCACCGCCGCCGGTCGGGATTCGCTCTACGTTCACATCCTTTTCAGCCGGCATTCACCACCGATTCAAGCGCCTGGTGACATAGTGTGGGGCGGTCGC
>DATIWD010000081.1:0-97629 GCA_035519565.1 Gemmatimonadales bacterium | reverse complement strand
GATGCGGGGCTTCAGCGATTCGACGTAAAGGACGACGTCCGGGAGCTCGGGCAAGTCAGCGAACGGAATCTGGCGTTCGTTCCGTCAGTCCCGTTTCAGCCACTCGACGATCTGCTCGCGCGTCCAGTGATGATCGTCGTTCAGGTGCAGGATGATCGCGTTGAGCGGCAGCCGCTTCTTGCAGCCGACCGGACAGCGCCGCCGCACGTTCTCGAGGCAGTCGAACAGCCGGTGGAGACGCGGACGGATGGTGCGGGCTTCGTGCGGGAGCGCGTACGCGCCTTCATATGCGGCGCCGAGCGCACACGAGCCGCCTTCGTCGGAAAAATATTCGCCGAATGCCTGGGTCGGCCGGCGCTTCGCGCCTTCGGCGATCGCGTCTGCCAGCTCGAGCTGATCCTCCCGGGACACCTGGTGCATAACCACCTCAGCTTCCCGCATCTTACGCCTGTCCGCGGTTCTCCGCACCTGTCCGATATTGGACGAAAAGACACCCCTGCAGACGACCGCGGAGACGCCTTCGAGCGTCTCAAGGGGTATATATGCTCCGGATCGCCGGCGCTGCCCTGTTCGTCACGGCCGTGCTTCTCGGTGCGGCTCCAGCCCTGGCGCAGACCGAACCGACGGGCGAGCTCCCCGTCTCGCTCGACAGGATCCGCGAGGCGCTCCTGCAGGCCCCGCCGCCGTCACTGCTGCGCGGACTGAACGCCCAACCTTCGTTTCGAGTAGAAGTCACCGAGCGGCGGCGGACTGATGAACTGCTCGCGACGCTGAAATTCGACAGCGGCCCGTCCATTCCGGGAGGTCTGTACGCCCACGAGCTGGAGCAGACGTACTGGCCGTCGGTACAGAACCCGCTGATGCAGCCCTACTCGGCCTTCACGCAGGGCGAGCTCGTGCAGGTGATGGTGACGTCAATCCTGGAGAAATACTTCGCCGGCCGACTGAAGAACGCGATCTCGAATGCCGAGCGCCGGCACGCCGAGGCTGCCGCGCACCAGGAGGTGACGCGCGCCATCGCGGAGTACTGCACGGCGCAGCCGAGCGGCGGCGCCGGCATCGAGATCTGCGCGAACCCGCAGGTGGCGCGCTAGTACCGGTAGTGGTCCGGCTTGTACGGTCCCTCAACCGGCACGCCGATGTAATCCGCCTGGTCCTTCGACAGCTTCGTCAGCTTGACGCCCAGCTTGTCGAGGTGCAGCCGGGCGACTTCCTCGTCCAGCTTCTTCGGCAGCATCGACACCGATTTCCCGTACTTCTCGGCGTTCGCCTGCAGGTCGAGCTGTGCGAGCACCTGGTTCGTGAACGACGCCGACATCACGAAACTCGGGTGCCCCGTCGCGCAGCCAAGATTCAGCAGACGGCCCTCGGCCAGGATCAGAATCGAGTGGCCGTCCGGGAACTTCCACTCGTCGTACTGCGGCTTGATGTTGATCCGCTCGATGCCCTTGTACTTCTTCAGCCCGGCCATGTCGATCTCGTTGTCGAAGTGGCCGATGTTGCCGACGATGGCCTTGTCCTTCATCCGCGCCATGTCGCCGACGGTGATGATGTTGTGGTTGCCGGTCGCGGTGATGAAGAGATCGGCGCGCTCGAGCACCTCGTCGAGCGTCGTGACCTCGTAGCCCTCCATCGCCGCCTGGAGCGCGCAGATCGGATCGATCTCGGTCACGATCACGCGGCAGCCCTGGCCGCGCAGCGCCTGGGCGCAGCCCTTGCCGACCTCGCCGTAACCGCACACCACGGCCACCTTGCCGCCGAGCATGACGTCGGAGGCGCGCATCAAGCCGTCCGGCAGGGAGTGGCGGCAGCCATAGATGTTGTCGAACTTGCTCTTGGTGACCGAGTCGTTGACGTTGATCGCCGGGAAGAGCAGGGTACCCGCCTTCATCATGTCGTAGAGGCGGTGCACGCCCGTGGTGGTCTCTTCGGAGACGCCACGCACGCCGGCGGCCACCTTGGTCCACCGGCCCGGGTTCGCCTTGAGTTGGGCCCTGAGCAGATCGAGGATCACGCCCCACTCTTCGGGGTCGGACTCGGGGCGGAACTCGGGCACCTTGCCGGCGCGTTCGAACTCGGCGCCCTTGTGGAGCAGCAGGGTCGCGTCGCCCCCGTCATCCAGCACCATGGTTGGCCCCGAGCCGTCCGGCCACATGAGGGCCTGCTCGGTGCACCACCAGTACTCTTCCAGGGTTTCGCCCTTCCAGGCGAAGACCGGCACCCCTCTGGGATCCGCTGCAGTCCCCTCGCGGCCCACCACGGCCGCCGCAGCGGCCTGATCCTGGGTCGAGAAGATGTTACACGACACCCAGCGAACGTCGGCGCCCAGATCCACCAGGGTCTCGATCAGCACCGCCGTTTGTACCGTCATGTGCAGAGAGCCCATGATCCGGGCCCCCGCCAGCGGCTTGCTCCCGGCGTATTCCTCGCGAAGCGACATGAGACCGGGCATCTCCTGCTCGGCCAGCCGGATCTCCTTCCGGCCCAGCTCGGCCAGCGAGAGGTCCTTGACCTTGAACGGCTCGCGCCCCGCTTCGCGCGCGGCGGTGAACGGATGCGTCATTGCGGCAACGGTGCTCACGATCCCACTCCTTCCTCTCGATTGTCGCTCATCATTAAGAGCCAGCACCCTTTCGCGCCGACACGATGAACAGCATCGGCCCTTTCGATGTCGCCTCGGGCGCCAGCCCGTGATACAGGCCCGGGACCAACCCCGCGTCCTGAATCCAACCCGTCACTTGCTCCCTCGAGAACCCCTGCCAGAGATGCCCCATGGTCTGTCGATATTCCGACCGCTCGTGCGGCATCATGTCCACCAGCAGCAACCGACCTTCAGGGCGCAGAACCCTCGCCGCTTCCCTCAGCGCGACCCCCGGTTCCTCTACATAGTGCAGGACCAGCGCGATGATGGCGACGTCGAGTGCGCCGTCCTCGATCGGCAGCGCCTCGAGTTCGCCCCGTCGCAGATCGACCTGGTCCAGACCTTCCACCCGGGCCCGGGCCGCCTTGAGCATCGCCGGGGACTCGTCCACCGCGATCACCCGATTGACCAGCGGTGCCAGGCTAACGGTCAGCTGACCCGTCCCGCAACCCAGGTCTCCCACAGTCCAGCTCGGGTCGATCAACCCGAGCAGGGGCAGGAGCTCGGTCCGGCCTCCAAACAGCTCGCTTCGGACCCGGTCCCACTGACCGGCAGCCGAGGTGAAGAACTCCTGGGATCGGGTCGGTCGGCGAGCCAACACCGCACGCAACCGCTCCGCGTCCTGCGCCGCCTCGGGTAGCTCCGCGATCTGGTCCCGGACCGCCTGCCAGAGTCGCTTGACCGGCGTCGGGAGCGGCGAGGCCATCCGATAGAAGTTGCTCGCCCCATCAGCGCGGGAAACGACCCACCCCTCTTCCCCCAGGACCTTGAGATGGCGGCTGACCGTCGATTGGGGGAGATGGAGCGTCGCGCAGAGCTCCGACACGGTGAGCTCCCGCCGTTCCAGCGCCAGCAGAAGACGGCCGCGAGTCGCGTCCGCCAGGGCGGTCATGCGGTCAATGATGCTGGCTCCCAGGGCCCCCTCCGTATCATCCGTACATCCGGATGATAACATAATAGGGGACGGCGTCAAGCCCCTCCGACCTGGCCCGGGTAGATTCCGCCTATGACCAGTCCTCCCCGTCCGCACCATGGGCCGGACGGCCGATTCAGGAACCCCTGGCCGGGTGGTGAGATCCAGGGCCTCCCGGGTCTGCTCCGCTGGGGCCTGCACCGGATGATCCGGCGGAGGGGGCCGGCACGGGCGGTGGATCCCGCCCTGTTTCGCAGCGTCCAACCCAACCTGAGCGATCCGAACGGGTCCCCACTCGACGTGACCTGGTTGGGGCATTCGACCGTATTGATCCGCACTCCCGCCGCCACGGTTCTCACCGACCCGGTCTGGGCCGAGCGGGTATCGCCCTTCAGCTTCCTGGGACCCAGGCGGTGGGTGCCCGCGCCGCTGGCGCTCGAGGCGCTGCCCAGGCTCGACCTCGTGCTCCTCTCCCACAACCACTATGACCATCTCGATCAGGCGACGGTGCGGAGGCTGGCCGAGCTCCAGCCTGGTGCGCCCTGGGTCATGCCGTTGGGACTCTCGGCGACACTCCGTGGCTGGGGTGTGAGAGACGCGATCGAGTTGGACTGGTGGGACGTACATCGTGCGGGGGTCATCGAGATCGGCTGCGCTCCGGCCATGCATTTCAGTGCGAGGGGCTTCCGGGACCGGAACCAGACGCTCTGGTGCGGATGGAGTATCAGGCTGGGTGAGCGCCGCGCATTCTTTGCGGGGGATACGGGATACCACCCCGAGTTCCCCCGGATCCGCGAGCGTTTCGGCCCCTTCGATCTGTTGATGTTGCCGGTGGGGGCCTACGAACCTCGATGGTTCATGCGGCCGGTCCACATGAATCCGGAGGAAGCAGTGCTGGCTTATCGGGACCTGGTCCCCGACCCGGCGGAGTCCGCGGGGGTGATGGTCCCCATCCACTGGGGCACCTACAGGCTGACCGACGAGCCGATGGACGAGCCTCCGGGGCGAACTCGAGAGGCCTGGCGGGGGGCGGGGTTACCGGAGGAGAGGCTCTGGATCCTGCAGCACGGGGAGACGAGGCAGCTCCGCTGAGGAGGCTTACACTCCGCGGTTGATGGCTTCGAGCAGCTTGTCTCCGAGCAGGTCGACTTCGTCTGTCGAGGTGTAGACGTTGGGGGTAATCCGGAGCCCATCGAACTCCGGGTGAACGATGGGCGTGACCACGATGTGATGCTTGTCCCACAACCACTGCGCCAGAGCGACCGGTTCGAGTCCATCGATGTGGATCAGCCCGATCCCTCCAGCGTTGGGACCTTCCAGCTGGGTCAGGATCCTGACTCGATCGCTCTCCTTCTGTAGTCGCTTGGCCCATCGGTCCCGCAGGTAGCGGAGCCGGGCGATTTTCCGGTCGGCGCCGATTCCCCGGTGAAACGCGAGCGCGAGGGAGATGGCGTTATGGTTGGCCGCCGGGTGGGTGCCGATCTCCTCGTATTTCCGGATGTTCTCCGACATCTCGGCGGGGGCGGCCATCAGGGGCCAAAGGTCCCGCTGTTTCTCCTTTCGCACATACAGGAACCCGGTTCCCACGGGAGCCAGCAGCCACTTATGGAGGCTGGTGCCGTAGTAATCGCACCCCAGATCGTCCCGGGTAAACGGGAAATGGGCGAAGGCATGGGCGCCGTCTACCAGGACCACGATTCCCTGAGGCCGAGCCAGGGCCACCAACTCCCGCACCGGCATGATCTGACCGGTGAGATTCGTGATGTGGGTGACTTCGATGACGCGAGTGCGCGGGGTGAGGGCCTGGCGGAACTGGTCGACCAGGTAGTCCTGCGAGGGAGGAGGAACCTTGAAGGAGACCGGCTTGAGGACGATCCCCTCCCGGCGCACCCGCTGCTGCCAGCTGGTGATCATGCGGGGATAGTTCTGGTTGGTCAGAACCACCTCGTCGCCCGGCTTGAGATCCAGGCCGAAGATCAGGATCTCCATGGCCTCGGAGGCGTTCCGGGTGACCGCCATTTCTTCCGGGTCGCAGCCGAACTCGCGGGCCAGGTCCCGTCGCACGCTCTCGATCCGGGGTTCCAGCACCTTCCACATGTGCTCGACGGGGAGCTCGTTGCTGAACCGCAGATCGCGGATCATCGCCTCGAGCACATGGCTCGGCGTGGGGCTGACCCCGCCGTTGTTCAGATTGATCAGGGTGCCGTCGAGATCGAAGGCGCGACGGATCTCGATCCAGTAGGCCTCGTCGCTCGCGACGGTGGAGGGAGCGGCCCGGCCGGCGGCCGCCTCGGCGCGCGCCAGCCGCCGAAACGCGTCGGGTCGAAAGCCGGGGGCGAGGGCGCCGGCGGCCAGCGTAGTGAGAAATGTGCGCCGAGTCGGCAGCGCTGGCCTCCCCGAAGGTTAGGGCGTGCCGGTACTCTGGATCTTCTTGATCGCCTTCTTGGCCATGAACGCCACGTCGTCGTCCGGGTCGTCCAGGGTCTCGGTCAACGCGGGGATGGCATCGCTGGCGCCCGGTCCGATCTCGCTGAGCGCGTAGGCCGCCGCGTACCGCACGGCTCGGACGGGATCCTTGAGCGCTTCAATCAATGCCGGGACCGCGGCTTTGGCATGCGGCCCCAGCGAGGAAATGGTGTACGCGGCGCGGTGGCGGGTGTAGGGCGCCTGGCCCTTGAGGTCCTCGATCCAGGCGCTCAGCGGCCGCCCTTCCCAGGTGGTGTCGTTGGTCAACTGCGGCTCGGCCTGCGCCCCAGCCCGAGAAGCCAGGAGCAGGGCGGCCAACAGGCTCAGGATCAGCACTCGCTTCATGGGTGGTTCAGTCTCCCGCCTGAATTTGCGATCAGCCATGGCCGCTTCAGGCGCACGGCCCGGCCGGAACGTGCACCACAGAATAGCCTCCCGCAGCCTCCTCCAGCAAACCAGCCTCCCCCGCTTCAAATCCACCCGACCCGCGGGTAGATTGTCCCCGCTCAAAACGGCCGCCTTGGAGGCGGCCGCAGCCGAATCACCGAGGGACCGTACGCATGGCCATTAACGCCACCGAAATCCGCCGCGGCATGTCGATCCTCTTCGAGGGAGAGCCCTGCCGGGTGGTCGACTTTCGCCACCATACCCCGGGGAACCTCCGGGCCATGGTGCAGGCCAAGCTCAAGAAGCTTCGGACCGGCACCACGTTCGAACACCGTTTTCGGGCCACCGACTCGGTGGACGTGGCCTTGCTCGAGACCCACGAGCTCGAATTCCTCTACCAGGGCGGCGACGACTACCACTTCATGAACACCGAGAGCTTCGACCAGATGGAGCTGGACGGGGAAACGCTGGGTGATGCCGCCAAGTGGATGACCCCGGGGATGAAGCTCCAGGCCGAGTTCTTCAATGGGAGGCCGATCGGGATCCAGCTCCCCAATGCGCTGGTGCTGGAAATCGTGGAGACCGCGCCGGTCATGAAGACCGCGACCAAGACTTCTTCGACCAAGCCGGCCAAGCTCGACAACGGAGTCACGGTCAACGTGCCCGAGTTCCTGCAGACCGGCGAGCGGATCCGGGTCAATCCGATCAGCGGGGAGTACATCGACCGGGCCAAGTAGGCGGCGGGACACAACTTCGACCCCTTCGATCCCCTTGCCAGTGGGCGGCGATCTGGTAGGTTAAGATCATCGCCCTTTTGCATTCGGTGCGGAGGACCTTGACCGCCCTCGCCGCGGAGTGTCGCACGTCGTGACCCGTCCCTCGGTCGCCGACGAACGTCGGTTCCTGTCCCGCGAGCTCTCCGTCTTTCTCGTCCAGTTTTCTATCGCGCTGCACAAGAATACGAGCTATCCCCGCGGGCATCCGTTGCTCCAGTCCGCGGTGGAGGCGGTCGTGCTGCGCCTGACCTCGCTCCTGGTGGAACGGCCAACCCTGTCCATCGGAATCGCCCGGAACCAGCTGATCATCGATGGGGTAGCGACCGACCCGGAGAACCCGGTGCTCCGGGAGCTGGCCGAGCGCCTTCATCGCCACCAATTGGGAGCGCTCAAATTCTCCCAGGGCGTGGGCGGCGACGAGGTGGCCGACCTGCTGGCGACCATTGGTGCCGCGAGCAAGCGGGGGGACCAGCCCCTCGGCATCCGTCCCAAGGACGAGTTGGAGCGCTGGGCCCATATCCGCCTCTTCCCGCTGGCGTTCGACAATCTGGAGCTGCTCGACAAGGAGGAGGCGGAGGAGGAAGTAGAGACCGGGAGGGCCAACCAGCTGTGGCTGGGTCTGGCCGCTGCCGCGCTTCTCGATCAACGGGGGGGAGAATTCGCCCCCTCGCTGGACGCCGGCGATCTGGCCAAGGTCATCAACGAACACCGGCGGGACACCACCTACGCCAAGGTCATCGTCGACTACCTGATGCAGTTGGGCAGTGAGCTCCGGATGGGGGAGGGGGCCGAGCAGCAGATGCTTCAGAGTCGACTGAGTGCCCTGCTGACCGGCCTCCGGCCCGATGTCCTCAAGGAGCTGCTCGAGGTCGGAGGCGATCTCGCCAAGCGCACCGAGCTGGTGACGGAGGTGGCCCAGGCCATGCCCATGGGGGCGGTCCTGGAGCTGGTGCAGGCGGCGGCGGCGGCATCGCAGAAGACGATCTCCCACTCGCTGCTCCGGATGCTGAACAAGATCGCGATCCATACCGAGGCCGGCAGTCAGGTCACTCGTCATGACGCCGACTCGGCCCTCCGGGAGACGGTGCGTCGCCTGGCCTCCAACTGGACCCTCGAGGACCCCAATCCGGGCGCTTACACCGGAATGCTTGATCGGCTGTCCTCTGGTAGTGCGTCGGCCGCGGTGGCCGATGAAGAACGTCCCTCAGAGGCTCCACGGCTGGTGAAGATGAGTCTCGAGACCGGAGTCACGGGTGAGGCGATCTGGCGGGCCGTGGACGAGATGGTGGATACGGGTCGGCTGGCGGAGCTGCTGGAGATGCTGGATAACGGGGTCGGCGTCGAGTCCACGGTCGAGGAGTACTGGCGCCATCTCGCTACTCCTGACAGCCTCCGGCAGATCCTCATGGATGAACAGCGGGGGATGGAGGCGGTCGAACGCATCATTCAGCGGATGGGGCTCGCCGCGGCGGAGCCGATGCTCGACGTCCTCGAAATCACCGAATCCCGGCACATCCGGCGGCGCCTGCTGACCCGACTGACCCAGCTCGGCAACGACGTCGGCCCCCTGCTGCAGGCGCGCCTGCCCGGAGCCCCCTGGTTCGTGCAGCGCAACCTGCTGGCCCTGATGGCCGCCCTGCCGACCTGGCCGCCCGAGTTCACTCCGCGGCCCTACGCGGACAACGATGATCCGCGGGTCCGGCGGGAAGCGTTGAAGCTGATGTTCAGGGTGCCCGAGATGCGGGAAGAGGCCATCCTGGAGGGTATCGCGGATGACGACGATCAGATCATCCGGTTGGCCCTGGGCGCCGCCCTGGAGCGCTGTCCCTCCTCGGCCGCATCGCGGCTGGTCACGCTCATCAACAGCCGCTCCCGAGATGCCGAGCTTCGGGCGCTCGCGATTCGCGTGTTGGCCCAGGTGCCAACGGTCGCGACCCGGAACTGGCTCCTCGAGCACGCGGTGACCAAACGCCAGTGGTTCCGGGGTCGGAAGCTGCACCCCAAATCGCCCGAGCTGCTCGCGATCCTCTCGGTGCTGGCCTCTCGGTGGGCCAGTCATCCTGCGGCGGCGGAAGTCATCAAGATTGCCTCGCGGAGTCCCGATCCCGACATCCGTACCGCGGTCACGTCGCCCCCTCCGCCCACGCCCCCATCATGAGTGATCCGCTCCGGTTCCTGACCTCCATGGGGCAGGCGCTTTCGACGATGTCGCTCTACTCGACCGGCCATCCGGCGCGGGAACGCGCCATCGACTCGTCGTTCGAGCAGCTGCTCAACCTGATGGCCACCGACGCCAACGCCCAGGTGTCCTTCATCGACGGGGAAGTGGTCTACAAGGGCCAGGTGATCCGGGAATTGAAGGAATGGGATTGGAGCACCAAGCTGGCCAAGATCGGGGTGCAACGGATCGAGTTCATTCCGCCGGTGCTGCGCGAGGACTACGACGGGTTCCTGAACGATGTGCACGAGCGCCTGAACCAGGCGGCGATCGACACCACCGAGGCGCGACAAATGGGCCGGGCCAGCATCCGGTTCGGCGCCATCGGGGTGCGAGGGGCCGAGACCGAGAGCGCGGTCACCATTGCCACGGCCACGATCGCCTACAGTCTCCGGGAAGAGGTGGAGGCCATCGCCTGGATCCATGACGAGGTCGAGGAGGCTGGAACCCTCCCGCTCCTCGAGGCGGAGACCGTGGTCCGATCCCTCTCGATCGCGATGCATAGTGAGAGCCAGATGCTGCTCCCACTGCTGCAGCTCAAAGAATTCGACCAATACACCACCACTCACTCCAGCAACGTCTCGGTGCTCGCCATGGCCCTGGCCGAGCAGTTGGGGCTGGGTCCCAGGGAAGTCCGGGAATTCGGGGTGGCGGGCCTGCTGCACGACCTGGGCAAGGTGCGGATTCCCAAGGACATTCTTACCAAGCCCGGCGCATTCACCGATTCCGAGCGCGCGCTCATGCGGCGGCACCCGGTAGACGGCGCCAAGATCATCCTGGAACGGGAGAAGCGGCTGGACACTGCGGCCGTGGTCGCCTACGAGCACCACATCATGTTGAACGGCGGGGGCTATCCCACCTTCAAGTTCCCACGGGACTGCCACTACGCCAGCAAGCTGGTCCACGTCTGCGACGTGTACGATGCCCTCTGCACCAATCGCCCCTACCGCGAGGCGTGGCACTCCGAAATGGCGCTGGCGTACCTGGAAGAGAAGGGGGGCGTGGAGTTCGATGCGGAGATCATCACGGCATTCGCCGCGATGGCCCGCAACTCAAGTTTCCAGCGAGTGGTGCTCGAGAAGGAGAACGTCGATCAACTCCAGGTGGCTTCGCCTGCCGCCCCGCCTAGTTCGCCTTGACCAGGGTGGGTGGGCTTCCCCACACCCAATCCACCAGGAAGCGGTCCCCTTCGGTCAGTGAGAGATATCCAGAGCCGGTGACGGTGCCCTGCGGCAGGAGCTGCATGAACCCGTCCAGGCCGTAGACGTCCAGCTTGAGGCGATAGCTGTGGAAACCGGCGGGCACGCTGGAAACCTCCAGGTTCGTCGGACTGCGCAGGTTGGAGACCTGGCCCACCAGCTTTCCGTCGATCCAGAGTTTCGCGTCCTTCCCGATCTCATCTTCCCCCAGCGGTGATGTCGCCACGGTGAACCGGACCGGCTCCGCGTAGCCGCTGACCGGGCCGGTCTCGACTCCCGTTTCCCCCGTCGGCCGGAGCCAGGCCGTCTCTGACTGCTTGGGCATGCAGCTCAAGATCCGGGTGGCACGCTGAGCGCCGGTGGGGTGGAAGGCATCGAACCGGAATGGCCCCAGACGGGTGAAGAAGCGGATCGCCGCCTCCACCGCCTCGCGGTCCCCGGTCCCAAGCTGAACGGCGGCATAGCAGTCGGCCTCCAGCTCCTGGGCCTGGAGCACCGAATCCCGGAGGTCCTCGCGCATTCCGGCAATACCCGCCCGGGTATGGTGGTACTGGAGATGGCCGTATTCGTGGGCCAGAAAGAAGTCACCCAGACGGGGCCCGTAGCGGTGCATCAGGCGAGGGTTGTAATAGATGATCGGCTCGGGATTGTCCACCGCTGCTATGGCTACGTCGGGGAGGGTGTCTACCGCAACCTCCACCACATTGGGAATCAGGTGCAGGCCCTGGGCGGCGACCCTGGTCGCACTCGCGGTCGCAAGGCTCAACAAGAACAGGGGCAGGCGGGCGTTACGTGGGACCTCCATACCCTAATGTACGATGCGGGGCAGGGCCCGCCATGCCCCAGGGTGGGGCAGTCGACGTGGCTGGTTCGGGGTGCGACGCGGTTACGACGGCAGGCAGGCGAGGATCCGGGCCGCGCGCTGGGCGCCGGTCGGATGCTCATGGTCCGTCTGGCGGCTCCCCATGCGGCTGAAGAAACGCGCCGCCGCGTTCACCGCCGCGCGATCGATGGGGGCCAGCTCTCTGGCCGCGAAGCAGTCGGCCTCGAGCTCGCGCTTCTGCAGCAGGGAGTCGCGACCGGCAGGTGGCAGGCGCAGGACGGCGGCCCGCGTATGATGAAACGCCAGGTGGCCGTATTCGTGCGCGAAGAAGAACGTGCGCATCTCGGGGGTGAAGCCCGCCATGAGCGCAGGGTTGTAGAAGATGACCGGGCGCTCGGAGTCGTACACCGCCACGGCGACGTCCTTGAGCGAGGGGCTGACGACGAACGACACCATTCTGGTTGCTGAAGGGCTGGGGGCTACTTCCCCGGTCCGGAACAGCAGCGAGGTGGCTCCTGCCAATGCGACGACGACGGTCCTGGTCATCATTCCTGCGGCCCTCCACGGCGTCCTGACGCCCTATTTCCTGCTTGCAGCAAAACGCCCCCGCGATGACCGGTCGCGGGGGCGCAATCATACGCAGCCTGTTCAACTACCTGCGTGTCCTCCCCGAGCCGGGCCCACTCCCACCCCCCGGCGATGCATCACACCGCCGGTCGCTCATCCGATGCGCCCACAGTGCGAGAATCCGGCGCAGATGAACGCTCCTCAGGTTCCGAATTACGCCGCCTGATACAGCGGCTGGTTTCTGCACTACCCGTGATGAAGAGCAAGCGCCATGCCGCCCGGTCTTCCTGCGCCTTTTTTACGGGTGCGCTGGGTCACCAGGGTGCCCATTTCGCTTCCCGCTACACTCGCGGCGCGACGGCTCGGTGTCGTAGTTCGATGCGCCCGGGCGTTGACGACCGAACCCATGCCGTTACCATTGAAAACACCGCCAGGGGCATCCCGGACGCCCGGGATTGAGAAGTCACCCTTGGAACCTGATCCGGCTGATACCGGCGAAGGGAGCGCGGTCCATCCGACTCCTGCCGCCCGGCCGATCTTCGGCGACGTGACGTCAGGAGCTTGCAGCGATGGCTACACGACTGGACCAACCGGCGAACCGGGGCTCTTCCCGGCCCTCGTCCCCCCCAGCACCCACGACCCTCGAAGCAGCCTTCCCGCATTCCCGGCTGATTCACCTGGACGGGCCGCGGGGCATTCGGGTCCCCATGCGGGAAATCGGGCTGTCGGGTGGAGAGCCTCCACTCCGGGTCTACTACTCCGGTGGCCCTGAGGGCCACGACGTCGAGCAGGGCCTTGCCGCCCTCCGGCTACCGTGGATTCTCGAGCGCAACGTGGCACGGACCCGGGGCGCCGCCCCCTCGTCCCAGAGGGGTGAGGACCGGGTCCCCGGAGCGCTCAGGCGCCAACCCCTGCGGGGCAGCGGGCCCGTGACCCAGCTGGCACTGGCCCGGCGAGGTGAGGTCACGCCGGAAATGGAATTCGTCGGGTTGCGCGAGGATGTCCCGGCGGAGCTGGTCCGAAGCGAGGTCGCGCGCGGGCGCGCCATCATTCCGGCCAACATCAACCATCCCGAGCTGGAGCCGATGATCATCGGCCGCCGGTTCCTGGTGAAGATCAACGCCAACATCGGGAACTCGGCCGTCAGCTCTTCGATCGAGGAAGAGGTCGAGAAACTGCGCTGGGCCATCCTGTGGGGCGCCGACACGGTGATGGATCTCTCGACCGGCAAGCAGATCCATGAGACCCGCCAGTGGATCATCCGCAATTCGCCGGTCCCCATCGGCACCGTCCCGATCTACCAGGCGCTCGAGCGGGTTGGCGGTGTGGCGGAGGACCTGACCTGGGAAGTCTATCGGGACACGCTGATCGAACAGGCGGAGCAGGGGGTCGACTACTTCACGGTGCACGCGGGAGTGCTGCTCCCCTACATCCCTCTAACCGCCAACCGGGTTACCGGAATCGTGTCCCGCGGGGGCGCGATCATGGCCAAGTGGTGCCTGGCCCATCACCAGGAAAGTTTCCTCTACACCCGATTCCGCGAGATCTGCGAGATCATGGCGGCCTATGACGTGTCGTTCTCGCTGGGCGACGGTCTCCGCCCCGGGTCGATCGCCGATGCCAATGACGAGGCTCAGTTCGCCGAGCTCAGGACCCAGGGCGAGCTGACCCGGATCGCGTGGGAGCATGGGGTCCAGGTAATGAATGAGGGACCGGGGCACATCCCCATGCACCTGATCCAGGAGAACATGGACAAGCAGCTGGCGTGGTGCGATGAGGCCCCGTTCTACACCCTGGGTCCGCTGACCACCGACATTGCGCCCGGGTACGATCACATCACCAGTGCGATCGGGGCGGCGATGATCGGTTGGTACGGTACCGCCATGCTCTGCTACGTCACCCCCAAGGAGCACCTGGGCCTGCCGAACCGGGACGATGTCAAGGCGGGCGTGATCGCCTACAAGATCGCGGCTCATGCGGCCGACCTGGCCAAGGGACATCCCCGGGCCCGACAATGGGACGATGCCCTCTCCCGGGCCCGCTTCGAGTTTCGCTGGGACGACCAGTTCAACCTGTCCCTGGATCCGGTGACGGCCCGAGCGTACCACGACGAGACTCTGCCGGCCGAAGGAGCCAAGTTCGCGCACTTCTGCTCGATGTGCGGTCCCAGGTTCTGCTCGATGCGGATTACCCAGGACGTCCGGGCTTATGCAGCGGAGATGGCCCAGAAGGCCGCGGAGTTTCGGGAAAGCGGCGGGGAGATTTACCTGAAGCAATGATCGGCGACAGGATCAACACCGAGCCACACCGACCTCAGAACGGAGAGCCACGTTGACATACAGAATTCGAAACAGCCGGGGACTGCTCCTCGTCGCGCTTCTGCTGGGAGCCTGCGCGAAGAGGGAAACCGCACCGCCCGCCAAGACCGCGGCCGATACCACTCCGCCGGCGCCGGCCGGGCCCTCGAAGATTTCCACCCTCGAGGGATTCAAGACCCCCGAATCGGTCCGCTGGGATCCTGAGCAAGGCGTCTGGTTCGTCTCCAACATCAACGGCAACCCCTCGATCAAGGACAACAACGGATTCATCAGCCGACTCAAGGCCGATGGCTCCGTGGACAGCCTGCACTTCATCAGCGCCGGGCGAGGTGGCGTGACCCTGAACGCGCCCAAGGGCCTGGCCATTATCGGAGATACCCTCTGGGTGGCGGACATCGACGCGGTGCGCGGCTTCAACCGTAAGACCGGCGCCCTGGTCGCCAACGTCGACGCGGGGCACCAGGCCAAGTTCCTGAACGACGTGGCGGCGTCACCCGACGGGACCGTGTACATCACGGACACGGGGATTCAGTTCGACCCCAAGGGTGGTATGACCCACCCCGGTCCTGACCGGATCTTCGCCTTGAAGGGTCGGAAGCTCACCGTGGCGGCGGAGGGGGACTGGCTCGAACGGCCCAACGGCATCACCTGGGATCAGGCCAACGGGCGGTTCCTGCTGGCGCCCTTCGGCGGGCCCCACATCGACGGTTGGAAGCCGGGCGTCGCCAAGGTGGACACGGTCGGCACCGGTCCCGGCGGTCAGGACGGCATCGAGATCCTGCCCGATGGTCGCGTGCTGATTACCAGCTGGGCGGATTCGGCCGTGTTCACTCTCAACGCAGGAGTCACCACGAAGCTGATCACCGGCGTGCCTTCTCCCGCGGACATCGGGCTCGATCCCGTGCGGGGGTGGGTGGCCGTCCCGGTCTTCACCGGCGATCGCGTGGAGTTCTGGAGCCTCGGGAAGTAGGCGCGACTCGTTTCAGGGCCTCCGATGCTGGTGAGGCTCCACGGATGGCTCAGAGGCCGGCGGGGGAAATGGTCCTACCGCCGGCCCTCCCATTTTCTCCAGGCCCATCATCTCCCCCATCATCCACCAATGCTCCATCGGTAATACGTCACTGGACGCGTCCTGGAATCGGCCCAGCGCCTCGTAGATCTCGGCCTGCTTCCGGGTCCGGGGGATCTTGGGCGACACCAGGATGTCGGAGATGATGTCGTGCAGCATGTGGAGATTGTCGAAGATCACCGCGGCACGCGGGTGGCGGCGGCTGAACTCCGGGGCTATGGCCGCCGTCATGGGCATCACCGAAGGCAAGTGTGCCGGCGGGTCCCTGAGCATGTCCCAGAACCGGTCGAGGGCCGCATTGACGGCCGCCTGTTTCGCGGCCGGAGTGCCTCCACTGATCAGGGCGTCATAGAGGCCCACCTGCAGCCAGTGATAGGCCCAGATCAGGCCGTTGAACCTGGGGTACTTCTCGCGAAACGCGCCGCTGTAGTACTGGCCGTCCATCAGCTCCATGGACTTGGGCACCGCGACGAACGCCGTCCGCTGTCTGCTCAGGTAGTAGTTGGTCAGCCGCTCGATCAGGGAGTCGCGTGCAGGGGGGCTCAGCCGCTCGTCGGCATAGGCGTCGTAGATCTGCCGATGCAGCATGTGGGCCCAATCGAACGCGAGCTTGGCCCGCCAGGCGAGCCGCGAGTAACCTGGGGCGATGGCCTCTTCGGCCACGGCCAGGCGGGGAGGCCGGCGCAACAGGTCTCCTGTGATGTAGTCGAACTCCTTCACCTCGAGCAGCTCAGGGGACGCTTCCGGTTCGGACCAGAGGCGCTCGTACAGCACGGCGTGCCCGTAGTCGAAGGCGTTGAAGAGCCTGGCCGCCTGAGGGTAGTTGCGAAGAAACAACCAGTTGAACGAGCCGGGATAGTAGAACTGTTCGTCCCGCGGAGTCTGGGCCGTGAGGTCGCGCCCGATCAGCAGCACCGCAACGATCACGAGACTCCGCAATCTCCAGCGGATCATGGGAGCCTCCCGCGTGAAGGACCGGGCATCAGGCCCGCCAGAGCAAACGCGTGGGTAACGCCGATGGTGAGGGCGAAATCGGGTCCGCTCGAGGACAGCCGTCGGGCCAGTCCCAGATCGAGGACCAGGGTCGGTTTCCACTGGTGCCGGATCCCGGCCGAGAGAACGACCGTCGTGGGTCCGGAGGCGGCCGTCTGCCGGGAGTCCACGTCGGCGATCACCAGCAGGCTCTGGCGGAAGAAGGTGTAGTCGGCCGCCAGACCGGCCGACCAGCGCGAGATGTTCTCGCTGGTGGATGGTTGCGTGAAGTCGCCGACGCCGTAGGACCCGTTCAGGTGAATCCGGCTTCGCCCCCAGGACCGGGTTGCGATGCCCTTGAACCCGACCTGCACTCCGTCCCCGGCCAGGGAGCCCACCGGAAAACCGGCATCTGCTCGAAGGGCCAGCCCCGGCCAATGTTGGGTTTCGGTGGTGAGGTTGTAGAGCGCGAAGATTCGGAGCCCAGCAATACCCGCGTCGGTATTGTTCGAGGCGTCCTGAACGGCGAGCGGAAGTTTGAATCCCAGCTGCGCATTTCGGAGGATCCCAAATCCGAGTTCCGGCGTGAGCGCGTGGACCGTTTCCCCGCCCGCGTCGTGTTCTCCGTGGTAGGGAAGGATGAACTCGAACGCGTAGCGCTCGATCGGATAGGCGTCTTCGGTCGGCGTAGGTCGATCGTCATCCAGATTCCGATAATCGACCTGCGCCCAGGCCGGGGTTGCGTGCCAGTGCAGGATGGCCGCCGCGGCAACCGCGGTGGCAGACAAGTACTTCATGACCACCTCGTACGTCAGAGTCGGAGCGAGTGCTTCGTACGACTAGGCGTGGAGGCGGGGAGGGTCTCTGGGCGGTGAGAGGGCGCGGGTGCGAAGTGCCGGGACGGGGGGAAGGGTGAGGGCCCGGTCAGAAGCGAGTCTGCCGAGCGCGAGCGTTGGGGACAACGCGGCGGGACTCATGATCCCGCAGGCCCCCACGGGGCAGGCTCCTGCCGGGCAACCGTTGCACGGCGAGTGGGTGTCGGCGTGCAGCACAATGGGTGGTGCGTGATGAACCATCCCCGACTGGTCACAGGGGTGATGTACTCCCCTGTGCGGCTGGGTACCCCCACCGCTCAGGAACTGAGCGGCAGCGACCAACAGCAGGAACCCTCGCATCGTAGCAATCATCGTGCGGGCCTCATCGGACCGCAATCCTATCCACCCGCCCCTCCCCACAGCAAGCAGGGCATGTAGCTTATACCACGATTCTTCGAACACGGATACCCGTGATCTTCACCCGGTTCTACGACGAAAAGCTGGCCGCGGCCAGCTACCTGATCGGTGCCTCGCACACCGGTGAAGCGGTAGTCATTGACCCTCTTCGCGACCCCACGCCCTATCTCGAGGCGGCGGAGCACGAGGGGCTGCGGATTGCGGCGGTAACGGAGACGCATATCCACGCGGACTACGTGACTGGGGCCCGGGAGCTGGCCCGCCGGAGCGGGGCCCGGTTGCATCTCTCCGATGAGGGCGGACCGGACTGGAGATATCCCTACGCGGTCGGAGACGGCGCGGTGCTGCTCAAGGACGGCGCCACGTTCAGACTGGGCGAGATCCTGATCGAGGCGCGGCACACCCCGGGGCATACCCCGGAGCACCTGAGCTTTCTGGTGACCGACGAATCGATGGGAGACTCGCCCTTGGGGGTGCTGACGGGCGACTTCGTGTTCGTCAACGACGTCGGACGGCCGGATCTTCTGGAGAAGGTAGCCGGGATGGCCGGTTCCGCCGAACGCGCGGCTCGCACGCTGTTTCGAAGCCTCCAGCGATTCAAGGAATCACCCGACTACTGGCAGATCTGGCCGGCGCATGGAGCCGGCTCCGCCTGCGGGAAGAGCCTGAGCGCCGTGCCACAATCCACCGTTGGATACGAGCGGCGGTTCAACTGGGCGTTTCAGATCACCGAGGAAGAGGAGTTCGTCCGTGAGATCCTCGCCTCCCAGCCCGAGGCGCCCCGCTACTTCGCACAGATGAAACGGATCAACCGCGAAGGCCCGACGATCCTCGGTCCCTATCGCCGCCCGCTACGCCTGGAACCGTCTCGATTGCCGGCCCTGCTGTCCCGGGGAGTCATCGTCGTCGACATCCGGAGTGCGGCAGAGTACGCGGCGGGTCACGTTCCCGGGACCCTCAACATTCCGCTGAATCAGAGCTTCACTACCTGGGCAGGATGGCTGCTCCCCTATGACCAGGAGGTCTTCCTCCTCTCGGGCGGTGGGTCGCCCGCGGAGCTGGATCGCGCGGTGAAGGACCTGGCCATGATCGGCCTCGACCGCATCAGTGGGTGCTTCGGCCCGGAGACCATTGAATCCTGGGCGCAGTCCGAGGGGAAACTGGAGACAACCTCGCAGATGTCAGCCGCCGAACTGGCGGCCAGGGTCCACCAGGAAGACCTGACCGTCATCGATGTTCGTGGCCTTTCGGAATGGAAGACCGGCCACATGGCCGGTGCCAGACACATTCCGCTGGGAACCCTTCCCGAGCGGCTGGACGAGATCCCGGCCGGCGGCACAGTGGTGGTGCATTGTCAGGGAGGGAGCCGCTCGGCGATTGGAGTCAGCCTGCTGCAGACCAGGGGTCGTACCAACGCGATCAACCTGCCGGCCGGCCTCACTGGGTGGCAGGCGGCGGGACAGCCCGTCATTCGAGACTGATTCGTCAGATTCACTCACCTTCAGTGAAAGGAAATGGCATGGCTCCGCAGCAGCGCGGCGCACCATCGATTATCGCCCTCGGCGGGTTCATCGCCCCGCTCATGCTCTGGCCTTCAGTCGGCGGCGACGAGCCTCCGGCGCTGGCCGGTTATTCCACGGATGCCGCGCGGGTCCAGGTCGAGTGGGAGACCAAGTTCCGCGCCATACCCCAAACCGACAACCTGCGTGAGACCATGCGGCGGCTCTCCGCCCGGCCTCATCACGTTGGCTCGCCCTACGACCGGGACAACGCGTTCTGGATCCTCGAGCGATTCCGCTCCTATGGGCTCGAGGCCAGGATCGACAGCTTCATGGTGCTATTCCCCACCCCGAAGGAGCGGGCGGTGGAGCTGGTGGAGCCCACCAGGTTCGTGGCCAAGCTCCAGGAGCCGGCCCTGTCGGTGGATCCGACCTCGGGACAGCGGTCCGAGCAGCTGCCCACCTACAACGCCTACTCAGCCGACGGCGACGTGACCGCTCCGCTGGTCTACGTCAATCAGGGCGTCCCGGCCGACTACGAACGTCTGGAACGGCTGGGCATCAGCGTGAAGGGCGCCATCGTGATCGCGCGGTACGGCGGATCCTGGCGTGGCATCAAGCCCAAGGTCGCGGCCGAGCATGGCGCAGTCGGCTGCCTGATCTATTCCGATCCGATCGATGACGGGTATACCGCCGGTGACGTCTTTCCCCAGGGCGCATTCCGCCCCAGGGATGGGGTGCAGCGTGGCAGCGTGGCCGACATGCCCACCTATCCCGGTGACCCCCTGACGCCCGGAGTGGGGGCGACTCCCGACGCGAAGCGCCTTCCACTCTCCGAGGCGACCACGCTCACCAGGATCCCGGTGCTTCCGATCTCCTACGGCGATGCCCAGCCCTTGCTGGCCGCCTTGAAGGGGCGGGTGGCCCCGGCCGAGTGGCACGGCGCTTTACCGATCACGTATCACATCGGCCCTGGTCCCGCCAAGGTCCATCTCAAGGTCAAGGCCAACTGGGACCAGAAGCCGCTCTACGACGTGATCGCCACCATTCGCGGTTCCACCGCTGCCGACCAGTGGATCGTCCGGGGCAACCACCACGATGGCTGGGTGAACGGGGCGGAAGACCCGGTCTCCGGGCAGAATGTATTGCTCGAAGAAGCCCGCGCGTTCGGCGAATTGCTCAAGCAGGGTTGGAAACCGCGGCGGACCATCATCTATGCCGCCTGGGATGGTGAAGAGCCGGGGTTGTTGGGCTCCACCGAGTGGGTGGAGGCGCATCTGGGCGAGCTGCGCGCGCATGGCGCGGTCTACATCAACACCGACGCCAGCGACCGCGGTTACCTGTCCATGTCGGGGTCGCACACGCTGGAGAAGTTCATCAACGACGTCGCCCGGGACGTGCAGGATCCGGAGACTGGTGTGTCGGTATGGAAGCGGGATCAACTCCGGCAGATCCGGACCGGGACCGCGGAAGAGCGTAAGGAAGCGCGCGACCGGAGCTCGCTGCGGATCGACGCCCTTGGCTCCGGCTCGGACTTCACCCCATTCCTCCAGCACGCGGGAATCGCCACCCTGGACCTGTCGTTCGCGGGTGAAGGCGATGGCGGGATCTACCACTCGATCTACGACGACTTCTACTGGTATACCCATTTCAGCGATACCAGCTTCGTCTACGGGCGGGCGTTGGCGCAGGTGGTCGGCACCGCGGTACTCCGCTTGGCCGATGCCGAGATCCTGCCCTACGACTTCACCGGCCTGGCCGAGACGGTCACGAGGTATTCCACCGAGCTTCAGAAGCTGCTGAAGGACCAGCAGGACTCGCTGGAGGAGCGGAGCAAACAGCTGGACGAGGGTGTGTTTGTTGCCACGACCGATCCCTGGGAGCCGGAGCAGCCGCCGGCTCGTGAGGCAGCGCCGCCCTTCCTCAACTTCGCCCCGCTCCAGAACGCGGTCGACTCACTCACCCGTGCCGCCACCCGCTATGATCGCGCAGTCACCGGACTTCGGGACGGGGGTGAAGCGGCGTTTGCCAAGCTGCCGCTGGACAAGATCAACGCCAGCCTCGCCGGGGCGGAACAACGGTTGCTCGATCCCAAGGGCCTCCCCGGCCGACCCTGGTTCCAGCACCTGCTCTACGCTCCCGGGTTCTACACCGGATATGACGTGAAGACGGTTCCCGCGGTGCGGGAGGCATTGGAACAGAAACAGTGGCAGGCGGTCGAGCCCGAGGTGGAGCGGGTGAGTCAGGTACTGCTCGCCGAAGCCACTTTGGTGAGCGAGTTGGCGGCTCAGCTGGGAGGCGGAAACTAAGCGGTCTGTACCACTAGCCCTTGATGACCCCTGGGAACCGGGCCGGGCTCAGTTCGTGATCCGGGAACACGCCGGAGAGCTCGGTCCCTCCCAGGTGGCGGTCCAGGATCTCGCCGAACAGATCACGGAAGTCGGTGGTCACGGCGAGGTCCCGGCCCTCGAAGCGATTCGCCGGATCCAATCCGGGCCAGCGTCCCAGCACCTTGCCCCCCTGTACCGGCCCTCCGAGGACCAGCATGGCCGTGGCGTGGCCGTGGTCGGTGCCGGCGCTGCCGTTCTCGCGCACCGTTCGCCCGAACTCCGACATGGTCAATACCACCACGTCGGCCATGCGCTCGCCCAGATCGGTGGCCAGCGCCACCAGCGCCTGACTCAAGTCGCGCAGGCGATTGGCCAGCTGCCCGTCTCCCGCGCCCTGGTTCACATGGGTGTCCCAACCGCCCACGTCCGCGAACGCGATCTCCAGTCCCAAATCGGCTTTGATCAGTTGCGCGATCTGAAGCAGCGTGCGGCCCAGGGGACTCCGCGGATAGTCGGCGCCGTTCTCCGGGCTGTAACGCGTGGGGTCCACGCTCTTGAGCATGCGCACCGCTTCGAACCCTTCCTGGGCCGATGTTGCCAGGAGACCGGTCTGTGCGCCCTCGTACATGGCCTCGAAGGCCCGAGTGATCTTGTCTGAGGCCGGTCGATTTCCTGCCCTGATCCCGAAGGCGTGCAGATCGGCGATGGCGAGGCTGGGCGCCCTGCCCGAGAGGATCCGGGGTAGCTCAGGGCCGAAGGCCACCGAGCGAAATGGCGTCTCGTGGTGCTCGCGCTGGTGGCTGCAGTACCGGTTGAGCCACCCATCCGGGGTGGATTTTCTTCCCGGGGTGCCGGTCTCCATGTAATCCTGCGCGTCGAAATGACTCCGGCTCCCGTCCGGTGAACCGACCGCGTGCATGACACCCAGGCTTCCATTGTCCCACCAGGGCTTGAGCGCCGCCAGCGAAGGGTGGAACCCGAAATAGCCATTGAGATCCACCACGGCCTGGCGGGGCACCGCGATCCGGGGCCGCTCCCGGTAATACAACGCGTCTCCGTGCGGCACGATCATGTTGAGCCCGTCGACGGCGCCCCGTTGGAACAGACAGATCAGGATCGGCTGGCCGGAGCGACCAATGACGGGCGCCCGCCTGGCGTAAGCCGCACGGTTCAGGAACAGGGGATCGAGGCCGAAGCTGCACAGAGCCAGACCACCGGCTCGCAGGAAGACTCGGCGCGTTACGTCCATGGAGACCTCATTGCCGTTGGAACTCGGGGCTTCCCAGCGCGAGACCCACCGCGAGCGCGCGGCCCCGCTGCGGGTCCACCTCATCCTTGACCTCGTTGCTGATCGCTTCGCGGGTACGAGGCGACATGGTGCCCGCGAATAGCGTCTGGTCGATAGCGTCCAGCAGCCGCCGGTAATCGGGCGTGACCGGGGTCAGGCGATCGAGATCCACCATCGTTCCCGGCATCGATCCGCCCGCCAGGGCCACCGCCAGGTTCATCCGCTGGAGCAGGGCCCCACTGTTGACCCACTCGTCCTGGCTCTCCGGATACCCGGCCGGCGATGCCTGAAGGTAAAGCGGCTGCCCCAACCGGGCGATCGCCTGGGCCACGCGAGGCGTGGTATCCGGTTCGGCGCCGATCGCTCGCATGGCGCTGAGCATGAACTCGAGCGGCGTCTTGATCTTGCTGCGCTTCGCGGCCGGGGCCCAGAACTCCGGCGACTGGAAGATCGCGAGCAGCACCTGCCGGATCTCGCCATGGGTGCGTTCCCAGGCCGCGACCGCGTCGTCCACACACCCGTCGGGTGGCTCATCGCTCACGAATCGGGCGCAGAGCTTCCGACTCACGTGATGCATGGTGGCCGGGTGATTGGCCAACAGCTTGAGGAGGCGAACGCCCTCGTCCATCCCGTGTCCGGCCGGGAAGCGGACGTCCAGGACCACCTTCTCCCCCTCGTCGTGGGCCCAATCGTGGAATTCGAATTCGCCGATCTGGTTGGCCCGGGCGATCCCCCAGCCCGTGAGAATGCGGGCGACGTTGATGACGTCCTGCTGCGTGTACCCACCGTCGACGCCGAGGGTGTGGAGCTCGAGTAGCTCGCGGGCGTAGTTCTCGTTGATCCCCTTGGGTTGGTTCTTCCGCTCTGGCGGAGGGAATCTCATGAAGCGGCGGCGGGACGGCGGCTCCGCTCCCGGTGCTACACTTTCGGCATTATCGAGGTAGAACAGCATGGCCGGGCTCCTCGCCGTGGCGAGCAGCAGGTCTTCGAAGCGCCCCAGAGAGTTAGGCCGGATCGTGTGTTCGATGTAAGCGGGGACCAGGGCGCGGTCGAGTCCCTTCTGAAGATTCACGTTGAAGTGGTTGGTCCAGAAGTCGACCATCACCTCGCGGAGCTGGAAGTCTGCCGCCGTTCCCCGAATCACCGCCAGCTGCTGCAACTCGCCGGCCAGGCGCCGGCCCTCGGGTGGAGGCCCCTCCATGCGAGGCTGGTCCTCCGTTTCCTTCTTCTCCTTCTCGCGCTTTCGCTCCCGTTGCTCCTCGACGTAGCGGGCCGCCAGCTCCCGGGGGTTCATGTCCAGGATCGCGTATCGGGGCTCAGCTCGGGCCAAAGCGCGGTCGTCAGGCCGATCGGATGCGAGCTGAGTCCGGATCCAGTCCTGGACTCCCGCTTTCGCAATCCGTTCCACTTCGCCCGGCCGGGGTCCATAGGCCAGTCGGTTGAGGACGTGCAACGCCGAGTCCCGGGGGGTGAGCACCGAGCTCGACCCCGTGTCCACGGCCATGGACTGGCCGGTGAGGCTTCCGGGGATGGCCGCCTCACCGGCCATCCCTGCCACCATCAAGACCCAGATGAATCGCATGGACCTAGCCTGACGCGTCCCATCGGAGGCCGTTAAGGCCGGCTTGTCGTTTTCGCAGAGTCTCCATTCCCCAGTCTGCCAGGGCGTGCATCTCATCTGTCAGTTTGACCAAGATCGCGTCGTTTCTTCTGGCACGGCGGCTGCCAATACCCGCCGCCGAAGGCCGTCGGAGCTCTCTGCTCCGGGAGTGGCCAATCCAGAGAGATGCATAAGACAAGCAAAAGGAGAGAGAGTATGACTACCACTGTGACCCGGCGCCTGTATGAGGTGCCTGATTTCTTCGGTCTCCGCGGGCTGAACCGTCTGTTCGACGAGGGGTTCGCCAACTGGGGCCAGAACGGGATCGTCCCCACCTGGATCCCGGCGACCGACGTCTCCGAGGACAAGGAGGCGGTCAAGATTCAGATCGAGCTCCCCGGCGTGAAGGCCGAGGACATCAAGCTGTCGCTGGAGAATCAGACCCTGACGATCCGCGGGGAGAAGAAGCAGGTGGCCGAGGAGAAGTCTGATCGGTTGCATCGGTACGAGCGCACCTTCGGAAGCTTCGAGCGGGTCTTCGCGCTTCCCAACTCCGTTGACCCGGAGAAGGTCCAGGCGGCTTACGAGGCCGGCGTCCTGACCGTGACCCTTCCCAAGGCCGAGCGCGCGCGGCAGCGGGAGATTCCGGTGTCGGTGAAGTAAGTAGATGCGGTGGCGCGAATGGGGGAGCCAGAGGCTCCCCCATTTTTTGTCTACCGATCCTTGAGGATCTCCCTCGCCGCGTTGTAGCCGCAGGCGCCCATCACGCCGCCGCCCGGGTGCGTGGCGGCTCCGCAGAGATAAAGCCCCTTCACCGGCGTCCGATAGTCCGCGTATCCCGGGAGCGGCCGCATGAAGGCCAGACTCGAGAGCGACATCGTCCCCTGCATGATGTTTCCGCCGGTCAGTCCGAATCGGGTCTCCAGGTCTGCGGGGGCCAGCACCTGATAGCTGATGACGGATTTCCGGAAATTGGGCGCGTACTCGGTCATGATATCGATGCAGCGCTCGGCGTAGCTCCGGCGGTTCTCTTCCAGCGTTCCCCCGTCCGGCGCCAGCGTGTAGGGGAAGTACTGGGTGAACATGGACATCACGTGCTTGCCTTTGGGTGCCACCGTGTCGTCGAGCGAGGAGGGGATGGTGGCTTCGATGATCGGGTTGGGCGAGATGTAGCCGTATTTCGCGGGATCGAAGGCTTTCTCGATATAGGTCCGATCGGGACAGAGGTGAATCGTGCCCCGGTGCTGAGGCCCCGGGGTGTTGCCGGGGAGGCAGGTGAAGTTGGGGACTTCGGTCAGCGCCAGATTGACCTTGCAGCTGCCGCTCGCGTAGTCGAGATGCTCGACACCGTCCACGAATTCACTCGGCAGTTCCTTGGTGTCCATCAGCTTGAGGAAAGTCACCTGGGCGTCGACCCCCGATGCGACCTTTCGAGCGGTTAGCTCGGACCCGTCGGCCAGGACGACGCCAGTCGCGCGGCCGTCCCGAACCAGGATCCGGGCCACGGTCGCATTAGTCCGGATTTCGGCGCCTTTCTCCCTGGCCGCCGCGGCGATCGCGTTGCTCAAGCCGCCCATGCCGCCCCGAACGTAGCCCCACACGCCCCGCACCCCGTCGCACTCGCCCATGACGTGATGAAAGAGGACGTACGCGGTGCCGGGCATGGACGGCGTGGCGAACGCGCCGATGATGGCGTCGGTGGCCAGCGTGGCCTTGACCTCCTCCGACTCGAACCAGCGATCCAGGATCGGATTGGCGGCGCCGGTCAAGACCTCGATCGCCCGCACCCCGTCGGTCCCCAGCCGCCGGAAGCCGAGTCCCAGGCGGGCCAGCTCGAGCAGATTGCCCGGCGCGAGCGACCAGGGGTTGGCCGGCGTGCGGACCAGGGTGGGTTCCAGCCACTCTGCCACCTTCTCCAGCATGGCTTCGTACTTGGGGAGGTTCTCGGCGTCTTTCCGGGAAAACTTGGAGATCTCCCGGTGGGTCATCTCCTTGTCCGGCCCCATCAGGAGGTAGCGCCCGTCGGGGAAGGGTGTGAAGGATGACGGGCTTCTGGGGAGCATCTCGAAGCCGTGCCGCTTGAGCTCGAGGTCCCGGATGATCTCGGGGCGGAAGAGACTGTTCACGTAGCTGGCGGTGGACACCTTGAAGCCGGGCCAGAGCTCCTCGGTCACTGCGCAGCCGCCGACCATCTCTCGTCGCTCGAGTACCAGGACCTTGAGCCCGGCGCGCGCCGTGTACGCGGCCGTGACCAGGCCGTTGTGTCCACCGCCGATGATGATGAGATCGTAGGTTGTGGCCACGCGGCGCCTCGACTGATTGAGATGTGGTGTGGGGCCCCGCTCAGGGGCGCACTAAGATAATCAGCGGGACCCCGGCTGGAGACGGGAGGGGACTTCGGACCTAGCGGGGCGCTCCTCCGAAGCCGCGCGACCAGCTGAACATGATCCCGAACCAGGCCTTGCTGCCGTCGCTATTGAAGCCGGTCGGTGAGCCAGGCTCGCCCTTGGTCCACTTGGTGAACGGATCGTCGTTGACCTGGAAGTTCACGCTGGGCACGATGCGAAACTGGCGGACGGTCAGGGGGACCGAGACGCTGAAGCGCGCTGCGGTGAAGCCGCTCTCTTTGAACCACCAGTTCTCGGTGGGCTTCTGGGGGTTCTTCTCCTGTCCCGCCGAGAATCCCGCGATGGCGTCGAGCTGCAGCCCGGCGATGGCCCCCAGCTGGAAGTGCTGTCCCAGGCCCGCTTCGTAGTACAGACCTTTCACCTTGTCGATGTCGTACCAGAGGGCGACCTGCGGATTGAGCGGGATCCGGAGCTGCGCACGTCCGTTGATCTCGAAGGTGTTGCTGAGCTCGGGCTGCGCGGTCTGGCCACCCCAGTAGAGGCCGTCGGGGTAGTACAGCCCGTTGACGCCGCCGACTACGCGGAGGACACCCACGTCGGTCCCCAGCTTGGCGAAGTAGTCCAGCTCCGTCACGCTGAAGCTGCCGGTCCCCCCATTCATGCTGATGTCGTTGGGTCCGTTGTACTGGCCCAGCTCGATGTTGGGAGACACCCCTATCGAGAAGCCCGCCGGGCCCAGTGGGACATTGAAATAGGCCGCCGGCTGAAAGACCGGGTTATTAGTCAGGGTCAGGCCTCGCCAGACGTACTGGCTGTAGAATGCTGCATCTATTCCCAGCGACGCCTGGGCCGTTGCCCGAGGGGCCAGCGCGACGCCGACCATGACGGCAGCAGCGGTAATCCGTCCCAGCCTCATGATATCTCTCCCTGGCGGTGTAGGCGGAATGTAGCCTCGGCGGCGCGGATCCGGGTCCGCACGACGATGTTACCGACCGTTATTGCACCGTTGGCGGTGGCTAGGCAATTTCCACGACGCTGCCATGAGCGACGACGCCCCCGCCCGTTCCGGATTCGACTCTCACTTTGCCGACAGTCTCGATCGGCTGGTGACCCTGCTGCGCACTGGAACCGACAGCGGCCCCAGGGTGGAGGACGCGTTGAATGTGGCGGTCGCCACGGTTGGCCAGGACGCCGCCCTGCTGGAAGCCGGCGTGGAGACCTCCGCCGGGATGGAGGATGTGTCGCTCAAGGGTCGCCTGCTGGCTCGGCAGGTCGACACGGTGCGGGTGGAATCCGGGGTCGCGCCCGAGGAACTCCTGACCCTGGCCCGGGCTCTGGTCTCCGACAACATCCCTCTGGAGAGCAGTGCGCATATCAAGATCGAGCTGATCCCGATGGCGCCGCCCCCGCCCCCCACCTATGGGGCGCCGTCGGCCTCCCGTGCCACGACCCAGTCGTTTGAAACACCGGCCGGGCCCCGGCGAGAAGGAACCATCGACAACCTGGCCGAGTGGATCGCCTCGCTGACGCGAGGGCTCACCGACGGATTGCAGCGCCATGCCATTCGGGAAGCGCTGCACGCCGCACAGAGCCTGATCCGCATTCTCCCCGCGGTCCCGGAACATTCTCGGCGAGGGGTCGCGATCTCGGTGCGGCGATATCTGTCCAGGCCGATTCTGGAGACGTTTCTCCAGTTCGCCCTGCGTACACCCGAGGAGCAGACTCGGGCGACGGAGGTCTTGAAGTGGGCCGGGCTCGATGGGGCGGAGGTGATGCTCGAAGTGGTGCGCCAGTCGGAGGCGGTCGGCCCCCGGGGGTTCTTGCTGGAGAGTCTGGGAGAGATGCCCGAGGCGATTCCCCTGATTCTCCCGCTTCTCAATAGCGGCAAGTGGCACGAGGTTCGTCATGCCGCCGAGCTGGCGGGCCGGCTCCGGGCCACCGAGGCGGTCGAAGCGCTCAAGGCCCAGGTTGGCCACCCCGACGAACGGGTCCGCACCGTGGTGATCGAGGCGCTCGCCCGGTTCCCCGACAAGAGCGTGGTGGAGCCGTTGCGTCAGGCACTGGCTCACCGCTCTCCGCTGACCCGGGCCGCCGCCGGCCGCGCGCTGGCCAGTCGCGGGAATAGCGCGCTGGCTATGCCCCTGCTCGCCGCGATCGAGGCCGAGAAGGACGGCGCGGTCTTCCGCGAGCTGCTGGGGGCGCTGAGCGGTCTCGAAGCCCCGGAGGCGATCACTGGCCTGGTGCGGTTGGCGACCGAGCGGAAGCCACTCCTGGGACGGGGAGGCCACCCGGTGGGGCAAAGGCTGGAAGTGGTCACGGCGCTCGCCCAGGCGAACACGCCCTCGGCGCGCCAGGCGTTGACCCGGATCGCGGCCGAAGGCGACGGGCCGCTCCGGGACGCCGCTCGCAAGGCGCTCGCGACCAGCGAGTAGCCCGGGGGAGAGGTGCAGCGAGTTGCGGGGGTCCGCGACTCTGAGTAACCTACCGGAGTCGGAAGCCCCTACCAGTCGAGGACCAGACGATGGAGTGGATCGGCCGCATTTTCGCCACGATCGGGGCCGGCGCGGTACTCTTCGCGCTGACCTTCGTGACCCTGTTGATCGGGGTCCTGATTCACCTGATGATCGCGTTGATGGCGGGCAAGTCGATCGACGGGATGCTTCGCAAGCGGGGTCACCGGGTCTTCGAGCCCGGCAGCCTGACCTAGATCAGGTTTCCTCTTCAGTCCCCGGCAAGCCCTCCGGAGTGGTGGCGGCCTTCAGGGCCATGTCGTAACCGCTCCGGAGACTCACCAGCAGCTCGCGCAGGCCCCTCACCTTCATTTGCAGCCCACCTCCCCGCCGGGCCATGGTGGACATCAGACCGGCGGCGTCGGCCACGGTACTGATGCTCAGTTGATTCGCGCTGGACTTGATCTCGTCCAGCATGCGGCAGAAGCCCTTGATGGTGAGCTCATCGGTTCGGAGGGTACCCATTTCCTCGATGATGATCTTGATCCGGGCCATCTTGGGAGGCAGGGTCTCGAGGAAGGCCAGCTGAACCTGCTGCTTGGAGGAGAGCTTGGGGGCCATGCTCAAGTAGTATAAGGGCCTGCGCCTCGGGCGGCGACCTCCCGGCGCCGCCGGAGCGGCGGTTCCGGGGCCTTCCTTCCCCCTCCTCGAATACTTACGTTCCCCTCCCGGTTTTGGGGCTGAAACCGGGGCGGAAAATCCTCGTCAGGTGGGTGCAGTTCGGTCCGCTTTTCTCCGGCTTCCCAACCCATCGATGCCATCGCCCACCAGGTGATGCCATGACGCTTTCGGACATTTCGATCCGGCGACCGGTTCTGGCCAGCATGTTGAGCGCCGCCCTGGTGCTCTTCGGCGCGATCGGGTACTCCCAGCTCTCGGTCCGGGAATTCCCCGATGTGGATCCGCCGGTCATTTCCATCTCGACCACCCTCCCGGGCGCCAACCCCCAGGTGGTCGAATCGGCCGTCACCGACATCCTCGAGGAAGAGCTGAGCACGGTGCCCGGTCTCCGCACTCTGACCAGCTCCAGCGCCGAAGAAACCAGCGACATCACCCTGGAATTCACGCTCGACCGCCGGGTCGAGGACGCGGCGCAGGACGTCCGGGACAAAGTGTCGCGGGTCCGGGGTCTGCTCCCCGAAGACGTGCTGGAGCCGGTGGTGGCCAAGCAGGAGGCCGACGCCTCGCCCTTCTACTGGCTGGCCCTCTCGGGGACCAATTACGACATGCTGCAGCTGTCGGACATCGCGGACCGCAATGTCAAGACGCGGCTGCAGAGCCTGCCCGGCGTGGGCAGCGTGTTCATTGCCGGTGAGCGGCGCTATTCGATGCGCGTGTGGCTCTCCTCGGCGGAGCTTTCGTCGCGGGGGCTGACGGTGCAGGATGTCGAGGCCGCGATCCAGAGCCGCAACGTGGAGATCCCGGCCGGGCGGATCGAATCCGATCGCCGGGAGTTCTCGGTCCGCTCGTTGGGCGAGCTCAAGACCCCCGAGGAATTCGGCGAGCTGGTGGTCTCCAGCAGCCAGGGGCAGGTGGTCAAGCTCAAGGACATCGGCCGCGTCGAGCTGGGTCCCCAGGACGAGCGCAGCGCGCTGCGGTATAAGGGGGTGCCGGCCATCGGCATCGGCGTCGTGCGCCAGTCCAAGTCCAACATGCTGACGGTGGCGGAGGAAATCTACAAACAGCTGCCCGCCATTCAGGCCTCGCTTCCGCCCGGGCTGCAGATCGAGCCGGCGTTCGATCGCTCGATCTTCGTCAAGCGCTCCATCGAGGAGGCGCAACAGACCCTGATCCTGGCGGGGTTTCTGGTCATCGTCATCATTTTCATCTTCCTTCGGAACTTCCGCGCCACCTTCATCCCCGGCCTGGCCATCCCGACGTCGATCGTCTCGACGTTCGCGATCATGTACGCGCTGGGATTCTCGATCAACAACCTGACCCTGCTGGCCCTGACCCTGGCCATCGGCATCGTGGTGGACGACGCGATCATCGTGCTGGAGAACGCGTTCCGCCACCAGGAAGAGTTGCACGAGGATCCCAACACCGCGGCGACCAACGGGACCCGGGAGATCGCGTTCGCGGTCATTGCGACCACCATCTCCCTGGTGGCGGTCTTCACGCCGCTGGCCTTCCTCAAGGGGAACACCGGCCGCCTGTTCAACGAGTTCGGCATCGCGGTCGCGGGATCGGTGGTGATCTCCGGCTTCGTCGCCTTGACACTGACCCCGATGCTCTGCGCCAAGATCCTCCGGGTCCCGCCGCGCCATGGCGTGCTCTACCAGGCGCTCGAGCGCGGGTTCAACGGTCTGGCCAACACCTACGCGAGAGGACTCCGCTGGGCGGTGCACCACCGGCTGGCGGTGCTGGCGCTCACCGGCGTGGCGACCCTCGCCGCCGTGTTCTTCTTCAAGAACCTCAAGCGCGAGTTCGTGCCGCCCGAGGATCGCGGCTTCTTCATCACGGTGATCATCGCGCCGGAGGGTGCGACCCTGGCGTACACCGACGAATACCAGCGGCGGGTGGAGGGGATCATCGCCAAGACCAAGGACGTGCAGAGCTATTTCAGCGTGACCGGCGGGTTCCTGGGGAGTCCGAGCCGGGGCATCGTCTTCACCCGGCTCAACGACTGGAGCGACCGGAAGCGCACGGTGCAGGACATCATCTCGGAGGTGCAGCCGCAGTACTTCGGGATCCCCGGGACCCTGGTGTTCGCCATCAATCCGCCGGCCTTCGGCGGATTCGGCAGTCCGGTGCAGTTCGTGATCCAGCATCCGGACTTCGAGACGCTCACCAAGGGGATGGACTCTCTGCTGGGACGGGCGCGGCGGATCAAGGGGCTGGTGAACGTCGATACCGACCTCCGGGTGAACAAACCGGAGCTGTCGGTGCATTTCGATCGTGATCGGGCGGAGGACCTCGGGGTCCCGGTGCGGGACGTGGCGGGGGCACTGCAGACGCTGCTGGGCGGCCGGCGGGTGAGCACCTTCACCAAGAACAACAAGCTCTATGACGTCATCGTCCGGCTGTCGGCGGAGGAGCGCGCCACACCCAACGACATGAAGGGGATCTATCTGCGGGGGAAGAACGGCGCGCTGGTTACCCTCGATGCCCTGGCCACCGTCCAGGAAGGGGTCGGGCCGCGCCAGCTCAACCACTTCAACCGGGTGCGTTCCGCGACCCTCACCGCCAGTCTGCTCCCCGGGTTCGCGCTGGGTGAGGCCATCGACTCGCTCCGTGCGGCGGCCCATCAGGTGCTGCCCCCCGGCACCGGGATCGCGCTGGCCGGCGAGTCCCGCGAGCTGGAAGAGAGCGGCGGCGCGCTCTACTTCGCGTTCGCGCTGGCCCTGGTGGTCGTATTCATGGTGCTGGCCTCGCAGTTCGAATCGCTGATCCACCCCTTCACCGTGCTGCTCGCCGTGCCTCTGGCGGTGACTGGAGCCCTGGCGACGCTGTTCATCTTCAAGTCCACGATCAATCTCTACAGCCAGATCGGCATGATCCTGCTGATCGGACTGGTCACCAAGAACTCGATTCTTCTGGTGGAATACACCAACCAGCTCAAGGAACGGGGACTCGATACCATCTCGGCGGTGCTCGAGGCCGGCCGGATCCGGTTGCGGCCGATCTTGATGACCTCGGTGGCGACGATCATGGGCGCGATTCCGATCGCGATGGGCCTCGGCGCGGGCTCGATCAGCCGGCGGCCGCTGGGCTACGCCATCGTGGGCGGGATCATGTTCTCCACCGTGCTGACCCTGTTCGCGGTGCCGGTGGTCTACAGCCTGTTTGATCGGCTGCGCTCTCGGCGCCCGGCCGAGGCTGCGGTACCGGTGGCTGACGTGGGGGCGGTTCCGGCGAGCGCCGGGGCGGGAGCACGGGCGGAGTGATCCTCGCGCTCGTCGGTCTTCTGCAGGTGAACGCCGCGGTGCCCACGCTCACCCTGAGCGAGGCGCTGCAGCGCGCCACCAGGCTGGATCCCAACTACGTCCAGGCCCTGGGCCAGATCGACAACGCGGAGTGGGGTCGCCGCCAGGCCATCATCTCGTTTTTCGTCCCCGCTCTCACCGCCGAGGTCGACGCCACCAAGTACTCGAGCGAGTTCTTCAACATCGGGACCGGCCAGCTGCAGTCCAATGCGGTGAACGCCCGTCTGGATGCCCACTACGAAGTGTTCAGCCTGCGGAAGATCACCGACCTGACGCGGACCAAGGCGGATCAGGCCAGCGCCGTGGCCGGTGAGCTCCAGGCCCGATTCCAGGCCGCCTTCGATACCGAGCGCAGCTTCTACGATGTGCTGGCCGGCCAGGAGCTGGTCCGGGTGGCGCACGATCGGATCCGGCGCGCCGACGAGCAGCTGGCGATCGCCCGAGCGAGGGTTCTCTCCGGGGCGGCGGTACAGACCGATTCGCTACAGCTGTTGCTCGAGCTGACCCGGGCTCAGGTCGATGCGCTCCGGCAGGAGACGACCTACAGCGTGGCCCGGCTCGAGCTGGGGCGGCGCGTGGGAGAAGCGGGCCCCGCCGACGCGGTGCCACTCGACACGCTCCCCGAGCCCGATCTGCCGCTCACTCTGGAGGATGCGGTGCAGCAGGCCCTGCGGCAAGGCCCCCAGTACGAAGTGGCCCGCGCCAACGAGCGCTCGGCGAATGCGACGCTGCTGGGCCTCAAGGGCGGATATCTCCCGACCATCAACCTCACGGCCTCACACCTCCGCTTCGACGATCATTTCTTTCCCAACGCCCGGAACGTGTCCTTGATTACCTTGAGCTTCGGGTTGACCATCTGGGACAACGCCCAGCGCGAACTGAACATTTCCATCGCCAAGACCAATCGGGACGTGGCTCGCGCGACGAAGGAGGACATGCTGCGATCGGCGTATCCCGACGTCACGCGTGCCTACGAGGCCTATACCGCCGCCCAGGCGGCCACCAAGCTGGCCCAGACGGCGGTGATCGTCGCGAACGAGAACTTCCGAGTGCAGCAGACCCGGTATCGGGCGGGCGCCACCACGATTCTGGATCTGCTGGATGCGCAATTCAGCCTGAGCGACGCCCAGGCCGGTCTGGTTCAGGCCCGGTACACCAATCGGCTGGCGCGAGCGGGACTCGAGGCGATCCTCGGGACCCGCCTGTTCCCCACGCCCTGAGGTACCCCGTGCGATACGTCCTGCTGACAAGCCTCACGGTGCTGGCCCTTGCCGGCTGCTCGAAGAGCGCGGGCAAGAAGACCGCCGGTCCCGCCTCCGCCGGGGGCCAGGCGGGCCCGCCCGCGATGATGGTGGAGGTCGCGGTGGCCCACGAGGACACCGTGGTCGACGCGATCGCCGCGACAGGGCAGATCGAGGCGCTGCAGTCGCTCGACCTGCGCTCCGATATCGAGGGCCGCCTGGTCGAGATCTACGCCAAGGAGGGGACCGAGGTAGAGAAGGGGACCCCGCTGTTCAAGGTCGACGACGCCGAGCTCAAGGCGGAGGTCGCCCGGGCGGAGGCTGATCGCGACCTGGCCGTGCAGGCCCTGACTCGCACCAGGGACTTGATTGCCCAGAACGCCTCTTCGACCGCCGACCTCGAGCGGGCGCAGGCGACGGCCAAGGGCACTCAGGCTCAGCTGGAGCTGCTCCAGGTGCGGCTCTCGCATACCGTGGTGCGGGCACCGTTCACCGGGGTCGTGGGCCAGCGGTTCGTCAGTCTGGGCGACTACCTCACGACCAGCACGCGGCTCGCCACCATTCAGACGGTCAATCCGCAGCGGGCCACGTTCCCCGTGCCTGAACGGTATGCGCAGCGGCTCAAGAAGGGGCAGAAGGTAGCCTTCCGGGTCGCGGCGCTGCCCGGTGAAGACTTCACCGGCGTGGTTGACTTCATCGATCCGGTGGTTCAGCTCCCGGCCCGGACGATCCTGGTGAAGGCACTGGTTCCCAACGGCCGCCGGCTGCTTCAGCAGGGCATGTTCATCGAGGTCCGGCTGGCGACCGATGTCCGGCCCAAGGCCGTGGTGGTGCCCGAAGACGCGATCCTTCCCCTGCAGGGCGCCTCCTACGTCTGGCTGGTGCGGGACTCCAAGGCCACGCGACGTCAGGTTGGCCTGGGCGTGAGAACCCCCGGATTCGTAGAAGTCAGGAGTGGAGTCGATGCCGGAGATCAGGTGGTGGTCGGTGGCCTCGAGCTGCTCTCCGAGGGTGCGCCGGTCAGCGCCAAGGTCGTCGAGCGGAGGGCAGGCCCCCCGCCGGGCGCCGAAGCGGTACAGCAGCCCTGAACCGGTCTCGATCTACCGTTCATGCTCGCCGTCGGTAACCGCGCGCCCGCGTTTTCCCTCGTATCCGACACCGGATCGACCGTCGCCCTCAAGGATCTCAAGGGGCGGAAGGTCGTGCTCTACTTCTATCCCAAGGACGACACCAGCGGGTGTACCACCGAGGCCTGCGAGTTCCGGGACAACTGGAAGCAGGTCGAGAAGCAGGGGGCCGTGGTGCTGGGGGTCTCCCCCGATCCGGTGCCCTCGCACGTCAAGTTCAAGCAGAAGTACGGGCTCCCCTTTCCACTACTTTCCGACCCGGATCATGCGGTCGCGGACCGCTATGGCGCCTGGGGCGCCAAGTCGATGTACGGCCGGACCTACCAGGGAATACGCCGGAGCACCTTCGTCATCAGTGAAGACGGCAGGATTCTCCGGATCTTCCGCAACGTGAAGCCCAAGGGTCACGCGGCGCAGGTCCTGGAGGCGCTGGAGCCTGGAATCGACTCCTCGCCTTGACGGCTCACGCCTGGGGCGATTCTTTCCGGTCTGGCGTATCCTCGTCGCCTCCGATCGCTTTGCTCCCCGTTTCCACCCTTTGAGCGTGACCGTCATGACGAAGACCACTCCCGACCTCGCCGGACGCGCGCAGGCCACCGGACGCTGGCTCTGGGAATGGGTGAAGTCGATCCTGATCGCGCTGGTGGTCTGGCTGGTGATGCGGACCTTTCTGGTGGAAGCCTTCCGGATCCCCTCCGGCTCCATGGAGCGGACGCTCCTGATCGGGGACTTTCTCTTCGTCAACAAGGCCGTCTACGGCGCCGAGGTGCCGTTGATTCACAAGTCGCTCCCGGCGTTTCGGGAACCGGTTCGGGGCGACATACTGGTCTTCGACTCGGTCGAAGAAGAGGGGCTGAAGGTCGTCAAGCGGCTGATCGGCATGCCGGGCGATACGCTGGCGATGGCGCACGGCCACGTCCTCCGCAATGGCAAACCGTTCGACGAGCCGTACGTCGTGCACGCCGATTCCACCAAGTCCGAAGACGCCATCTATCGCTCGAAGATGCGGCAGTGGCAGAGCCGTCATCTGGTGGGGCGAGATCCGACCACGTATGACCCCGATCTGCAGGACTGGGGGCCCATCGTGGTGCCGCCCGATTCGTTTTTCATGATGGGAGACAACCGGGACAACTCGTACGACGGGAGGTACTGGGGCTTCCTGCCCCGGGCCAAGGTGCGCGGGACACCACTCATCGTGTACTTCAGCTATGACCCGGAGAGTTGGCGGCCGCTCCCCTTCCTGACCGCGATCCGATGGAAGCGGCTCTTTACCCGGCCGCGCTGACCGGGGCACTCCCCGGCCAGGCGCTCAGTGACGCCGCGGGGCGGAGGATGGCGAAGGGGCTTCGATGGGTCCGCCACGGGCCAGATAGACCGCGCTCCGGCCACAGGCGGCACAGTGCAGCGTGATGCGTCCAGCGTACTGTGCGGACCGCTTGGGGATCCGCTCGACCGCCTGAGCCGCGCAGGACGGGCACACCAACTTCTGGTTGTCGCGGTCTGCTGCGATCAACGCCAAGGCTTCAGCCGCCCGGTACTCCTTAATCCCGCGACGTCCCACGGGCAGTCCTTCCAGCGGAGCAGAGAGACACTCCGCCATCGCTGGAATCTACCGGCCGCCTCGGGTGGGCGCAAAGCCGGGACGGCTCTCTTGCTGGCCTTGGCGGCCTGGTTATTCCTGGCCCCGGTACCGCTGCGTGCGCAGCGGGTCCACGAAATCCGGCTCGAGGGCGATGCACTGACCGGCGTGTTTCGATTCGTTCCCAATGAGATCTCGGCCAAACCGGGAGAGGTTCTCCGGTTCGTAAACCAGAGCGGCGGGCCGCACAGCATCGGATTCAGATCCGATGGCCTATCGCCCTCCGCCAAGGCGGCCCTGAACGCCGCAATGCCCGATCGTGTGGGTGACCTCCGCGGGCCGCTTCTCGTGGCTCAAGGGGCCCGGTACGAGATCACCGTCCCTGCGCTCCCACCGGGCAATTACGAGTTTTTCTGCCTGCCTCATTTGGCCTATCGAATGGTCGGCCAACTCCGCATCCGGGGCCGATCTACGCCGTAGGATCCAAGCCACGGGTTCGGGCTGGTTTTGGGGCCTCGTCGCACCCCCTTCCCGACCTTTCCACCGGCCCGTACATTGGGATTCCCCCCATCCCTCAAGGCCATGCAGGAACCTATGACCGTGAGATTCACGCTCGCCGTGCTCACCGTGAGCGGAGCAGCGCTCTTGAGCGGTTGCGCCTCCAACCCGCAGCCCGGCGGTGCGGGTGCGGCGGAGATTCCATCACTCGAGGCCGACCTGCAGCGTCATCCCAATGACGTCTCCCGCATGGTCCATCTGGGCATCACCTACTACAACGCGAAGGACTATCAGAAGGCACGCGACGTCCTCGCTTCCGCTCTCGCGATCAACAAGACCAATTATCCCGCGACCGTGTACCAGGGGCTGTCCTACGAGGAGCTCGGTCAGTTGGCGCAGGCGCGGGCCTCCTACACCTCGGCGGCGGCGCTCGCGACCTCGCAGCAGCAGAAGGCCGAGATCGCCAACCGCATGGCCCTGCTGACCCGCAAGGAGCTGCAGCAGGCCGCCCAACAGGCCATCGCGCAGGAGAGCCAGCTGGCTTCGCAGCCGCCCGTCGAGAATTCGGTGGCGGTCTTCCCCTTCCGGTATGTCGGGACCAACGGCGATCTGGAACCGCTCTCCCGTGGAGTCACGCACCTCATGATCACCGACTTGAGCCGAGTCACCCGGCTCAAGCTGCTGGAGCGCGAGCGGGTGCAGGCCCTGGTGGATGAGCTCCAGCTGACCGATGACGGCCGGGTCGACGCCACGACCGGCGCCCGCTCCGGTCGGCTCCTTCGGGCCGCGCGGGTAGTGCAGGGATCGCTGCAGGACGTGCCCACCAACAACCAGCTCAAGCTGGACGCCAACGTCGTGAACGCGACCAATGCGGCGGTGGTGGGGACCGGGTCCGGGTCCGACAAGCTTCAGCAGTTCTTCGACGTCGAGAAGAAAGTGGTCTTCCAGCTGATCCAGGGAATGGGCATCACCTTGAGCCCGGCAGAACAGCGCGCCATCAGCGAACGGCCTACGGCGGACCTCCAGGCGTTCCTGGCCTTCAGCAAGGGCCTCGAAGCGGCAGACCGTGGTGACTACAAGGCCGCGGAGGGATACTTCAACACCGCCGTGCAGCGTGATCCCAATTTCCGCGCTGCCGCCGATCAACAGGCGGCCAGCGAGCAGCTGAGTTCGGCGATCTCGGTGCCCCCGCCGCAGCTGGCCGGGATCCAGGGTGGCCTGGGGGCCCCGGCGGCCGGGCTGGGAGCCACGATCGGCCGCGGGCAGACGCTGCAGACCCTGACCGTCAATACGATTCCCAGCACCGGTTCCACTCTGGGTGTCCAGGCCGGGGGCTCGGTCAACACCGGCCAGACTACCCCTCCCACCAGCCCACGACCGGGTTTGCCTGAGACGATCGGGATCACCAATCCGGGCCAACCGGTGCTCACCGGAAACGTGATCATCATCATCACGCGCCCATGAGATTGCCGATGCGATCCGCTCGCCTCGCGTTCGGCTTGCTGGTCATTGCCACCGGGTCGGTCGCGGCGCAGTCGAGTTTCGTGAGCCCGACCTCCCTCATCAGCGGCGTGCAAGCCACCGGATATGATTTCGCCAGCACCTATCCGACCAAGAGCATCCAGCAGGTCGCGGTGCCGCTGGCCTTCATGTTTCCAATCGGCGGGCGCTTCGCGCTCGACATCGGCAGTTACTACGCCTATACCAAGGTCCAACCGACTAGCGGTGGGTCACAGTCGCTCAGCGGATTCACCGATACCCAACTCCGCCTCTCCTATGTCATGGGGCGGGACGCCGTGGTGGCCAGCTTCATGGTGAATCTTCCCACCGGCAAGAAGACCACCCAGAACAGCCTGCTGCTGGGATACGCAGCCAACAACTTTCTGCTCTTCCCCGTGAACGCCTACACCAACGGAACTTCGGTGACCGGCGGTCTAGCCTTCGCGAAGACGGCGGGAGGATGGAATCTCGGTCTGGCCGGGAGCGTCCGGTACAACACACAGTACGAGCCCTTCAGCGACGTGGACTCGACCTATCAGCCCGGACTCGAGGGTCGGCTGCGGGTAGGGGCCGATCGCCTGGTCGGACGCTCGCGTCTCCAGGCCGGGTTCACTTTCAGCACCTTCGGAACCGATCAGGCCGGCGGTGTCAACGTCGGCGTCAACCAGCCGGGTAACCGCTACATTGGCGAACTCAGCCTGGCCTCACCCCTCGGGGCCGGGTCGATGTCCTTCTACGTCTGGGATTTTTACCGGTCTCAGAAGGGCTCTGTGAGCGCCGGCGCGGTGGCCCACGAGAACGTCTTCACCGGGGGCGTAAACGGCAGTTGGCCACTGGCCAGAAGGCTTGCCTTTGAACCCGGGGCGGACGCGCGGATCTGGACTCCCAACGATGGGATGGGGAACTTCTTTTCGGGGAGCCTGGGCCTGCGGTGGACCTTGGGTTCCCATTTGACCTTTACCCCAGCCGGCCGGTATGGGTTTGGCAAGATCCGGGCACCCGGCGCTACGGTAGACAGCGATCTCACTGGCTGGCAGGCGAACGGACTGCTCCGCTACACGTTCTAAGTCGATAGGGCTCAAGGGATGCCCGGGTTGGCGATAGCGGCTAACCCGGGCAAAGTCATTGGGTAGGCTGGTAGTAGCACCTACTCATACGTTGACTGGCCCCCGGGCCGGTGATACGTTGACGCCGAAACGACGGGTGGTTGTAGTTGGGTAGGGGTTTGGCAGACAGGGGCTTTGAAGGAGGGAGTTGCCGTGGTGTCTGAACTTGGCGGGTCGCAGATCTCGACCTTGCTCGAAACCCTGCCGGGGATCGCGAATGTCCTGCGAAGCCCGGTGGCCGACGCGCTATTGAATGTGATTCGGGCCGGGGCGGGGCTTGGGGAGTTTGCGATCGCCGACGCGGAAGAGCTGATCCGCTACGCCGTCCGCCGCGGCTTGGTGGGTTCCGAAGAGGGTGAGCGCGCCCTGGCCGAGCTTCACACCGCCCGCCGTGCCAAGCCCGAACGGCCGGGACCTCGCGCGAAGGCGGTTCGTCGGAAGCCGGTCAAGCGACCTCGGCCCAAGCGAGCCGCCAAGAAGCGCCGGTAGCACCCAAGGCCCCGACGAGGGGCCTTACGTTTGAAACTCCGAGACCAGCTTGGCGAGCCGGTTGGCTCCTTCGAGAAGCTCGCTGGCCGACGCGGCCATGTCTTCGGTCGAGGCGCTCTGCTGTTCGGCGGCGGCCGCCACCTCTTCGCTCGAGGAGGCGTGGTCCGCGGCGGCGTGGGCCACCTGCTTGGTCCGCTCGGCCAGCTGATCGACCACGGCCCGGTTCTGATCGGCTTCCCGGGCGACCACGGCCACGGCGGCCTGGACTTCCTGCACCACGCGACCGATTTCTTCGAGCCCGCTGGCCGCACTTTGGGCGACGTGCTCGATGCCGCCGACCTTCTGGGTCCCGACCTCCATCGTGGCTGAAACCTCGCGGACCTGGCCCCGGATGAATTCCACCGTCTTGGTGACGTCCTCCGCGGCCTTCGCCGAGGAGTCCGCGAGGTGACGGACCTCCTCCGCCACCACCGCGAAACCCCGCCCGTGCTCGCCGGCGCGGGCAGCCTCGATCGCGGCGTTCAGAGCCAGCAGGTTGGTCTGTGAAGAGATCTGTTTGATGAGGTCGATGAATTCGGTGATCGACTCGGAGAGCTGGGCGAGCTCGTGCACCTGTTTGGCCGAGGTCCGCACGACTCCCCGGACGTCGAGCAGGGTCGCGCGGGCGGCGCCCACGTCGGCGCGGTGCCGGGCGGCGGCGGCGCGGATCTCCTCGGCCAGCTGAACCACGCGTCCCGCCGCGGCGGTGTTGGTCGCGGCCGTTTCCCGGAGTCGCGCCAGCAGGTTGTCGGCGTCCTGCATGCCGCGCACCTGGTGATCCGCGCTGCTGGAGATCTTGACCATGGCCGCGGAGATCTCCCCGCTCGAGGCAGCCAGCTCCTGGCTCATCGCCGAGAAGTCCCCGGCGCTCTGGGTGATCTGCTGCGCCTCGGTGACCACGGCTCCCACCACGTTGCGGAGCTGGCCGGCCATGTCCTCCAGCGCCGCCCCCAGTCGAGACAACTCAGCCGGCATCTCACCCAGGGTTCCGGGCCGGAGATCTCCACTCCCGAAGCGATCGGCGAAATGGATGAGGCGTCGGAGCGGGACGTCCACGGTTCGGACCGTGTACGTGGCCGCCGTCGCTCCCAGGATCAGCGCCACGGCGAAGAGGAGCCACACCAGGGTCTGGTAGCGGCGAGCCTTGGTGTGGAGTGCGGTGGCGCGGTCGAGGGAGTGCCTGGCCTGGTTGGCGGTGAGGGCCCGCATATCGGCGACCAGCGTATCGGTGGCCGCCTTGGCTCGTGCCGCGATGGCGTGGGACTCGTCGGTTCGCCCCAGGTCGGCCAGCGCCTGTGCGGTGGCGTAGGCGACTTCGATGCCGGCCTGACTGGCGCCGATGCGATTGATGATGTGGCGGTCCGTGTTGGACAGAGTACGGAGATCGCGGAACTGGCGTTGATACGCGTAGGAGGAGTCACCGCTGGCGACGAAATCCTGCTTCAGCGCTTCAGAGGGCGTGAGCAGGTATTGCTCGGCGGCCCGGATCTCGCCCAGCACCGAGGCCACCAGGCCGCCTCCCAACTCGGAGCCGGTCTCGAGATCCTTGAGCTCGGCCTCGACGTCGGTGCTCATTGACCGGATCGAGGTCACGCCGAGGACCGTCATGATCAGCACCAGGACCAGAAGCGCCGCCATGGTCGCGGCCACTCGCGCTCGAAGGCTGGTGAGGAACCTCATTGTCCCTCCGCGGCGCTGACGGTCCCGTGACGGATCACTCCGATGACGACCCGTTGGCGCGGGACGTCTCCATTGGCGTCGAACGCGATCGTGCCGGTGACCCCCTCGAAGGCCGGCCCGGAGGTGCCGATGGCCGCGACGCCGTCTCGTATGCGCCGGCGGTTGGCGCCGGTCCGCGCGATCACCGAGCGAAGCAGATAGATCACGTCGTAGGTCGCGGCGGCGGGCTGATTGGGGAGCCCGGCCGCCGGGTACCGCTGATGATAGGCATCCACGAATTTCCGGTTGGCTGGAGTGTCGAGGCTGGGCAGATACGCCGCCGACACGAACGTCCCCTCGGCCAGCGCTCCCGCCTCCTCGATTCCTTCCAGACCATCGCCTCCCAGGAAGGGCACGGTGACGCCCTGGCCACGCGCGACCCGGAGCGCCACTTCGGCCTCGTCCCGGTTCCCGGCCACCAGGATGAACTGGACATTGCGCCGGCGCGCGACCCGCTCAAGATAGGGTTCGAGGGCCGGGCTCGAACCCAGATAGGGATCCGTCTCGGTGATCTCCCCATGCAGATTCACGAACTCGTCCACGAAGGTCTGCCGGATTCCGCGGCCATACTCGTCATTCAGGTAGAGGACCGCGCCGCGCTGCAGGCCCAGTCGTTCCCGGGCCCAGCGGGCCAGGGCCGCGCCATGGGCCAGATCGCTGGGGCAGACCCGGAAGGTGTAGTCTCCTGCGGCGGTGACCTCGGGGGAAGAGGACGAGGGGGAGATCTGTACGACCGGATCCCGGCCTCCATTGTACACGCCGGCCGCGGCCAGCGTGGTTCCCGAGTAGACGTGGCCGACGACGGCGACGACGCCGGCGTCGTAGAGCGAGGCGGCCACGGCGACGGCGGAGTCGGGGTCGCCATGGTCGTCCCGCTCGACCAGCTCGATGCGCTGTCCCGCGATCCCTCCCGTCGCGTTGATTTCGGCGACCGCGAGCTCGGCGGCCATCTTCATCGGGGTTCCCACTGGATCCGACAGGGGGCCAGCCAGGCCGATCCGCAGCCCCCGACCGGCCCCGCCGCAGCTCGAGGCCGTGAGCAGGGCTGCGATCACGATGGCTGGTCCGAGGTGACGCCGCCGTTCAGGAGTCACGTGGTCCTCTCAGTCGAAAACGCCGCCGCGAGGCAGATCGCCCGAGCAATGACCGGAGTAACGGGGCAGACGGAGGGCGAATCGGAGCACTCGGGTCCGAACGCTAGTAACGCAGTCCGAGCGGGGCAATCCCCCCGAGAGGCCCTTCGACCATGACGACCTGGAGCGACCGACCAGCCGCGGCAACCTTCGACTTGCACGGGCAGAGCGTGCTCGAGGGCGTCACCAACGCGGAGCACTTTCTCCGCGTCCAGCGGCGGGCGCGTCCCGGTGCGGTGGTTCGACTGATCACCGGTCGAGGACGCAGTGGTGGTGGCGCGCCGCTCAGGACCCGTGTGCGCACGCGGCTGGCCGAGTTGCGCCGCGAGGGCACCATCGTGCGCGACTACGTGCTCGAAGCCTCCGAGGGGAGCTTTCTGGTTCGACTATCGGGCTGAGCCGGACGAATCGCCCGGTGAGGCGCGCTTCGCTCCAGGCGACGGGGTTCCCCTGGGCGCGCGTTTGCCCCGGGCGTCCAGGATTTGCCCGTCCACCAGACTGACCGACGCGACGGTGGAGTCGCGCTCCTCGCGCCAGGTGAGCCTGAGCATGCGGTGGGCCTGGACCCATTGGAGCATGCGCTGTACGCCCTGGACCCGTATCTCGCTGGGACCGTACGACCCCTCCAGCTCGCTTCTCCAATCGGCCAACTGCTGCGCCGTCACCGCTCCCGACAAGGTGAGCACTCCGACTCGCCCATCCATGGCGGAGAGCCAGAGGTTTACCGGTCGTCCCCCGGCGTCAGCCAGTGAGGCCCGGCACTCGGAGACGCTCCGGTCGACGGCGGAACGTTGGCAGCGAAGCGGGTCGCCCGCCGCGCCTTGCAGCTGGCTGTCCACCTGCGCCAGTGTGACGCCGGGACTGAATCCGAGGAACTCGAGGGGTGGAGGCGGGGAGGGACGCTGGGCGCGGGATGGGCCCGCTCCGGCGAGCAGGCCCACGAGCAGGACCGGGACCCACAAGCATCGGGGCCCGGCCCGGATCGAATGCACCTGCGGCCATCCGCCGTTGACGGCGGCGGAACGAGGCGTTCGCGTCGGTATGTCGAGGCTGAGTATGACGACTATGAAGCCTTGCGGACGTTGGAGGCCTGGAGGCCCTTCGGGCCTTCGACGATGTCGAATTCGACCTTGTCACCCTCGGAGAGGGAACGGAACCCCTCCGCGACAATGGCCGTGTGATGCACGAACACGTCCTTGCCACCCTCCTGCGCGATAAAGCCAAACCCCTTCGCATCATTGAACCACTTCACAGTACCCTTAGCCATCGGTAGACCTCTGCGGCAGGGGAGCCTCTCGGCTCCGGAACGACCCCGACCCGGCTGGCGGGGCAAACAAAACGCCGTCCCGGATCGAGTCCGGGGCGGCGGAGAAGCTACTTTCGTTTCCCAATCGGGACTACGACTTCCATGGCCCTAAGGTCTGGTCCGGGCGGGGTTTTGTCAATATCCGGCCCCGTTAGCGCAGAACCAAACCCGCCGTCCGAAGCTCGTGATCCAGGAGCCAGCGCTTCCGCGGCAGCCCCCCACCGTACCCGACCAGCTCGCCGTGCTTGCCCACCACTCGGTGGCAGGGGATGAGAATCGCCAGTTGGTTGGAGCCGACTAACTGGCCCGCCAACCGGGGGTTGAGCCGCGAGGCCTGGGCAATATCCTCGTAGGATCGGGTCTGCCCCAGGGGGATGTCACACACCGCCTTCCAGACCGCGATCTCCTGGGGAGTGAGATCGAAGAACTCTTCGAGGTAGGCGGGGTAGCAGAAGGGTCGGGCGCGCCTGGCAAAGTAGGCTTCCAGCCATCCCGTGGTCCCTGGGCAGGGACTCAAGTCGAGCTTGACGTCGGGCTGACGGACCCGGAGTCGTTCCATCCACTTCAGGCCCCTGACCTGAAGTGCGAACTCCACGACCAGCGGGAGCCCCGCCGATTCGACGACGACGAGGGGTCCCAGGGGAGAGGGCCAGGATGTCCATTCGATCTTCATTCGGCCTCACGGTAGCCGAACGTCCACAGAGAATTTAGCTTCCATACATGTCGACGCCATCCGCGCTGACCATTCGCACCTTTACCGATCGGGCCGAAGCCCTCTCCCACTTCATGTTGCGGGCGGGAGAGGCGCCACGGCTGATCGCGTTCGATGACACCGTGGGGTGCCCGATCGAGACCGCGATTGCCGCGCTGGAGTGGACCAAGGCGGTAGGGATCCTCAACGACGACGATTTGGTGCAGGCCGCTCGCCTCACCGGCGAGACCGCCGCCGCGCTGGTGGAGCGCAAGGCGGAGAACGGACGCTGCTACGTCTACCTGGGACCTCGACTCGACGCCCCTCCCATGGATCTCTTCGAGGGTGCGGTGCTCTTCGACGAGCCGGGGGTCAAGGCGGTGGAGTTCAGCCAGCGAGCCCATGGCCTCGCGCATTTCCTGCGTGCCACCTCCGGCGCCGGGGCCCTGCTCGCGATCGGCGGTCGGCGCGCCCCCGAAGTTCGCCACGTGCGCCGCTGGCTCGGCGCCATCGTGGGCGAGCTCGATCAGCCGAGAGCGATGGTGGCCGGTTGGTTCGCGGCCAGCGCTGCGGGGGGCGTCTTCGTTTCCACCGATTCTGAACTCACCTTGCGCTACATCGAGGTCGGTCTCGAGTCCTAGCCCTTCGGGGTGTGGACCTGTGGATCCACAATCTCCACACACTGTGGAGAAGCCCGCTACTCTTCGCCTGCGCTCAGAGTTACCTCTCCACATTCGCTCCACCTGACAATCTCGTAAGCCGAAGAAAGACAGGCACTTGCGGGATTCTGCCGGGTCCTTATCTTAGGCCCGTCGCTCGCCGGAAATCTGTCGAGGCCCCGGGTCGAGGCAGTCAGCCGGTGGGCGAATCCAGGCGGGATGTCGGGGGAGGCTGCCGACGCAACAAGGGCTCAGGCAGCCGTTGATCCTGGTGATCACTCCGGCTTGGAACGTTGGAGCCAGTCGCGTGCTCCAGCCGCCCCGATTTGGCGCCTCGGGGTGCCGTGCGAAGGGTCGGTCCGCGACCCGATCCGACTCGCAGCGCTCACTAGACGAACCAGGTGGGACTGGCCGTCCGGCTTGGGGATGGAAACCGAAGCCCAACCACGTCTAACCGACGGTGCCTCAACCGGCGGCGGCGAGTTGGAGAAGAACGGCGGCGCAAGCCACGACTTCGGTAGTCGACGTGCGGAACGGCCGCTTGACCCCCGGTCAGGCGGCCGTTCTTTATTCCTCTCCGGCCCCCTTGCCGCCGTTCGATTCGCTCCGCCCCCAGTCGCTCAGGCCCCGGTAGGCTCGCCGCTGGTCCAACTGCCAGATTCCCCGCTGGCTGAGTAGCGCCTCGCCGACGAAATGCTGCGGATCTCCCAGCGCCTGCGCCATGCTGGCGGTCTTGGCGCTGGCGTCGTCGGCATGGTGGAGAATCTCGGCCTCGAGGGTGATGGGTTCGACCGGCGCACCGAACTCCCGAGCGCCGTGGTGGGAGAGAATCAGGTGATGCAGGATGCCGAGCTCGAACGGGCTGCAGGGAGGGCGGGACGCGGCGGCCACTCGGCGCTCCAGCATCAGGCTCCCCAAGACTACGTGCCCGATCAGCGCCCCGGCATCCGTGGAGCCGAAGGGCCCGTCCCAGGTGTAGGCTTCGACCTTCCCGACGTCATGAAGAAGGACGCCCGCCAACAGGAGCTCGAGGTCGGCCCCGGCTACCCGGCCGATGGTGCGAGCAATCACGGCAACTTCGGCGGTGTGTTTGAGCAACCCGCCGAGCGCGGCGTGATGGCCCGTGAGGCTGGCAGGGCACTGCTCATACTGGGTCCGGAAGTCGAGGTCGTCGTAGAACAGGGCCAGAGTGTCCCGGAGGCGGGGGGCGCGCAGCTCGTGACGCCAGCGGTCCAGGGCCTCCCAATAGGGGGTAACCGGGCCGACCGACGGAAGCAGCGCGCGCCAGTCGATACCATCCCGTGGCAATACTCGGATGGAGGTAACCGAAAGCTGGCGGCGGTCGCGGTAGGCGGTCAGCTCCCCGATGACCTGGACCACGTCGCCTCGGGCAATCCCCGCGATCCGGGGTTGGTCGGACGACCAGAACGGGGCCGACGCGAGGCGGCCCCACTGATTGCCGAGGGTCAGGATGGTGTGCGGCGTATCTCCACCGCGGTGCTCCACGTCGAGCACCAGGAGCGGCTCCTGGAGTCGCTCGCCTATCTGGAGGGCGGAAAGGTTGGTGGGTAGTGGCATGGATACCGATCGGTCACTGGGGCAAACTTAGGAGCAAGGAGTCAGGTTGACCATTACCTTCGTCCCCATGAGCGCTTCGCATTTCCTGTTGATGGACGATGATCCGAAGCGCGCTCAGCGCGTCACCGGTGTGCTCCGGGAGACCGGGCAGCGGGTGGTTCAGGTGTCGGATGGCAGGGAGGCGGTCCGCGCGCTGGAAGTCCCCGGCCTGGACGTCCTGATCCTCGGCCTGGGGGTCCCGGGCCTCGATTTGGGCGCGCTCCGCAAGGCCATGGCCCCGGGCGATCCGGTCCCCCCCGAGTCGCTGGAGGACGCCGAGCGCCGCCACATTGCCAGGGCTCTCGAGTACACCGGCGGCAACAAGCGCCGGACCGCTCAGCTGCTTGGCATCGCCCGATCGACGCTTCTGGCCAAGGTCCGCAAGTACAGTCTGGGTAGCGATGGCCGCGCCCGTGGTCGCCGCGGGACCTGAGACAGGCGACCGGGAAACCGTATGCGGCTTCTGCTTTGGGCCACCCTGCTTCTGGCAGGGGCGAGCGGTGTCGAGGCGCAGCGACCCATTCCCCGGGCCGTGGTGGATTCCGGTACCCTCAGCTTCGACGGCCACGCTTCGGTGGGCGATTTCGTCGGCGCCACGCAGGTGGTGACTGGTGAGATCGCCGGCGGCGGCGGACTGGCCGATGTCCTGGGGTGGGCGGAGACGCCGGTCAAGACTCTCAAGACCGGCAACGACCACCGGGACCGGGACATGAACAAGTCGATGGAGTCGGAGCAATTTCCGACGATTCGTTTCGATCTCGAGGGCGTGACGGTGGGAGCGGAGAGCACCGATAGCGCCACCATCACCATGCACGGCACGTTCCAGATCCACGGCGTCTCCCGCCAGGTGAACCTGCCCGCGTGGGTGGCGTTCCTTCCCGAGGGGATCCACCTCCACTCCGATTTCCCGCTCAACCTGAAGGACTACAAGATCGGGGGGCTCACCAAGTTTCTCGGTGTGCTCAAGATGTATCCCGACATCCAGGTCCACATCGACTTGCACTTCCGTCCGGATTCGGCCGGCGCCCACTGAGGATGGGGGGTCCGGCCGGCGGGCTCACTGGACCCTGACCCGGCCCCATCGCGAAACCACGACTCGCCTGCTCCATCCGCCTCTCGACAACACGAATGTCGCGTTGGATGCGCCGAAGGTGACGCCGGTCGGGAGAAACCGGAGTGGCCGACTGGGGCCACTCAGGGAAATCCCTAGGGCACCCGGTCCCGGTGTGCGCCATCGAGTCACCGTATCGGAACCGATCACCATCTTCAGGACGACGGAGTCGCCGCTCACGTACAACAAGCCGATGCGACTCTCCACCACGGCGTTCATTCGGGCGCGGGTGTGCGCGGCCACCAGCTCCCTGGTCGCGCGCTCGACCGACGCCCGATCGATGGTGTCCACTGCACGAGGGTAGGCGAGCCCGGCAAGGATACCCACCAGGGTCAGGATCAGGAGCAATTCGAGCAGACTGAAGCCGCGCGACATGAGGCAAGAATGCGATGCTGTGACCCAGGTTACGGTATCGCATTCGCGCGGAGTGGAGCCGAAGGACGCTGCTGGGGGCACAGGCCTTGCCGACCAGTGACCCTCAGGCCATACTAGCGACAGTCCACCCGGGTACGGCCTCGAATCGAACCCAGAGGATCCCTTGTACAGTCCCCGCCAACTCATCGAGTCGACCGCAGGCCCCGAGGATTGGTTGGGCCATGCCGCATTTCTTGACCGCGCCCGTGAAGAACTGGAACGAGGTCGGGAAACCTCGAGTCGCGTCTGCCTGGCCGGATATCTGGTGCAACGGCTGATCGACCGGCTGGACCGGCTTCCCGGCACCGAGGAGGACCGGGAGTCGTTCCAGTGGCAGCTGCAGGGGGTTCGGCGCTATCTCGACGAGCTTCCCGACGATCTGCCGGACTCCGAGCACCTCCGCGGACTGGTGCGGGCGCTCAATCACCCGCCCTCCAATCGGCCGGCGACACTCAGGATGAGCCTGAGCGCCTTCGCCTACTACCTGGAGCACGAAGGCCGCTATGAAGAGGCACTCGACCTGGTGAGCCAGGCCGCGCGCACCTTCGGAGCCTCGGTTCCACTGGAGGAAAGCCCCCGGTTGGCGCTCGAAATCGCCCGGCTCAACCGGCGCCTGGCCCGCTGGAACCGGGCGAACGACGCCTATTCCGCCGCCGAGCAGGCGGCTCGCGTTCTGGGGGATGAGCGGTCAGTACTGCTGTCGCGGCTGGGCAGAGCGAATGTGATGCGCGGTCAGGGCAATCTGCCGGCGGCGCGGTTGGCGGTGGATGGAGTGATTGCCGACGCGACGCCCCTGGATCTTCCCGAGGTGCTCGGCCGGGCCTACGCCGACCTGGGGGCGATTCTGGCGGTGCAGGGGCAGCAGCTCGACTCGCTGGTCGCCCAGTATCGGGCCTTCGAATACGCCCCGGATTACGTGACCCGCTGCCGGGCTCTTGGTGACGTGGCGGTGTCTCTCCGCGCGCTCGGTGTCAACGACGTGGCGCGTCAGGCCTTCGAGATCGTGCTGGACTCCCGGGCGAGCTTCAACGTGAAGGCCAACGCGGCCGTGGAGCTCATGGAGCTCGAGGCGGCTGAAGGGGACCGGATCGCCTTCGAGCGCCGGCGCCAGGCGGCACGGAGCTTCGAAGCCAAGATGCCGCCCTCGATGGCGGTCGACTTCCGATACAAGCAGGGCCTGGGCCTGGCCCACTTCGGGCAGCAGACGCAGGCGCGCCGGGAGCTCCGCGAGGCCATGGCGCTCGCGGAGCGTCACCAGCTGAACGAATGGTACTTCAGGATCGAGCGAACACTCGAGCGACTCGACGAGGCTCCGACGGTCGCAGCCCCGACCCCAACGGCACGGGTCGAGTTGTTGGAGACGCCGGCACTGGCCGAGGTCGCGGCCGGCCTGCGGCGTTACGCCGAGCAGGCCGGTACTACCTAGTGATGGGTCTCGCTCCCCTGCTGCTCGAAGTTGGGAGTGAGATTGGGGCCGCTCGGATCAGTGCAGGCTGCGGCGACCAGGGGAAGCGTCACGAGAAGAAGTGCGATGATCTGACGGCGGCGTGACATGGACCAGCCTCCTGATGAGTGTGTACCCGCATTGGCGGGAGTCCAACATCTGGCGAGTCCAGGCGCGTCGTTAGGCCCATTTTTGGACATTTTAGGCCCCAATTGAGACAAGTTCAGGTTTTGGCTGCGTTGCCAGCCCCCCAAATCCACCGTCTCCGGATGCTCGAGCCGGATCGCTACGTGTTTTTGGAGGTGTCGGACTGGGCCGACTTGTTTCAGGTGATCCGGAGCCGGCCGGTAGCCCTGGCGGTCGTTGACCCGATGCTCACCGGGCAGCCCCGCTCCCGGGAGATCGAAAGCCTGCGGATTCAATTCCCCTCGCTGCCAGTGGTGCTGTATACCACGCTGGTGCCGGCGATGGCGGGGATTCTCCTTACATTGGGGCGGACCGGAATCCGGCGGGCCATCTTCGCGCGGATCGACGACGATCCGCTCACCCTCCGGGCCGTGCTCCGGGACGAGCTGAGCTGCTCGACTCTCTGGCAGGTGATCAACGGCCTGGCCGACGCGCTCCACGGTCTCTCCGATCGGGTGCGGGCGGTCCTGGAGAGCGCGCTGAGCCAGCCCACTGCCGACCTGACCGTAGACCAGCTGGCCCATCAAGCGGGAGTCAACCGCCGGACCTTCGACCGGTGGTGCGCGCGCTCCCAGCTCCCCTCGCCGCGGGTCGTGCTGATGCTGGCCCGCCTGCTCTACGCCCACCGGCTGCTGCTCGATCCGGGCTACACGATCGAGGACGTGGCGATGAAGCTGGGCTACGGGAAGGCCCGGACCCTTCAGCAGCACTTCAAGGAGGTCTTCGGTCTGCCGGCCGGGGAGCTCCGGATCTCGCTTACGCCGGAAGACGCGATGCGGGAAGTCGTGACCCGCTACTTCCCCCCGCTCCAGCAGGCGGCGTCATGACCTACCGGGTACTGGTGGTCGACGACGAGCCGCAGATCCGGAGCGCCCTGGAGCGGGCGCTGCGGCGGAGCGGCTACGAGGCGATTACCGTGGCGAGCGGAGAATCGGCCTACGCGGTGCTGGCCGACCTGTCGGTGGACGCGATCCTGGTGGACCTGATCCTGCCGCAGCTTTCCGGCTCCGCCCTGGCCCTGGCGCTGATCAGACGCTGGCCCAACCTGCGAAGCCGGCTGGTCTTCATGTCGGGCGATCCGGGGTTGGCGGTGTCCGAATGGCCGGAGGAGCTGCAGGGATGCCCGGTATTGGTGAAGCCGTTCCAGCTCGACGAGTTGATGGACACCGTGGCGTCGGTGATAGAGCAGCACGGGCGCCCGCCCCTTGAAGCGTCAGGCGGCGGCCAGTGACCACGGCCGCGCCACCGACTTCCGCCGCTGATCCACTCGGGACGCTCCGGGAATATTCGGCGCTGGCCCCATGGCGCCTCCGGGACCTGGTGGCCCTTGCCTCAGCCATCCTCGACGCTTCCGGGATCTTCCCGGTCAACGCCGCAGCCCGCGCCCGTCCAACCGAGCGGACCATCCGGTTCTATGTGACCCGGGGACTGGTGAGCCCGCCCGAAGGACGGGGCACCGCCGCGATCTACAGTTACCGCCACCTGCTCCAGGTGCTGGCCATCAAACTCCGCCAGATGGAAGGCGCCACCCTGGAGACCATCGTGAAGGAGTTGGCGGGGCTGGCGGGAGACGTGGTCGAGCGCCGGGTCGCCGGCGCGCTCGGGGCCGCCCTCCCGGCGCCCTCGAGACTGACGCTCGCGCTGGGGCCGGGGGGTCCGAGCGGGAAGGTGGGGCGGGCGCTGCAGGGCCGCCTCCAGCGGGTGACGCGCGCCGCAGAGGGCGCCGCACGAGACCCGGCCGGCCAGATCTGCCGTCGAGTACCGCTGGCCCCGGGGGTGGAGTTGCTGGTGGACGAGCGCCATCCTCTCTTTCATCGTGCGACCAACGATTCGGCCCTGGTCGCGCAGTTCCGCCATGCCCTGGCCGGTCTTCTCCCGGAGGGAGAGGAAGAGCCACGGGGGAGCCCGTCCCACCCGTAACTCGGAAGGAATCCCATGTCCGGCATCATCTTCCTGGTCGTCCTCGTGGTGGTGGCCTTGTGGGTGGTGGGCGCCTACAATCGCCTGATCGGCCTCAAGAATCAGGTGGTGAACGGCTGGAAGCAGATCGACGTTCAGCTCAAGCGCCGCCACGACCTGATCCCCAATCTGGTCAACACCGTCAAAGGGGCGATGGATTTCGAGAAGAGCACGCTCGAGGCGGTGATCGCGGCTCGGAACAAGGCGGTGAGTGCCACGGGCGTGAAGGCGACAGCGCAAGCGGAAGGCGAGCTCACCCAGGCGTTGGGACGGTTCTTCGCCCTGACCGAGGCCTACCCTCAGCTGAAGGCCACGGGGAACGTGGCGCAACTGCAGGAAGAGCTCACCAGCACCGAAAACAAGATCGGTTTCGCCCGCCAGTTCTATAACGACGTGGCCACCGAGTACAACACCAAGCAGGCGCAGTTTCCGACCAATCTGCTGGCCGGCCTGGCCAAGGCGAGCCCCGCCGAGCTCTGGGAGATCGAGGATGCCGGCGAGCGGGCGGTGCCGCAGGTCGACCTGTCGATGAACAAGCCGCCGGCGTGAGCGATTCGAATCTCTTCGCACAACAAGAGTCCAATCGCCGCCGCTCCTTCTGGCTGCTCGCCGGCTTCATCCTGCTCTTCGCCTGGGTTGGCTTCGGCGGCGACTGGGCTTTCTATCTGCAAACCGAAGGCGCCCCACCCGAAGCCTATCATCACATCATTCCCTGGATCGGCCTCCTCACCACCTCATTTGCGACCGGCCTCTGCTGGTATTCCTGGCGCTACGGCGCGGGCCGGGTGCTCTGGGCCACCGGGGCCTGGGAAATCATCGAGGCGGTTGACCCGGCCCAGCAGCAGCTGGTCAACGTGGTGGAAGAGATGGCGGTCGCCTCGGGTCTGCCGCGTCCGCGCATCTGGATCGTGCCCGACTCCGATCCCAACGCGTTCGCCACCGGGATCGACCCCCAGCACGCCAGCATCGCGGTAACCGAGGGTCTGCTTCGAACCCTCAACCGGGACGAGCTGCAGGGTGTGGTTGCCCACGAAATGGCCCACGTGAGAAACCTCGATACCCGGTTGATGACCCTGCTGGCCGCGATGGTGGGGGCGATCGCGCTGATGTCGGACGGAATGGGCCGGATGCTCCGCGGTGGGGCCTATGTGAGGAGCGGTAGCTCGAGTGGTGGCGGCCGGAGCGGAGGGGATCGCAAGGGTAATCCGCTCGCGTTGATCGTTCTGGTGGCCTGGCTGCTCTCGCTGGTGGTCGCACCGATCCTCTCCCAGCTGCTGGCCATGGCGGTGAGCCGGAAGCGCGAATTCCTGGCCGATGCGACCGGCGCGCAGTTCACCCGCAACCCGATGGCGCTGGCGAGTGCCCTCGAAAAGCTGGATGGGGCCACCGGACCCACTACCACGATCACCCACGGCGCCGCTCATCTCTGTATTGTGGACGCGTTGGGGCGCCCCGCGTCGGAACGACCGGGCGTGGTCGGAGACGTCTTCGGATCCCATCCGCCGATTCGCGAGCGGGTCATCCGCCTCGAGGGGATGGCCTATCAACAAGCCAAGCTGGAGGGCCACCCCGGGGTGCTCACCCCCCCCAGCGCACCGGCATGAACGAACGGGTCTGGTGGATCGCGGGGATCGCCCTGGCAGGGCTGGTGCTGGCGGCGGCCCTCGCCGTCGCGTTGCAAGAGAGGCTGCGCCGCTCCGCCCTCCGAGCGATCCACCAGTTCCAGGCCCGCCTGGACCGCTACAAGCTGGTGAAGCGGGACATCATCCGGGAGCAGCTCCTCCAGGATCCCCTGGTGCTCGAGGCGATGGCGCAGCACCAGCGCGAGCATCCGATGACCGACGGCGAGGTACGTCGCCTGGTCAACGAGTACATCGACGAGATCGTCCCCTTCTTCAACGTGCTCTCCTACTACCGGATCGGCTACAACCTGAGTCGCTTCCTCATCAACCTGCTCTACAAGGCCTCGATCGAGTACCAGGACCGGGAGGCACTGGGCCGTGTCCCTCGCGAGGACATGGTGGTCTACCTCATGAACCACCGGAGCAACGCCGACTACGTGGTCGTGGCCTACGTGCTCGCCCGGGTGGTGAGCATCAGCTACGCGGTGGGTGAGTGGGCGCGCGTCTGGCCACTGGAGTACGTGTTCAAGAGCTTCGGCAGCTACTTCATCCGCCGCCGCTATCGCGAGCCGCTCTATCACGCGGTGCTCGAGCGCTATGTGCAGCTGATCACCCGGAACGGGGTGACCCAGGGGATCTTTCCGGAGGGTGGCCTCTCCCGGGACGGGGCGCTGCGACCGCCGAAGATCGGGCTCATCGACTACATCCTCCGCACCATGAACGACCCTACCTTCGCCCATGACATCTGGCTGATCCCGGTGGGGATCAATTACGACCGGGTACTGGAGGATCGCTCTCTGATCCGGGAGCGTGTGATCGGGGTCAAGCCACTCTCCCGCTGGCGGCAGCTCGGAGGCGTCGCAGCCTATCTGTGGTCCAACCTCCTCAGGTTTTTCACGGGGCGGCTCCGGCGCTATGGACGGGTGGCGGTGAGCCTGGGAACGCCGGTCTCGGTCCGGGCCTGGCTGGCGACTCAACCTTCCGACCTGCTGCAGATGCCCAAGGACCAGCGCCTCCCGCACGTGCAGCAATTGGCGGAGCTGACCCTGGAGCGGATCGGCCAGGTGATCCCGGTGACGCCGGTGCCGCTCTGTTCGGCCGCGCTGCTTTCCTTCAATACCAGCGTGGTACCCAGGGCCCGTTTGCTGGAGCGGATCGATGAGCTGCGGGACCGATTGACCGAGTTCAACGCGCGGGTGGTGCGCCGCGACCTGGCGGTCGACGAAGTCTGGGACCGCGCCTGGCGCATGTTCCGGATGCGGCGGATCCTGGTGGAACAGGGAACCGAGTACGTTATCCTTCCCGCTCAACGGCCGCTCCTGGAGTACTACGCCAACTCCATCGCCCATCTGTTGCCGGAGGCGGTCTCGGTCACCTTCACGCCGGCTGGAGAGCGGGATCCCACTCTGCCCCGGCTGGCGCGCCGGGACGAGATGGACATCATGACCGCGGAGCGAGCGGTCCCCATGCGTCAAAAGGAATCACGATGACCGGGTCTCCGATTCGACACGCCCTGCTCGCCGCCCTGCTGGTGGCGCTCCCCTCGACGGCCACGGCCCAGCAGCCTCCGCGCCTGGGCACCATCAGTTTCCCCACCTCGGCCAAGGGGGCCGCGCAGGCACAATTCATCCAGGGCGTGCTGTACCTGCACAGCTTCGAGTACGAGTCGGCGATCAAGGCCTTCAAGAAGGCCCAGGCACTGGATTCGGGCTTCGCCATGGCCTACTGGGGCGAGGCCATGAGCTACACCCATCCGATCTGGAACGAACAGGACTCGGTCTCGGCGCGCGCCACCCTGGCTCGACTGGGACCGACGCCGGAGGCGCGCCAGAAGCGGGCCCCCACTGCCAGGGAGAAGGACTACCTGTCGGCGGTAGAGGCCCTCTACGGGACCGGCTCCAAGCCGGTCCGCGACACCGCCTATGCGACAGTGATGGCAGAAGTGGCCCGCAAGTACCCCAAGGATCTCGAGGCCAAGGTGTTCTACGCGCTGGCGCTCGAGGGGCTGAGTCAGGGAATTCGAAACGTGCCGACGTACATGCGCGCGGCAGCGATCGCCGACAGCGTGTTCCGGGTCAACCCCAACCATCCCGGCGCCGCGCACTACCTGATTCACGCCTTTGACGATCCGGTCCATGCGCCACTGGGGCTCCCGGCGGCTCGTGCCTATTCGGGGATCGCGCCCGATGCGGCCCACGCCCAGCACATGACCACCCACATCTTCGTGGCGCTCGGCATGTGGGACCAGGTGGTTTCACAGAACGCGATTGCGGTGAAGGCCACTGCGGAAGTGCCGGGACACTACACGGCGTGGCTCGACTATGGGCTGTTGCAGCAGGGTCGCTATGTGGAAGCCACCAGGCTGCTGGAGCGGGTCCGGGCCAATCTGGGTGAGGGAGGGTCACGACCGAGGCGCCATGCCCTGGCCTGGATGCGGGCGCATTACCTGGTCAACACCGAGGCCTGGACCAGTCCGGTGGCGGACTGGACCATCGACCTCGACGACGGGCCGAGCGTTCCACTGGTTTGCGACCGATATGTCCTGGGCCTGGCGGCACTCAAGCGGGGGGATCGGGGCGCGGCGGAGAAGGCGGTGACCGGCCTCGACAGCCTGAGGCAGGCGGAGGTGGGTCCAGGCGAGGACGATAGCAGGCAAGTCGCGGCGATTCTCTCCTCGCAACTGCGCGCGTCCCTCGAGGCGGGAGCCGGCCACGGCGACACGGCGGTGGCACTGGTGCGACAGGCGATTGCCCTCGAAGAGACGATCCCGGTCGATTTCGGTCCCCCTACCTGGATCAAGCCCTCCCATGAGTTGCTGGGCGAGTTGCTCCTGGGGATGCAGCGCCCGGGCGAGGCGGAGATCGAGTTCGAGCGGGCGCTGCAGGGGGCCCCGCGGAGAGCGCGCTCACTGATCGGCCTGGCCCGCGCCGCCGCCGGCGCCGGTGATACCAAGGCCGCCCAGTCGGCCATCCGGGATCTTCAGGAGATCTGGCACCAGGCCGATCCCGGCCTGCCCGAACTGGAAGAAGTACGTCGCCTCCTGGCGGGTCCCTGACCCTGGTAGCGAACCGGGCCCGTCCTCGCCATTCTTGACGGCCTGAAACCCCGCGCTCCAAGCCCCCGAAGCCGACCGCAGTCGGCACTTCTGGAGACATCGATGCTGAAGGGACCACTCCTGGCATGGGCCATGGTCTCGGTCGTCGGGACCGGCGGCCTGGCGGCACAGGCCCGCACCCCGGCGGCCTCTCCGGACACGCTGCGTGCGCTGGCCGTTCGTTATTACGCCTGGCGCGACCAGAGCTACCCGGTGAGCTCCAGCGATCAGGGTCTGCACATGTGGGACGATCGGCTGGCCGACTACAGCATGAGCGCGGTGCGGGCTCGTCGGGCGCACGTCGAGCAGCTGCTGGCGCGGGTCAAGGCGATGAGTACGAAGGGTTGGCCCCGCGACGATCGGATCGATCTCATGTTGTTCCGTTCGCAGCTCGAGGGAGTCGCGTTTTTCGGCCGCGTGCTCTTCCCCGAGGAATCGGATCCCCAGACCTACGTGGGCGAGTGCAGTAACGCCATCTTCAGCCTGCTCAAGAAGGAGTACGCCCCGCATCGGACCCGGGCGCTGGCCGCCACGGCCAGGTTGCGGCGGATGCCGGCGCTCCTGGAGCAGGGCAAGGTCAATCTCACCAAACCGGTCAAGCTCTACGCTCAGCTCGCCATCGATGCGGCCCGCTCGGGGGACGATCTCTTCAACACCAGCCTGATGACTCTGGCGGACAGCCTGAGTCCGGAAGAGCAGGCGGCGCTGGTCAAGGCGCGGGACGGTGCGATACGCGCCCTCCACGGATTTGCCGATTGGCTGGAGGCCAGGCTCCCCCGCATGGTGGCCTGGAGCCCGATGGGTGAGAAGAACTACAACTACCTGATCAAACACTGGTACCTGCTGCCGGTCGATGCCGAGCAGGTGGCCATGCTGGGCGAGGCCGAACTGGCACGGAATCGGGGGCTCGAGGCGATGCTGAGCGACCCCAGCCTCGCCTCGCCGGACCCAGCCCGCAGCCCCAACATCCCCAGGGACCAGGAAGAGTTCCTGGCGGCGTACCAGAGCCGCCTCAACGACATCGTGGGATTCCTGAAGGCGAACGAGCTGGTGACCATTCCCTCCTACATTGGTCCCTTCCTGATTCGCCAGCTGCCAGAGGCATTCAAGCCGACCAGCCCCGGCGGCTTCATGAATCCGCCCGGGCTCTACGACAGCGACCCCAGCGGCTTCTTCTTCATCCCTACCTACAACCCCAAGAGCGGCAATTTCTACATCCGGGCGGCCATCGAAGACCCGCGGCCGATCCTGGGGCACGAAGGGATCCCCGGGCACTTTCTCCAGATCTCGATCGCCAACCACGTGAGCGACGAGATCCGGCGACAGCAGAACGACGGAATCTTCATCGAGGGCTGGGCGCTCTACGGCGAGGAGATGCTGCTCCGGAGCGGCTTCTACCCCGAGAACTCGGCCGCGCACGGCCAGGTGCTCCGGCTCTCGCGCTACCGCGGGGCCCGGATCGGCGTGGATGTGAACCTGCACACCGGGCGCTGGACCTTCGACCAGGCGGTAAAGTACTTCATGGAAGCGGGGGGACTCGACAAGGAAGCGGCGGAGGGAGAGGCGGCAGGAGCGGCGTCCAGTCCCACCCAGAAGATCACTTACATGGTCGGCAAGTGGCAGATCATGCGGCTGCTCGGGAAGTATCGCGATCAGGAGGGCGCCAATTTCCGCCTGGGGGCGTTCCACGACCAACTGATCAGCTACGGCAGCCTGCCGCTCTCGATCGTCGAGTGGCTGATGCTGGGAGATAGCACGGCAGCCATGAAGGCGGCCGGACCGTAACGCCAATGGCCGACCTGCTGCAGCGCCTGCAATCCAGTCTGACCGACCGCTATCTCCTCGACCGCGAGGTCGGCCGAGGAGGAATGGCCACCGTCTTCCTGGCCCGGGACATCAAGCACGACCGGCGCGTGGCGCTCAAGGTGCTGCACCCCGAGCTGGCCGCCACCCTGGGCCCCGAGCGATTCCTGCGTGAGATCCAGATCGCGGCGCGCCTTCAGCACCCTCACATCCTTCCTCTCTACGACTCGGGGCGGGCCGACGGGCTGCTCTACTACGTGATGCCTTTCGTGGAAGGTGAATCGCTGCGAGACCGGCTCAACAAGGACAAGCAGCTTCCCGTGGATGACGCGGTCAGGATCGCGCGGGATGTGGCGGCGGCGCTCGACTACGCCCACCGCCAGGGCGTGGTGCATCGGGACATCAAGCCCGAGAACGTGATGCTCCACGAAGGCGAGGCGATCGTGACCGATTTCGGGATCGCCAAGGCGGTGAGCGCGGCGGGGAGCGAGAGCCTGACTCAGACGGGCCTGGCGGTCGGAACCCCGACCTACATGAGCCCGGAGCAGGCGTCGGGAGAAGGAGAGCCCGACGGCCGGAGCGACATCTACAGCCTGGGATGCGTGCTCTACGAAATGCTGGCCGGCAGCGCCCCGTTCACCGGGAGCACGGTTCAGGCGCTCATGAGCAAGCGCTTCACCGAGCCGGTGCCGTCGCTCAAGGCCCGGAGAAGCGGGGTGTCGCCCGAACTGGACGAAGTGGTGACCAAGACGCTGGCGCGAGAGCCCCACGAACGATTCGCGACCGCGGCGCTGCTGGGGCAGGCGCTGGGTTCCGCGCGGATCGTGACGCCACCCAATGCGACGCTGGTGGTCACTCCGGTGCCCACGGCCAAGTCGATCGCGGTGCTGCCGTTCGTCAACATGAGCGCCGATCCTGAGAACGAATACTTCACGGACGGCATCGCCGAGGAGATCATCAATGCCCTGACCAAGATTCAGGCGCTGCGAGTGGCCTCGCGGACCTCGGCCTTTGCCTTCAAGGGGAAGAACGAGGACATCGGGGAGATCGGTCGGAAGCTCAAGGTGGCGACGGTGCTCGAAGGGAGCGTCCGAAAGGCGGGAAAGAAGCTCCGGGTCACCGCCCAGCTGGTCAACGTCGCCGACGGCTATCACCTCTGGTCGGAGCGCTACGATCGCGAGTTGGAGGACGTCTTCGCGATCCAGGACGAGATCTCCGAAAACATCGTCAAGGCGCTCCGCGTGGTCCTGAGCGAGGACGAGAAGCGGGCCATCGAGAAGGCCCCCACCGCGGACGTCCGGGCCTACGAGTTCTACCTCCGGGGCCGGCAGTTCTTCCATCAGTTCCGCCGGACCGGCATCCAGTTCGCCCGTCGGATGTTCGAGCGGGCCATCGAGATCGATCCGGGTTATGCCCAAGGATACGCCGGGGCGGCCGACTGCTGCTCGGTGCTGTACATGTATTGGGACGCCAGCCGGTCGAACCTGGAGCAAGCCGACAGCTACAGTCAGAAGGCGCTCGAGCTCAACCCCGAGATGCCGGAGGCCATCACCTCGCGGGCGCTGGTCCTCTCGCTGAGTCAGCGCTACGAGGAAGCCAATGCCAACTACGAGCGCGCGATCCGACTGGGCCCCAACCTGTACGAGCCGCACTACTTCTACGGGCGGGCATTGTTCCAGCAGGGGAAGCATGAGGCGGCGGTCCGGGAGTACACCGAAGCCGCACGGGTGCGCCCGGAGGACTACCAGGCTCCGCTGTTGATGGTCCAGGACCTTCGCTCGTTGGGCCGTACCGAGGAAGGCTCGGCCGCGCAGCGCCGCGGAATCGCCCTCGCGGAGCGGCACCTGGAGACCAACCCGGAAGACATCCGGGCCCTGGTGTTGGGAGCCTCGGCGCTGATGGAGCAGGGCAAGCGCGATCAGGCGCTGGACTGGGCCCGCCGGGGGCTGGCTCTGGATCCGGAGGATTCCAGCCAGCTCTACAACGTGGCCTGTTGCCACGCCCTGGGCGGGCAGAAGGATGAGGCGCTGGCCCTGCTCGACAAGGCGATCCGGAACGGATTCGGGCATCGGGAATGGCTGGAGAACGACTCCGATCTGGCCTCCCTCCGTGACGACCCCAGATTTCAGTCTCTGCTGGCCCGGCTCTAACCCCGAGGTGAGGTACTCAATGCCATGTCTGGAGCGATCGGCGTGAACGACTCTCTGATCGATCGCCTGAAGGCTGCACTGGCCGATCGCTACGTGGTGGAACGGGAGGTGGGGCGCGGCGGAATGGCGACCGTCTTCCTGGCCCAGGACCTCAAGCACGACCGCCGGGTGGCGCTCAAGGTACTGCATCCGGAGCTGGCCGCGGCGCTGGGATCGGAGCGGTTCCTCCGTGAGATCAAGGTCGCGGCCCGGCTCAATCATCCCCACATCGTGCCGCTCCACGACTCCGGTCGGGCCGGTGAGCTGCTCTACTACGTGATGCCGTTCGTGGAAGGCGAATCGCTCCGCGACCGGCTCCGCCGCGAGAAGCAGCTCGCCCTCGAAGATGCCACCCAGATCGCGCGCCAGGTGGCCGGCGCCCTCGACTACGCCCATCGCCAGCAGATCGTTCACCGGGACATCAAGCCCGAGAACATCATGCTGCACGAAGGGGAGGCGCTGGTCACCGATTTCGGGATCGCCAAGGCGGTGAGTGCCGCAGGACGGGAGAACCTGACCCAGACCGGCTCCGCGGTGGGGACTCCCGCCTACATGAGCCCGGAGCAGGCGGCGGGCGAGGTCGAGCCCGACGGTCGCAGCGACATCTACAGCCTGGGGTGCGTGCTCTACGAGATGCTGGTCGGGTCGGCGCCCTTCACCGGTCCTACGGCCCAGGCGATCATCACCAAGCGATTCACCGAGCCGGTCCCCTCGGCCCGTGCGGCGCGTGCCACGGTGCCGGAGGCGGTGGAGCAGGCGGTGACCCGCTCCCTCGCCAAGGTCGCGGCCGACCGGTTTGCCACCGCGGCGCAGTTCGCGCATGCGCTGACCCTGCCTTCCGGGAACACACCGCCTGGCACCACACCGGCGACGCAGGCCGGCAAGTCGATCGCCGTTCTCCCCTTCGCCGACATGAGCCCGCAGAAGGACCAGGACTACTTCTGCGATGGAATCGCCGAGGAGATCATCAACGCGCTCAGCAAGGTCGAGGCATTGCGTGTCGCCTCGCGGACCTCGGCCTTTGCCTTCAAGGGGAAGAACGAGGACATCGGCGACATCGGTGCCAAGCTCAAGGTGGCCACGGTGCTCGAGGGCAGCGTCCGCAAGGCCGGGAATCGCCTCCGGATCACGGCGCAGCTGATCGACGTGGCGGGCGGTTTCCAGCTCTGGTCGGAAAGCTACTCGCGCGATCTGGAGGACGTGTTCCAGGTTCAGGAAGAGATCGCGCAGAACATCGTCAAGGCGCTGCGGGTGATGCTCACCGACGAAGAGAAACGGGCGATCGAGAAGCTCCCCACCGCCAACGTCCAGGCCTACGAGTGCTATCTCCGCGGCCGGCAGTTCTTCCATCAGTGGCGCCGGAAAAGCGTCGAGTACGCGCGCCGGATGTTCGAGCGAGCCATCGAGATCGACCCCAATTACGCGCTGGCCTACTCAGGCGTCGCCGACTGCTGCTCGTTCATCTACATCTATTGGGACGCGAGTGCCGCGCACCTGGAAAAGGCCGATGCGGTGAGCCGGAAGGCCCTGGAGCTCGACCCGGAGCTGGCCGAAGCCCATAGCTCGCGCGGCCTGGCCCTCACCTTCGCCAAACGCTACGACGAGGCGGAGCAGGAATTCGCTACGGCGATTCGGCTCAATCCGAAGCTGTTCGAGGCCTACTATTTCTTCGGGCGCGCCCTGTTTCAGCAAGGCAAGTTCAAGGAGTCTGCCCGTTCTTACGAGGAGGCCCTCCGGCTCCGTCCGGACGATTACCAGACGGCCTCGTTCCTCTCCATGACCTACGAGGCGGATGGCCGTCAGGCGGAGGCGGAGGTCGCGCGCCGGCGCGCGCTGCAGCTCATGGAGCATCATGTGGAGCTGAACCCGGACGACTCACGGGCGCTCAACCTGGGCGCCATGCAGCTGGCCTACGTGGGGCAGCGGGACAAGGGCCTGGAGTGGGCCAAGCGGGCCCTGGCGATCGACCCGGAGGACTCCGGGATGCTTTATAACACGGCCTGCTTCTACGCCGTCCAGGGCAAGCCCGACTTGGCCATCGAGTGTTTGGATAAGGCGGTACAGTTCGGCTTCGGCCTCAAGGCCTGGATCGAGAACGACCCGGACTTCTCCTCACTGCGCGGCGATCCCCGGTTCCAGGCGATTCTGGCGCGGATGTAGCACGGCCAACCATTCCGCGTCGGTAGACTAGCGACCATATTCTCGGCGCCGCATTTTGGCAGCGAACTCGTGACCGACACCAACCGTCTTGCGACGGCCCTCGCAGACCGCTACCGGCTCGAGCGCGAGCTCGGCTCGGGCGGCATGGCCACCGTGTACCTGGCCCACGATGTTCGTCACGATCGCCCGGTCGCCCTGAAGGTCCTCCGGCCCGAGCTGGCGGCGATTCTGGGCGGCGAGCGCTTCCTGCACGAGATCAAGACCACCGCCAATCTGCAGCACCCGCACATCCTCCCGCTCCACGACTCCGGCGAGGTGGACGGGACCGTCTTCTATGTCATGCCCTACGTTGAGGGCGAATCGCTGCGCGACCGATTGAACCGGGAGAAGCAGCTCCCCGTCGACGACGCTCTGCGGATCACGAGGGAAATTGCCAGCGCGCTCGATTACGCGCATCGCCATGGGGTGATCCACCGGGACATCAAGCCCGAGAACGTGCTGCTTCACGACGGCCAGGCGCTGGTGGCGGATTTCGGGATCGCGCTGGCGGCCTCCAGCGCGGGCGGGAGCCGGATGACCGAGACCGGGATGAGTCTCGGGACGCCGCATTACATGAGTCCCGAGCAGGCGATGGGTGAACGGGCGCTGACCGCCCGGAGCGACGTGTATGCCTTGGGGTGCGTGCTCTACGAGATGCTCACTGGGGATCCTCCGTTTACCGGTTCCACGGCCCAGGCGATCGTCGCCAAGGTCCTGACCGAGAAGCCGTTGGAGATCCGCCGCCTGCGGGACACTGTACCCGAGTCGGTGGATGTCGCGGTGCGGGTGGCCTTGGCCAAGCTACCGGCCGATCGGTTCGGGAGCGCAGCCGAGTTCGCGTCCGCCCTGGCGCCCGGCGCCACGACATCCATCCCGCGAGATGAGGGGGCGAGGTCCAGGATCGGGGCACGAGTCCCGCGAGTTGCCTGGTTGGGATGGGGCCTGGCGGCGGCAGCGTCCGCGCTTGCCGTCTGGGGCTGGCTTCGTCCGGCTGCGGAGTCGTCCCAGTCGACCGTGCGTCTGGCGATTGCCTTTCCCAAGGAAGAACCCTTCCTGCATTTCAACAACAACACCTTCGCAGTCGCTCCGGACGGAAAGTCGTTCGTCTATCCCGTAGGTGCCGGTCCCTCGGACTTCCAGCTCTGGAGTCGGCGGTTCGATGCACTTACCGGTTCCCCGATCCCGGGGACGCATAATGCTTACGAACCGGCCTTCTCCCCCGATGGCCGCTCGCTGGCCTTCACCGCCGGTACTACGAAGGGCGAGCTGGTCGTGGTCCCGGTCGCCGGCGGGCTGCCCACGACCCTGGTAGGAGACTCCGCTGCCAATGGGGGGAGCAGCTGGGGGGACGATGGCTTCGTCTATTTCGCCAGCACCAAGGATATCCGGCGAGTCCCGGCAACGGGTGGGCGAGCGGAAGTGGTGGTTCCCCGGGACTCTTCCCTGGGCAAGGCCCCCGCTCTGTTCCGCCCCGAAATCCTGCCGGGAGGGAAGTGGTTGCTGTACGTCGCTGGGGCAGGTGCTAGCGCCGAGATCCTTGCCCGGCGCCTGCAGACCCGCGAGGTGAAACGGCTCGGCCCCGGGATCATGGCCAGGTACCTGCCGCCGGGGTTTCTGGTCATGGTGCAGAACGACGGGAAGGTCGGGGTGGCCCGCTTCGATGCCCGGAGCGCGACGCTCGACGGACCGGCCCAACCTCTGGTGGAAGGGGTCCAGGTCCTTCCCTTCAATAACGGGGCGGCGCTGGCGCTCTCGCGTTCCGGCACTCTCATCTACTCGGCATTCCAGAACCGGCTCGGCACGCCGGTATGGGTAGACCGAGGGGGGACCGTGCACGAAATCGAGCCGCACTGGACTGACAGCTACGACAACCCTTCTCTCTCGCCGGATGGGTCTCGCGTGGCGCTGTCGCTGCGCACGGGCACCGGACTCGACATCTGGATCAAGCGGTTGGGGGGGCCGCTCTCCCGCCTGACGCTGAACGGGAACGGCAACCTTCGTCCAAGCTGGAGTCCGGACGGCAAGTCGGTGCTTTTCGCCAGCGCGGACGGAGGCTTGTACAGCGGTCTCGCGGATGGTAGCGCGGCTCCGGTGCGAGTGCCGACCGACAGCGGAGCCCGGCCGAGCTACGAGGGCCTGTGGTCGGCCGACCGCCAGTGGCTGATCTTTCGCGTGGGTGGTGGTGGCGCCGAGGGTCGCGATATCTACGCGCGGCGGTCCGGGTCGGACTCGGCGGTGATTCCCCTGCTGGCCTCGCCGGCGGACGAGTATGCGCCGGCCCTCTCGGACGATGGGCGCTGGCTGGCCTACGTCTCGGACGAATCAGGGCGAGCCGAGGTGTACGTGCGGCCATTCCCGGCCGTCAACGACGGCAAATGGCAGGTCTCGACGACAGGAGGGAGTGAGCCGGTCTGGGCCCACAGCGGCCGGGAGCTCTTCTACCGCAACGGGGCCAATCAGCTCATGGCCGCGGCCATTGCCTCCGGGTCCCGTCTGCCGATCGGGGAGCAACATGCGCTGTTCGACGCCGGCCAGTTCGCCGCCGAAGGAATTCACGCCGATTACGCGGTCAGTCCCGACGATCGCCGCTTCCTGATGATTCGACAGGAACCCAATCCGACCGGCGCCGTCGTGGTGGTCTTCAACTGGCTTCAGGAGATCCGGTCGCGCCTCGGCCCTGCGCGGTGACCGGCCTGGCAGGGCACAGTTCAGGATGGCGGCGTGGGTCTCGACACCCCATTTTGGCGGACATCGAGATCCTGGGGTGATGGAGGCAACCATGAGTGCGACCCAACTGCGTACCACATCGGTCCCTGCAGAGGCGGATCAGCGCCCGCGGGACGACGAGCTCGACCTTTTCGGCCTCACCCATACCGGCAAGGTCCGGAGGGAGAATCAGGACCAGTTTCTCCTCTGCACCGTTCATCCCCAGGTCGTTATCCACGGAACCAGTCTTCCTTCGCCGGACACGTTGCCGCTCAGAGGCGACCGATTGGCCACCGTAATGATGGTGGCCGATGGCGTGGCCAGTGGCGGTGGCGGTGCCGAGGCCAGTCGGCTGACGGTGGAGGCAGTCACCCGCTACGTCTCCGAGACTCTGCGGTGCTACCACACCGCCGGCTCGGCCGCGGACGACCATTTCTTCAACGCCCTCAAGACCGCAGTGTTCGAGGCCCACGCGAAAGTCAAAGCCGAAGCCGAGTCCCACCCGGAGGTGCGGCACATGGCCACCACTCTCACGCTGGTGATCGGGGTGTGGCCGTACATGTACACGGTGCAGGTGGGCGACAGCCGGTTCTACTACTGTTTCGAGGGGAAGCTCCGGCAGGTGACCCGCGACCAGACCATGGCCCAGGAGCTGGTGGACCGGGGAGCGCTGCCGCCCGAGCGGGCGGCGGCCTCTCCGTTCAGTCACATCCTGGTCAGCTCCATCGGCGGTGAGGAGACCAGCCCGGAAGTGAGCCGGATTGAAGTCCGGCCGGGCGGTGTCCTCCTGCTCTGCAGTGATGGATTGACCAAACACGTGAGCGACGACGAAATCGCCGCGGAGATCGGACGCGTGAAATCCTCGGAGCAGCTGTGCCACTGCCTACTCGACCTGGCGTTGGAACGAGGGGGGACCGACAACATTACGGTGCTGGTGGCTCGGCGCCGGAGTACGACGTGACCGCTCCCGAGCGCCTGGTCCACGCGTTGGAGGACCGCTACCGCATCGAGCGCGAGCTCGGCTCGGGTGGCATGGCGACCGTGTACCTCGCGCAGGACGTCCGCCATAATCGCAAGGTGGCCCTCAAGGTCCTGCGACCCGAGCTGGCCGCCATTCTCGGGGGCGAACGCTTCCTCAAGGAAATCCAGCTCACCGCCAACCTGCAGCATCCTCACATCCTGGCCTTGCACGACTCGGGCGAGGCGGACGGCATCGTCTACTATGTCATGCCCTTCGTCGAGGGGGAGTCACTCCGCGACAAGCTCAACCGGGAGAAGCAGCTGTCGGTGGACGAGGCGGTCCGGATCACGCGGGAAGTGGCGAGCGCCCTCGATTACGCGCACCGGCATGGCGTGATCCACCGGGACGTCAAGCCGGAAAACATTCTGCTCCACGACGGGAGCGCCCTGGTCGCGGATTTCGGGATCGCGTTTGCCGCCTCTCGTTCCGACGGCAGCACCCGGATGACCGAGACCGGGATGAGTCTCGGCACGCCGTTCTACATGGCGCCCGAGCAGGCGATGGGCGAACGGGAGATCACGCCTCGCGCGGATGTGTACGCCCTGGGCTGCGTGCTCTACGAGATGCTGGCGGGGGAGCCACCGTTCACCGGCCCCACCGCGCAGGCGATCATTGCCCGGGTGATGACGGAGACACCCCGGTCCCTCACGCTACAGCGCCACACCATTCCGGCCCACGTCGAAGCGGCCGCGCGGATGGCGCTCGAGAAGCTCCCCGCCGATCGATTCACTTCGGCCAGCCAGTTCGCGGACGCACTGACCCATCCGGGGAGTATTCCCCTGATGACCGCCGCTTCCCCAGCGGTTGCGCTCACTGGAGCGGGAAGGCGGCGCCAGCGGCTCATCATGGCCTCCAGTCTGATCCTGGCGGCGGCAACGGGTGCCGGGCTCTGGGCCGTCGCGCGTCCCCGACCGGCCGGCCTGCCTCGACAGGTCGTTCGCTTCGGGGTCGTGCTGCCCCGCGACGCGGAACCGGTCGGCGCTACGGGATCAACCATCGCGTTTTCGCCGGATGGCTCCCGCATCGTGTACGTCGGCAAGGCGCCTTCGGGGCAGCGACTCTACGTCCGCGGCATGGATCAGGTCGATCCGGTCCCGATTCCGGGGTCGGAAGGCGCCATCCTCCCCTTCTTCTCCGCCGACAGCCGGACGGTGGGGTTCAAGCAGGACAACAAACTGGTCAAGGTCGCGCTGGCCGGCGGCCCCGTCACCCCACTGTGCGACGCACCCGGCAACACCTACGGGGCAACCTGGCTGCCTGGGGATACGATCGTCTTCGCTTCCGATACCGGTCTGTTCGAGGTTCCGGCAGCCGGCGGCACCCCGCGACGGATCGCGAAGCCGGACAGCGGCGAGACCCTGCTCTGGCCGGAGGCCTTGCCAGATGGCCGGGCAGTGCTCCTGAGCGCGTACGGGCATGGGTCACTGAAGCTGGCTGTCCTGGTTCGGACCAGCGGGCAGGTCAAACGCCTGGCTCAGGTCGGCGGTTATCCGCGCTACATCAATGGCGGTTTCGTCGTGCTCTCCGATCCTTCCGGGCTCGTCACCGCGGTTCCCTTCGACGCCAAGCGGCTGGAGGTCACCGGCGCCGCACTGCCGGTCACCGACAAGCTGTTCACCAGTGCCAATGGCGACCGGAACATGGGGATCTCCGCTTCGGGCGACATGGCTTTTCAGTCTTCGGTGACTTCGGGGAACTGGCTCCTGCTGGTGGATCGCAGTGGCGTCGCCCGGCCGGCCGGCTCCGACAGCGGTTACTACTACAACGGCCGGATCTCGCCTGACGGGAAGCGCGTTACCGTGAGCCGTTTCACCGATGCCAACCTCGGGTCGGTCGATATCTGGATCCTCGATCTGAAGCAACGGGTCCGGACCCGGCTGACCTTCGATACCACCGCCGACTACGCGGTGTGGTCGCCGGACGGCCGGCGGATCGCGTACCAACGGAGCCCGGGAGGGTTTGGTGCGTTCGCCACCTCGATCTACTGGGTCCTGGCTGATGGGAGCAGTCCGCCCGAGTCTCTGGTCACCACGGCCGGGCGATGGTTCCCGGCGACTTTCGAGCCGGGAGGCAAGGCACTTCTCTACTATGGGAGAACTCAGGAGCAGACCAAGTCGGCCATCTGGCGCGTCGCCACCAGCGGGGACCGCACACCGCAGCAAGTGCTGGCCAGCGGCTTCAACAACTTCAGTCCCGCCCTCTCGCCCGATGGGAAATGGATGGCCTACGTGTCCGACGAATCGGGTCGCCCCGAAGTCTATGTGCGCCCCTACCCCGGCCCGGGAGGCCGGTGGCAAGTGTCGCTCAACGGTGGCGTCGAGCCGGTCTGGTCTCCCAATGGTCGCGAGATCTTCTATCGGATCACCGACCGGATGATGGCTGCCGCGGTCCGCACCCAGGGCGGGTTCGAGGTCGGCAACCGGACCGAGCTCTTTTCCGGGGGATACAACCAGTTCGCCGGCATGCGAGATTACGACGTCACGCCGGACGGGCAGAACTTCACGCTGTTTCAGCAAGTGCAGGGCGCCGCGCAGACCGTGTACGTCACGCTGAACTGGTTCGACCAGTTGCGCCGAGAGCATAGGTAGCCTGTGAGCGACCCCTCCACGCGCCTGACGACGGCGCTCTCCGATCGCTATCGCATCGAGCGCGAGCTCGGCTCGGGCGGGATGGCGACCGTCTATCTGGCCCAGGACCTCCGCCACGATCGGCACGTCGCCCTCAAGGTCCTGCGACCTGAGCTGGCCGCGGTGCTGGGCGCCGAGCGGTTCCTCCACGAGATCAAGACCACGGCCAACCTGCAGCATCCCCACATTCTCCCGCTGCATGACTCGGGAGAGGTGGACGGGACCGTCTTCTACGTCATGCCCTACGTCGAGGGCGAATCGCTGCGCGACCGGCTCAACCGGGAGAAGCAGCTGCCGGTGGACGACGCAGTGCGGATCGGTCGCGAAGTGGCCGGCGCTCTCGATTACGCGCATCGCCACGGCGTGATCCACCGGGACATCAAGCCCGAGAACATCCTGCTCCACGACGGCCAGGCCCTGGTGGCCGACTTCGGCATCGCCCTCGCGGTGAGCAGCGCGGGTGGCAGCCGGATGACCGAGACCGGGATGAGTCTCGGCACCCCCCACTACATGAGTCCGGAGCAGGCCATGGGCGAGCGGGAGATCACGGCCCGCTCGGATGTATACGCGCTGGGGTGCGTGGTCTACGAGATGCTGACCGGCGAGCCGCCCTTCACCGGCGCCACCGCCCAGGCGATCGTGGCCCGGGTCCTCACCGAGCATCCCCGGCCGCTGATCTCCCAACGACACACGATTCCGGCCCACGTGGAGCAGGCGGTGCTGACTGCGCTGGAGAAGCTTCCCGCCGACCGGTTCTCGACCGCCGCCCAGTTCTCCGAGGCGCTGGCCGGTCGGGCACCAACGATCTCCGGTCGAGCAACCGCAGCGACTCCCGCAGCGCTCGGGGCTGGCCGAAGGTGGCAACCACTCGCGGGGTGGGTCGCGGCCGGCCTAGCGATCTTACTGGCCGCCTTTGGCTGGCTTCGGCGTTCTCCATCACCGCCGGTGACCCGGGACTTCGTGACCCTCTCCGACAGTGTGGGGTTGCTGGTGGATCAAGTGCCGGTATTGGCGATCTCCCGGGATGGATCGCACATCGCCTTCATCGAGGAGAACGCCGGCGGTCGGCTCTGGGTCCGGAGCCGGGATGATCTGCACGCGCGGTTGCTGCCGGAGACCCAGGGAGCACGGATGCCGGCATTCTCTCCCGATGGGCAGTGGATCGCCTTCGTCACCGGCACCAAGCTCAGAAAGGTGCGGACCGACGGGGGCGGGGCCATCACCCTGGCCGATTCGGCCAGCAGCATCTTCGGTGGCCTGGCGTGGCTCGACGATGGAACCCTGGTCTATACCGATCAGACCCTGGGCCTGCGGCGAATGAACCAGGCCGGCGGCGCGTCGACTCCGCTGGTGACGACGGCCCAGATGTCGGGACGGGCGGCCGCGATGGCCGATCCTCTCCCCGGTGCTCGTGGCGTATTCGTCACGCTCTGCAACTCGAACTGCATCACACAGGAGCTGGCCGTGGTGGACCTCAAGTCAGGCAAGTTCACCACCCTGGTGCCCAACGCCACCCGAGCCTGGTATCTCCCCACCGGTCACATCCTGTATGTGCGCCGCGACGGAGTGGCGATGGCCGCCCCCTTCGACCTCCGCAGCCTCAAGCTCACCGGCACCGCCTCGCCGGTCCTCGAAAACATCGAGGTGCTCAACAGCTCGTCGGTGCAGCTGGGGGTCAGCGAGTCGGGGACGCTGTTGTACGTGCAGGGGGCTGGGGTTGGCAGCCTCGATCGGACCATGGTGCGGGTGGACCGGAGCGGCAGGGTCTCCCGGATCGATTCGGCCTTTGTGGGAAGGTTCAATTCGTTTGCGCTGTCGCGGGATGGCAAGCGGGTCGCGGTGGGTGCCGCTTCGGGTGACGGCTTCGACATCTGGATCAAGGAGCTGGATCACGGACCGTTCACCCGCCTGACCTTCTCCGGACAGGGGCGGCGACCGGTCTGGTCACCGGATGGGAGTGAGGTCGCCTATATCCGAGACACCCTGAGCGGGGGCAACGTCTATGCCCATCGTTCCGACGGGAGCGGGCAGGATCGGCTGCTGGCCAGTCTTGACCGGCCGATTCAATCGGCGGATTGGTCGCGCGACGGCCAGTGGCTGCTCATGCGGACTGACGACGCGGCCGAGGGTCACGGAGACATCGTGGGCAAGCGGACCAGCGGCGATACCGCTGCGGTACCGTTGGCCGCCACCCAGTTCGAGGAACTGCACCCGTCCCTCTCCCGGGACGGACACTGGATGGCCTACTCCTCGAACGAGTCGGGGCAATACGAGGTCTACGTGCGCCCGTTCCCGAACGCCGCGAGCGGCCGGTGGCAGGTGTCGATTGGTGGGGGCGGGGCCCCGCGCTGGTCGCCCGACGGCAGCGAGCTGTACTTTCTCAATGGGAACCAGCTGATCGCGGCTCGCATCGTGACCGCTCCGACGTTCGCGGTGGCCCAGCGCACGCCGCTCTTCTCCGTCGCCGACTACGACATCGACTTCTACCATCAGTCATTCGAGGTCACACCGGACGGCCGGTCGTTCCTGTTTCTGGCTTCGACCGATCGCCTGGCCCATCGCGCGAACACCGGGCGACTGGTCCTGGTCAGTAACTGGTTCGCCGAGCTCAAGACCCGGCTCGGGCACTGAGCTTCTCCCGCCCTGACTCCCAACAGTGATTCCTGACGGCCCCGGCCTGGACTATCCCCGCCGAGGCAACGCACTCACCCACGCGTTGGGCCGCTGGGGTCTTCGAATGGTCGGCTGGCGCATCGAGGGGGCGATGCCGCCGCTACCGAAGTTCGTCCTCATCGTGGCGCCCCACACTTCGAACTGGGACTTCTTCGTCGGCGTTCTGGCTATGTTCGCCCTGGACCTCCGAGCGAGTTGGCTGGGCAAACACACGATCTTCCGGTTTCCCGTGGCCCCGGTGCTGCGCTGGCTCGGTGGCGAGCCGATTGATCGAGCGGTGGAGCATGGCACGGTGGGCGTCGCGATCAGACATTTCGGCGAGCGGCCCTCGTGGGTCCTGGCGCTCTCCCCGGAAGGAACCCGCCGGCCGGTGCCCCACTGGAAGACGGGTTTCCACCGGATCGCGTTCGGGGCCGGCGTGCCGATCGTGCCGGTCTGGTTCGACTACCAGTCGCGGTGCGTGGGTATCGGCCCCCCGTTCCAGGCGGGTCCCAGCGAACCTGACGACGTCGTGACTCTACGCCGCTATTTCCGGAAGGAGATGGCCCGGCATCCGGAGAAGTACATCGAGGAGGAGGGCGGCGCGCCGAGCCCGGCGTAGAGCGCTGAGTGAGCAGCTGCCGACAGGGCTGGCCATAGCTCCCCCCGGACTTGGCGCCGCTTGCAGGGGTTTGGGACCGATCTAGATTCGCTCTGTTGCACCACCCGTCCCGTTCCCGGCACGGAAGCCGCTGCTGAGGGTGGTCTCTCGTGCGCTGGTGCGGCCCTGACCGCCGAGGCTGCCCATGGCCTTCCGGAAATTCATCGATCGTGATGGAAGAGAGTGGGAAATCCGGATCCGCTCCCGAACCGAGTGGGATCTAGAGCCGGTGGGGGACAACCGTGAGCGGGCCCGCACCGCGCCGGCGCCAGGCTACGAGAAAGACCCCTTCGAGCTAAGTAAGGAAGAGCTACAGCGGCTCCTCGATTCCAGCGCCCCACCACCCACTCGCTCGACCAAGTCGCCGTTCAAGGATTAGCTCCTCGGCAGCCCCCCTCCGCAGCCCGCAGCCTCCAGGTCATAGGTCACAGCCGGTCGCCCGGCATGTTACGAATCTCTTCAGTGTTTTCTCGGGCCCACGGCATCATGATTGCCTTCAATCGAGCCGGTTTGAGCTGGGCGGCTCTGAAAGCATACGTTGCAATTCGAACCGCCTAGAACATCTTGGTTTACTTGCACTTACACGGCTGGGCTCAGCCTGTGGCTGTGCCCCCGCTTGGTAGCCCTGCGAGGCGAAACGCAAGCGAATGTCTAATCGCAGACGAGAGTCCCAGAGTCGCACTCGGCCGGCCGGCGGGGCAGCCATGTCCCTCCCGGTGGGGTGGGTCACGGGGCTGGTCGCCGTCTATGCCCTGACCTGCATGCTGTGGGAGAGCGCGGGGTGGGGAAATCCGGGTCCGCGCGATCTCGTCTCCAACCTGGCGCTGTTGCCGCTCCACGCGGTCCTCATGGTGTTGCTGCTGCTGGCCGCGGGACGGAGTGTTCTCGAATCGGGTGTGCGGCAGGCCCTCCGACTTCTCGCTGCTGGCGCCGGCGTCGCGCTCATCGGAAGCGCGGTCCTGGCGTTCTCGATGTTGGCTCTCGAACGAAACCCACCGGGGTACTGGGCGGACGCGTTCTACCTGTCCGACAGCCTCCTGATGTTCGCGGCCCTGCTCTCCTTCCCGCTCTCCCGCCCGCTGCGGGAGGATCGTTGGAAGTTCCTGCTCGACGTGGCCATGGTGCTGGTCGGTGGGGGAACGGCGCTCTGGTCCTCGTCTCTGCTTCAGGGGGCAGCACCCCACTCCGGAGGCGTGACCGGAGCGATTCTGACCCTCGCCCGCCCGCTCGGGAGCCTGCTGGTCCTCCTTGGCGTCACGGCGGTGCTGATCAGGGGTCCGATGGACGCCAACCACTCGGCCTTCCGGTTGCTGGTCGCCTCCGTCCTGGTGGGGATTGTCGCCGACCTGACGTTCGCCTTGACCCGCTTCGGAGCGACGCAGGGGATCTCCAGTCTGATCGACTTCATCTACCTGCTCTGTCTCGTCCTCATGTCGGCGAGCGCCGAGCTGTACTATCGGACGCCGGTGGCGCCGGAGACCTGGAGTGCCCGGCCGAGCGGTTCGTCGATGCCGGTCAACCCGCTCCCCTACCTGGCCGTGGTCAGCAGCTACCTCATCATGCTGGCCGACGCAGTCGCGCCATGGCGAGGCCGATTCAGTCTGGTCGTCATCGGTGGTGTGGTCGGCACGATTCTGCTGATCATTCGCCAGTTGCTGGCCGTGCGGCAGAGCGTGCGTCTCCTGGCGGAAACCACGGCGCGAGAGACGGAGGTGCGCTTTCGCTCGCTGGTGCAGCACTCCTCAGACGTCATTTTCGTGATCGGGGCCGATGGAACCATCGGCTTCGTGAGCCCGGCGGTCGAGCGCCTGCTGCGATACCAGGCCGGACCACTGGTGGGGCGGGCGCTGATCGATCTCATCATTTCCGAGGATCAGACTCGCGCCCGCACCTATCTCCGCGAGGCCGGCCGGGCGAAGGAGGTCAGTGCTCCGATCGAGTGGCGCTTCGGTCAGCCGGATGGCTCGATGCTCCACGCGGAGATCATCGCGACCAACCTGCTGGAGGAGCCGGCCGTGCGCGGGATCGTGCTCAACTGCCGCGACGTGAGCGAACGGAAGCGGCTCGAGAAGCAGCTGACCCACCAGGCGTTCCACGACCCGCTGACCGGGTTGGCCAACCGCGCCCTGTTCCGGGACCGGGTCAGCCATGCGTTGGCGCTGGCCCGTCGTCAGGGACACTCGATCAGCGTTCTGTTCCTCGACCTCGACGACTTCAAGAAGGTCAATGACAGCCTGGGTCACGCCGAGGGAGACCGGCTCCTGGTGGCCGCGGCGGACCGGTTCCGCAGCTGCGCCCGCGCGACCGATACCATCGCCCGGCTGGGTGGCGACGAGTTCGCGATTCTGATCGAGGACCTCAACGGCGGCGACGGGCAGGCCAACCTGCTGGAGCGGCTCTCCGCCGCGATGTCCCGGCCCTTCTCGCTCAGCGGCAACGAGGTCCATGTCAGCACCAGCATCGGCATCGCGGTCGCGACACCGGACGACACCGCGGACGACCTGCTCCGCAACGCGGACATGGCGATGTACACCGCCAAGCGCCGGGGCAAGGCGCGTTCGGAGACCTATCACTACCAGATGCATTCGGACGTCAAGCACCGTCTCGAGATGGAGGCGGCGCTCCGGGCGGCCATCGAACAGAACGAGCTCAGCCTGGTCTACCAGCCGATCGTCTCCATGCGTACCGGCGCGGTTCGCGGGGTCGAGGCCCTGGTGCGGTGGGAGCACCCCTTCTACGGGCATCTGCTGCCTCAGCACTTCGTTCCGCTCGCCGAGGAGACCGGGCTCATTGTTCAGCTGGGCCGCTGGGTGCTGGGCGAGGCATGCTTGCAGCTCCGGCGCTGGCGGCAGTCTCCCTCCAGCAGCCAGCTGCTGGTCTCGGTCAACGTGTCGGGGCGGCAGCTGCACGAGCTGGACATCGTGCAGGAGACTCGCCAGGCGCTGGCCGACGCCAAGGTTCCTCCCGAGATGGTCATGCTCGAGATCACCGAGAGCGTCCTCATGCAGGAGACTGCCTCGGTCCTCGATCGGCTCAATCAGCTCAAAGGTCTTGGCGTTCGGCTGGCGATCGACGATTTCGGGACCGGGTATTCCTCGCTGAGCTACCTCCAGCGCTTCCCGATCGATGTGCTGAAGATCGCCAAACCGTTCGTGGAGGAGGTCGCCTCGGGCGTGGACAAGTCCGCCCTGGCACGGGCGATCATCGCGCTGGGCGAGACCCTCAAGCTCAGCACCATCGCCGAGGGCGTGGAGATCGCCGAGCAACGGATGGCCCTGATCGGACTGGGTTGCGAGTGGGGCCAGGGCTACTACTTTGCGCCCCCGCTTCCCCCCGAGGGGATCGCCCGCTTGCTCACGGCGCCCGGGCCCCTGTCCCACGAAGAGATCGTGAATCTGAGCCGCCAGCCGGTAGGACCCGCCATTCCGTAAGCTGGGCATCAAGGGCCGCTGCTGGCGCCCCCTGCCGGGCTCCTGCATCTTGCTCAGTTGTGACTACCTCGTTCGACCAACTGGCCAGCGCCATCGCCGACCGCTACCGGATCGAGCGCGAGTTGGGTCATGGTGGCATGGCGACGGTCTACCTGGCCCAGGACCTCCGGCACGATCGCAAGGTGGCCGTCAAGGTGTTGCGGCCGGAGCTGGCCGCGGTGATCGGCGCCGATCGGTTCCTCGCCGAGATCAAGACCACCGCCGCGCTCCAGCACCCTCACATTCTCCCGCTGTTTGACTCCGGCCACGCCGAGAGTTTCCTGTTCTACGTGATGCCGTTCGTGGAGGGCGAATCGCTCCGGGACCGGCTCAACCGCGAGACCCAGCTCCCCATTCATGACGCGGTGCGGATCGCCACCGAAGTGGCGTCGGCCCTGGATTACGCGCATCGCCATCATGTCATCCACCGCGACATCAAGCCCGAGAACATCATGCTCCACGACGGGCAGGCGCTGGTGGCCGATTTCGGGATCGCGCTGGCGGTGAGCGCGGCCGGCGGCTCCCGGATGACCGAGACCGGGATGTCGCTGGGGACGCCACACTACATGAGTCCCGAGCAGGCTATGGGGGACCGCACTGTCGATGCGCGGACCGACGTGTACGCGCTCGGCTGTGTGCTCTACGAGATGCTGGTGGGCGAGCCTCCGTTCACGGGCCCCACCGCCCAGGCGGTAGTGGCGAAGGTCATGACCGAGAAACCGACTCCGGTTCGGCACGTGCGGGAGACGGTTCCGGAAACGGTGGAGGACACGGTGCTCACGGCGCTGGCCAAGCTGCCGGCCGATCGCTTCGCGGGACCGGCGGAATTCGGAGCCGCCCTGAGCGGCACGACGGCGACGGGGCCCAAACCGCCTCGACCAGCCGTGGTCGGGCCAAAGCAGCGACCGATAGCTTGGCTCGGCTGGATCGCCGCCGCTCTGGCCACCGTGGTCGCAGCATGGGGCTGGTTTCGTCCTCCGCCGCCTGGACCCGTGATCCGCTCGGTGATCGGCAACCTGGGAGCGGTCTGGGCCAACGATCTGCCGGTGATTTCCCCGGACGGATCGCGGATCGTGTTCGCCGACTCGATCAATCCCTATGGCATCTTCGAGCTGGACCAGGATCAGCTCGAGCCGAAACGGATCCCGGGGACCGAGAACGGTCTGGCGCCCTTCTTCTCTCCGGATGGGAAGATGCTCGCCATGGGTACCGGATATCCGGGAGCGCTCAAGCTGGTATCGCTGGATGCAGGGTCGGTGTCGATCCTGGTGGCCGACTCGGTATCCGGATGGGGCGGAGCGTGGAGCGACGACGGGTGGATCTATTACGTCGCGGGCACTGGCGGCACTCTGATGAGAATCCGGCCGTCAGGGGGCACGCCTGAGATGATGGCGAGAGCGGATCCCGCCAAGGATGAACTCCTGTTCGCCTATCCGGATGTGCTTCCAGGTAACCGACAGCTGCTGGTGACTATCATCCGGGCCAAGGCCCCCTCGGATATCGCCGTCGTCGATCTAGCTACCCACAATCTCAAGGTCCTCACTCAGGGCGGCCGGGCCATCTATGCCAGGACCGGGCATCTGGTGTTCCTGCAAGGGGACGGCACCCTGATGGTGGCCCGCTTCGACCTCGGCCGGCTGACCATCTCGAGCCGACCAGTCCAGATCGTCCAGGGGATCCGGATCGAGTGGGGCACGCCGCGGTTCGCGCTTTCCCGGAATGGAACCCTGCTCTATCACCTCTATCAACCGAAGGCGGAGGTGGTCCGGGTGCGGCGCGATGGCCAGGAGCAACCGGTGGACTCCTCCTGGACCGGCGATTTTGGGACCCTGGCACTCTCGCCACGAGGGGATCGACTGGCCGTCAGTGTCCTCCATGACGGGAGCTTCGAGCTCTGGGTCAAGGAGTTGGATCATGGCCCCTTCACCCGGCTCGCCTCCGGCGGGACCCTCAACTATCGGCCCGCCTGGGCGCCCGACGGCCGTTCGCTCCTCTTTCTGTCCGACCGTCTGGGTCTTCGGGAGGGGCTGTTTAGCGTTCCGGCCGACGGAAGTGCTGAGGCCCGACAAGTGCTGAGCGCCCCGCGAAGTGTGGATGAAGGATTCTGGTCCCGTGACGGAAAATGGATCATCTACCGGATCGGCTCCGGGAGTCGGCGGGATATCTATGGGCTGCGGTTCGGGGTAGACAGCCCGCCAGGAACGCCGCTGGCCGCGACCGAGGCCGAGGAATCCAGTCCCGCCTTGTCGCCCGATGGCCACTGGCTGGCCTATACCTCCAATGAATCGGGCCGCCTGGAGATCTACGTACGCCCGTTCCCCCAGGTGGGTACGGCTCGGCAACAGGTGTCCCGGAGCGGCGGAATCGAGTCCCTCTGGGCCAACACCAGGCGAGAGCTGTACTATCGGGACCTCAACGGGAACCTGGTGGCCGCAGAGTACGCCCCAGGGGATCGGTTCACCATCGTCTCACAGCATGTGCTGTTCAACGCCGGTGACTACTACATCGATGGTTTGCACACCTCCTATGCGATTGACCCCCAGGATCAGGCCTTCTACTTCGTTCGCCGGTTACCGGTAACGGCGTCCAAGATCGTGCTGGTCAGGAACTGGCTCCAGGAGTTGAAGGCCGCGGTCGCGCCTTAGCCGACGGCCCACTCACTCATCACTCCCGCTCGGGAAAAACCATGAAGACCTGGACGCCCACCTCCCGCGGTGCGCTGGCGCTCGTCTCCAGCCTTGTCTCCGTTCCCGCGGCTGCCGCCCAATCGCCGGCCTCTCCGGAGACCCGGTCGTTCGTGGCGATCGACAGCCCCGTCGTCGCCCTCACTCACGTGCGAATGATCGATGGGCGAGGCACCCCGGCCCGCGACGATCTGACGATCATCATCGAGCGAGGCCGGATCTCCGCCGTCGGCGGGGCCGCCACCACGCGAGTGCCGGATGGCGCCCAGGTGCTGAATCTCCTCGGCCGTACCGTCCTCCCCGGGTTCGTGATGGTCCACGAGCATCTGTATTACACCATGCTCGGGTCGGCCACCTGGTTCGTGATCAACGAGGAGCCGTTCAGCTTCCCCCGACTCTACCTGGCCGGTGGAGCGACCACGATCCGGACCGCCGGCAGCGTCGAGCCCTACACCGACCTCAATCTCAGGGCGGCCATTGATTCGGGCCGGATTCCGGGGCCGGACATCGATGTCACCGGACCCTATCTCACCGGGCCTGGTCTCCCCGCCGTCTATCAGCTGCATGTGCTGAGTGGACCGGCGGAGGCCAGGAAGATGGTGGAATACTGGGCCGATGCCGGGGTGACATCGTTCAAGGCCTACACCGATATCACCCGCGCGGAGCTCAAGGCCGCGATCGAGACCGCTCACGGGCGGGGCCTCAAGGTCACGGGTCATCTCTGCTCGATCACCTTTCGCGAGGCCGCGCGCCTCGGTATCGACGACCTGGAGCACGGGTTACTGGTGAGCACCGACTTCGTTGCCGGCAAGGAACCCGATCGGTGCCCCCCTCAGGCCCAGGTGGTGCAGTCCCTGCTGGGCCTCGACCTCGAGAGCCCCGAGGCCCGGGACCTGATCCAGGAGCTGGTTTCCCGGCGCGTGGCCATTACCTCCACGCTTCCCGTGTTCGAGACGTTTGCCCTGGCCCGGCCTCCCCTCGGCGAGGGGGCGCTGGACGCCATGTCGGCCGACGCGAAGGTGCTCTATCTCGGCTCCCGTTCCCGGGTCGCCGACAGCCGCGACACGACATATACGGTGCTGTTCCGGAAAGAGATGATGTTCGAGCGGGCCTTCGTGCAGGCGGGGGGACTCTTGCTGGCCGGGACCGACCCCACCGGGTACGGTGGGGTGGTGGCCGGATACGCCAACCAGCGCGAAATCGAGCTATTGGTCGAGGCCGGGTTCACTCCAATCGAGGCGATCCAGATCGCGACCTGGAATGGGGCCCGCTATTTGGGCCGGGAAGCGCGGGTGGGAAGCATCGCCGTGGGAATGCAGGCCGACCTGGTGGTGGTCCGCGGCGATCCGACTGCTGACATTCGCGATATCGAGAAGGTCGAGTTCGTCTTCAAGCGAGGCGCCGGCTACGACCCGGGCAAGCTGATCGAGTCGGTGCGGGGTCACGTGGGTGTCAACTGACACCGTGACCACCGGCCCGAGCCGCGTTGGTGGGATGACCTACGTTCGCTGGAAGGTGCTGGGCCTCACCATCCTGGTCGGCTTCGTGGCCTACCTGCTCCGGTCCAATCTGTCCACGGCCGGTGTGGCCATGATGCCGGATCTGGGACTCACCGATGTGCAGCTGGGCGTGGTCCTCGGCGCGTTTGCCTGGGGCTACGGGCTCTTCCAGTTCCCGGCCGGACTCTTCGATGAAATGGTGGGAGGACGTCGCGCGCTCACCATCACCGCCTGTCTGTGGGGGGCCTTGAACCTCCTGGTCTGCCTGGTTCCCTCTCCCGCCCTCGCTTCGGCCTCGGTCATCATCGGCACCCTATTCGTGCTGCGCTTCCTGATGGGCGTGGCGCAGGCTCCGCTCTTTCCGGTCATCGGCGGCGACGTCATCGCCCACTGGTTCCCACCCACCGGGTGGGCGGTGCCCAACGGGCTGTCCAACGTGGGCCTCACCCTCGGCGCCGCGGCCACCCCGCCATTGATCGGCTGGCTCATGCAGTCGCTGGGTTGGCGGGCCTCCTTTGCGGTGACGGCCCCGGCGGCGTTTCTCGTGGCCGGAGCCTGGTGGTGGTACGCGCGCAACTACCCTTCCGAGCACCAGGGCGTCGGGCAGCGTGAGCTGGAGATCATCAATGCCGGTCGCCGGAGCGGGATCGTCGGGGCGGAGCACCTGGGGGCCTGGAAACGGATTCTCTGGAATCGCGACATCCTGCTGCTCACGGTGAGTTACTTCGGCAGCAACTATGTCTTCTATTTCTTCTTCAACTGGTTGTTCTACTACCTGATCGAGGTGCGGCACTTCGCGATTCTCGAAGGCGGCTTCCTCGCCTCGGTGCCGTGGCTGGTGGGGTGCGTGGGCGCGATCACCGGCGGTCTGGTCTGCGATGCGGTGACCCGCCGGCTCGGGATCCGCTGGGGCTGCCGATTCACATCGATCACCGGACTCCTGCTGGCGGGCGGATTCCTGGCCCTGGCCGGCGCTGCTCAGGATCCTTATCTCGCCGTGCTCTACCTCTCGCTCTGCCTGGGCTTTCAGCAGTTCACCGATAGCGCGGCGTGGGCCGCGACCACTTCGGTGGGCGGCGAGCACTCCTCGGCCGCCTGCGGGGTACTCAACACGGGGGGCAACATTGTGGGCGGACTGGTCGCGGTGCTGGTGCCGTGGACTGCGCATGCCATCGGCTGGACCGCCGCGATCGCGACCGGGTCTCTCTTTGCCGTGCTCGGCGCCGTGGCCTGGATCTGGATCCGCGCCGACCGGACCATGGTCACGACCTGAGCGCCTCGCGCGTCTCGCCCCATCTGCGTATTTTCCCGGCGCCGTGGGCTACCGCAGAGCTCCACGACTCTAACCGGTGCACTCCATGTCACTCGCGCGAAACATCCTCCTCCGGATGTCTCACAGCCGCTGGCTCGCCGATCAGGTGACCCGCCGAGGATTTACCCGCCGCGCCGTTCAACGCTTCATGCCCGGGGAAGAAGTGACCGACGCGCTCGCCGCCGCCCAGACCCTGTCCCAAAGCAGCCTGGGGACGGTACTCACCCAGTTGGGCGAGAACCTGACTACGCTCGACGAGGCCGATCGGGTCCGGGAGCATTACCTGGGGGTCTTCGATCAGCTCAAGGGGCGGGGGTCATCCATCCACGTCTCGGTCAAGCCGACGCAATTGGGGCTCGATCTCTCCCGCGATGCCTGCGACGCCCATCTCGAGGTCCTGGCTACCAAGGCGGAGGCCACCGGCTCCTTTCTCTGGCTGGACATGGAGGACTCGAGCTACGTGGATCGCACGCTGGACCTGTTCCGCCGGCTGCGGAAGAACCACCCCAAGGTCGGAGTCTGTCTCCAATCCTACCTGCACCGCACGCGCGCCGATCTCGAGTCGCTTATGCCCCTCGCCCCGGCGATCCGGCTGGTGAAGGGCGCTTATGCGGAACCGCCCAAGGTGGCGTTTGCGTCCAAGAAGGACACCGATCGCGCCTATTTCGAATTGGGCTCCCGACTCCTCGCTGCGGCGGCTGGTGGCGCTGCCTATCCGGTGTTTGGGAGCCACGACATGGCACTGGTCGGGCGTGTGGTGGACCGGGCCCGTGAGCTCGGCGCCAGGGACGGCGCCTACGAGATCCACATGCTCTACGGGATTCGGTCCGGCGAGCAGCAGGCGTTGGCGAAGGAAGGGCGGGTGGTCCGGACCCTGATCAGCTACGGCCGGTCCTGGTTCCCGTGGTACATGCGGCGGCTGGCGGAGCGGCCGGCCAATGTCTGGTTCGTGCTGAAGAGCCTCGCGAGCTAGCGTGTGGGTATGCGCCCCTCGGTCAGGCGGATCCCTCGGGCGGGGTATGGATGACGGTGCGGGGCGTGCTGGCCTTGGGGCCTGCGAAGTGATACACGACGAATATTGCCACCAAGTTCAGGCCGATGGTGAGGGGAGAGTCGGACCCAAGCTGTAGTGTGAAGGCCCCACCCGCACCAAGCCTGAACGTCAAATTTCCGCCTCCCTCCCACAGCATGGCGAATGACAACCCTGAAAACCACGAGTAGCTCAGCACGGGACTCTGGATCGCGGGGACCTGGGAGGCTTGAAGCCAGAAGGTGAGCGACTCACCAAGTGGTTTTCCGATGAGCAGGAGATAGCCGGCGAGGAAGCTCATGGCGAAGGCCAAGGCCGCGAGGCCGAGAATTACCGCCCCCCTGATTGTGGTGGGGTGTTTCAGAAGGTCGATTGATGCCAGGCCCGCGAGGCCGCCGACCATTTGGTAGAGCGCTAGGGCCCTGCGCTGCCACGGCTTCATGGATGGGCCGGGCTCTCCCTAGCGCTTCATCGCTTCCAGCAGATCACTGACGAACGTCCCGGGATCGAAGGGCAGCGTCACCACGAGGTCGGCGCCGGCCGCCCGGGCCGGCTGCCCGTCACCCTGCACCAGCGCCACCAGCGTATAGCTCCGTTGGGGAGCGGGTTTGAAGCCCCCCAGGGGATCGGTCCCCTTCGCCGCCAGCGCCGTCAACACCACCAGTACCACGTCATCCCGATTGGCCACCCCGAACAACTGATCCACCGTATCCACCCGTTGGACCCCGAACCCGGCGTGCCGGAGCAGCAGGTCCAGCACCCTGGCGGTGTCCTCGTCCGGCACGTAGAGCACGGCGCTCCCGCGGAAGACCGGAGCCTGGGTTGTGCGCCGGGACAGGTCGATCATTCGAATCCCGTCGAGGTATTCCTCGGTCGCGTCGTGCTTGAGGTGGCGGGTCCGCTCCATGATCTCGTTGATGCGGGACAGCGCCTGTTTGACAGTGCTCAACGACTGGCGCTGGTCCTCGCCCAGGCCCTGGCCCTTGAGCAGCAGGTCGACCTCGGCCGAGGCCGACATCAGGGGATTGTTGATGGAGTGATGCAGGCTCACGCTCAGCTGCCCGATTGCCGCGCGACGCTCGGCGTGGACCAGGTCCCGTTCCGCCGCGGCCAGCGCCTCCCGGAGCGCTCGGGCCCGACGCACCCGTTCCAGCACCTCGGGCAACATCTCCGTCAGTGAGTGATCCTTGATCAGGTAGTCGTCCGCGCCCAGGCGCAGGGCATTGGCGGCCAGGGATTCGTTGCCGTGGGCGGTGACCAGAACGACGGACGGGCGATTGGGACGGGCCCGGAGCGCCGGGACCAGGTCGAGGCCCTTGAGGTCGGGGAGACGATGATCGAGGAGGACGACGTCGACGTTGTCGGAGCGGGTCAGCGCTTCCCGGCCGGTGCGGACCGCCAGCGGCGCCGAGAAGCCGGCGGCCGTGAGGATCTGCTCGATCAGCCGGCAGATGGCCGGATCGTCGTCTACGATGAGAATGCGGAGGGCCTGCCGCTCCAGCATGCGCCGCGACCTCCTTCCGGAGCTGACCCGCGGAGTGTCCCTCGGACGCGCCTCAGGGGCGATCGTCGAGGAAGACCAGCGTCTGGCGCCGTTTGACGGAAGCCTCGAGAGCGTTGAAGACGTCGGGATCCAGTACGGTCCCGGCCAGATCGCGCATGCGATCGATGGCGGCTTCGGGCGGCATTTTCTCCTGGTAGGGCCTGGCAGTGGTCAGGGCGTCATAGATCTCGGCGGCGGCCAGGATCCGGGCGCCCGTGGGGATTTCCTTTCCGCTCAACTTGTCGGGGTACCCCTGGCCGTCCCAGCGTTCGTGGTGGCTGCGGACGAAGGGGATGATTTCCCCCAGGTGGCCGAGCGGAGCCAGGATCTGGGAACCGACCACCACGTGCTGCTTGACCATTTCGTACTCTTCGGCGGTCAGCGGTCCCTGCTTGGAGAGGATCTCCTCCTTGACGCCGATCTTGCCGATGTCATGGAGCCGGCCCGCGGTGCGCACGGCCTCCACCGTCTCGTCGTTGAGCCCCATCTCGGCAGCAATCATGGCGCTCAGGTCGGCGATCCGGGCAGAGTGGCCCCGGATGAAGGCGTCCTTGGCTTCCAGGGCGTTGACCAGGGCTTCAAGCGTGGCCACGGAGAGCCGCTCCAGCTTCTCCCGCTCCCGCCGGAGCTCGGCGGTCCGGGTGGCGACCTCCTCCTTGAGCCACTGATTGAGATGCTGCTGTTCCAGCAGGCTGTCCCGCCGGCGAATGGCGCGCAGGATGGCACGGGCCAAGTCGCTCAGATCGATCGGCTTGGTGAGGTAATCCATGGCGCCGCGCTGCATGCAGAGCGCGGCCGTGGTGGCGTCGTTGACGGCGGTCAGCATCAGGATCGCGATGCTGGGCTCGATCTCCATGACCTGGGGGACCAGGTCGATGCCGCTGCGCCCCGGCATGCGTACGTCCAGCAGCATACAGGCGATCTTCTGGCGCTGCAGGATCTTGATGGCTTCGTCGCCGGAACCGGCGGTGGTGACGTCGTACCCCTGTTGAGCAAGGAACTTCTTCAGGGCGTTCCGGATCGGCTCTTCGTCATCGACGATGAGCACACTGACGGGACCGTCCGCTAGGGGCACGACTTCTCCTCATGGGGGACAAGGGGGAAGCTACGGAGCGCGAAAGAGGAGGTCAAGAAAACCTTTCGGGCCTTACCCGAGGAACTCGACCGCGACGCGCTCGGGCAGCAGGCCAGCGGCGTAGCCCCGATCGAGCAGCGCCTGGACCGCCTGCCGGCCCCGCGGGCCGTAGTCCACCGTCCAGCGGTTGACGTACATCCCGACGAAGGTGTCGGTACGCTCGTCGGTGAGACCGCGGTTGAACTGCCTGGCATGGGCCAGGGCCGGCGCCCGATGCTCCAGCGCGTACACGATGCTGGCCTTGAGATCCCGGGCCACCTGCCGGACCACCGCTTCCCCCAGATCGCGCCGCACGACGTTGCCTCCCAGGGGGAGCGGGAGTCCGGTCTCACCGGCCCACCAGGCGCCCAGGTCGGCCCACAGGTGCAGCCCCTGGTCCCCGAAGGTGAGCTGCCCTTCGTGGATCAGGAGCCCGAGATCCACCTTCCCTTCGGCCACCGCCGCTTCGATCTGGTCGAAGGGCACGACCACTTCCTCGAACTCCGGTTGGTAAAGTCGCAGCGCGAGGTAGGCGGTCGTGAGCTTCCCCGGTACCGCGATCCGGCGGCCCCGGACGGCGCTCCTGGGGTCCGTCGGGGCCGGCTCGCGGGCCACCAACCGCGGTCCGTAGCCATCGCCCATCGAGGAGCCGCTGGCCAGCAGGGCATAGGTGCGGTGGAGGTAGGCGTAGGCGTGGATCGAGACCGCGGTGACTTCGAGCTCTCCCTTCAGGGCCCGCCGGTTGAGGCTCTCAATGTCCGACAGCTCATGCTCGTAGCGCAGATTGCCGGTGTCGATCTTCCCCTCGGCGAGGGCGTAGAACATGAAGGCGTCGTCCGAGTCGGGAGAATGCGCGACGCGAATGGTCTGGAGAGACATGGTGGCTAAGATGGCTAGGGCGCGGCGGATTGCGCCTGCTTCTTGAAGTCCTCGATGACCGGCCGGTGCTGCTGGTACTCGACCCGGTTCTTCTTCATCTCCACGTCGTAGTGCTGGAGAAAGGCGGCCTGGTTCTTCTTCACGTCGGCCGGCCGGTTCTGCTGCTGGGCCGCCTGGCTGCGGATCACATAGCCGAAGAGATGACCGGGGTCCTTCTGGAGCAGCGTGTCGGCCAGGGCCAGCGCCTCAGGGGTTTGGCCCAGCGCGAGGTGAATCATGGCCGCATGGTAGCGGGCATCGGCGTCGAAGCTATCGAGCTGTTCATAGGCGGCCAGGGCCATGGGGCTGAACCGCACCACGGTGGCGGTGTCGCCCTGTTCGGCGGCGCTCATGACCCGGTCGAAGAGCCGGTCGAACCGCTCCCGCGGGCTCATCTGGCTGATGTCGGGTGGCTGGCCCGGGGGTCCCGATGCCCCGCCCGGGGCGCCGTTGTTGGCCATATCGGGCGCGGCGGGGTGGCTGTTCCGACCGGCGGTGTACCCGATCACCCCGAGCAGGATCGCGATCGAAATGCCGGCGATCAGCCAGGGTATCCGATCCGGACGGCTCCCCGGCGCGGGTCCGGTCGCGGCCGCGGCGCCGACCGGCGCGCCACAGCGGTGGCAGAACCGGGCTTCCGGGGAGAGGGTGGCCTGGCAGCGTGCGCAGGTCGCCGGCCCCAGAGGCGCGCCACAGTGACTGCAGAATTTCCCGGTGGCCGGATTGCCGCAGGACGGACAGTGAGTTGGCGTCAAGAAGGGTCTGGGGTAATCGGGAGGCCGGATCGCCCGGCGGTTGGGGGCAAAATCTAACCGAATGGTGGTGCCGGCAGGAGGCTCATTCTGGAAACGGTTGATACCCCATGACGCCGTCATCGTTTCCACAGTTCCCACAAACTGCTATTAACTTTTCCCCCACATTCCCACATCGAAAAGAGGCGGCAAGACTGTGGCGTTCGTTTGGCGAATTCGTTAGCGTGAATGCACGCCAGGAGGCCTCATGGGTCAGCCCCAGCAGCCACAGCCGATCGCCATTCCCGATGCGCCCGCCGCCCGACACCTGGGCGACCTCGCTCGCAGCCAGGTGCGCTGGAGTGTGTACCTCGAGACCCGCCGGGAGGGAGAGACCGCGCAAGGGCGGCTGCATTTCATGGAAGGCTCTCGGCGTCGGACCACCGGCTGGATTTTTCGGGAATGGACCGAGCGGGAGATTGCCGACCGGTTCAACGAGTTCAGCCCGGTCGAGCTGTGGAGGATCCTCGAGAGCCTGAGCTGAGCCGGGGTCGGGCCCCGGGCGGCACCCCGGCGAGGGTCCGGCCCCGGTCCCCTGGGCGCGCCCGCCCCCTGTAGCACTCCGCACCAATCGCTGTATCCTTCCTCTTGTTTCCCGAGTCAGCCGTCCCTGGTCCCGTTCCCTGAGCCCGAGCCTCAGGACCTCCTTCTCGTTGAGCTAGCCGATGCCGCCTTCGTCACGTCCAGGCGTCTCCGAAGCACCACGCCATCTGGCCGGCGCCTCCAAGGCCGACATTCTCCGGCTGTCGACCGAGCTCAAGGTCGACTTCCTGCGACTCCAGTTTACGGACATCCTCGGCATCAACAAGAACGTCGAGGTGCCCAAGAGCCAGTTCGAGAAGGCGCTGGAAGGAGAGATCACGTTCGACGGGTCCTCGATCGAAGGGTTCGTGCGGATCGAGGAGAGCGACATGCTCCTCAAGCCCGACCTCGACACCTTCCGGATCCTCCCGTATGAGGACGAGGGTGGCCGGGTGGGGAGGCTGCTGTGCGACATCTACACCCCCGACGAGCAGCCATTCGCGGGGTGTCCGCGGCTGACCCTCAAGCGCCAGATCGCCCGGGCCAAGGAGTTGGGCTATGCGATGATGGCGGGGTGCGAGGTGGAGTTCTTCCTGTTCGAAAAGGATCCCCAGGGCGGCGCCACCACCGTGACCCACGATGACGCCTCCTACTTCGACCTGACCCCGGTCGACAAGGGGGAGGAGCTCCGGCGGCTCATCGTCAACGACCTGGAGCTGATGGGGTTCGAAATCGAGGCCGCCCACCACGAGGTGGCCCCGGGTCAGCACGAGGTGGACTTCCGGTACGCCGACGCGCTGTCGACCGCGGACAACATCGCCACCTGCCGGTTCATCGTCCGGAACGTGGCCAATCGCTACGGCTACATCGCCTCGTTCATGCCCAAGCCGATTCTGGGGCAGAACGGCAGCGGCATGCACACCCACCAGTCGCTTTTCAAGGGGAAGGAGAACGCCTTCTCCGACCCCAAGGCCGAGCATGGCTTGTCACGGGTGGCGCTGAGCTACATCGAAGGCCTGCTTCAACACGCCCGGGGATTCTGCGCCATCACCAATCCGCTGATCAACAGCTACAAGCGGCTGGTGCCCGGTTACGAAGCGCCGGTCAATGTGGCCTGGTCGCAGCGGAATCGGTCGCCGCTGGTCCGGGTGCCCGAGCGCCGGGGGATCGGGACCCGGTGCGAGCTGCGGATGCCCGATCCCTCATGTAATCCCTACCTGGCGCTGACCGTCCAGCTGGCCGCGGGCCTCGACGGCGTGGCCAACAAGTTCGAGTGCCGCGAGCCGGTGAACCGGAACATCTTCAAGATGAGCTACCGGGACCGCCGGAAGTACCAGATCGATGACCTCCCGCGGGACCTCCATGAAGCGCTGGACCGCTTCGAGAAGGACGACGTCATCAAGGCGGCGCTGGGCGAACACCTGACCGAGCGTTTCCTGGAGGCCAAGCGCGAGGAGGTGCAGCAGTACAACGAACAGGTGACCCGGTGGGAGATCGAGAACTACCTGGGGCGCTACTGAGAGGTCGTGATGCTCGCTGCCGTCAACCTTACCCGCAAGCTGGCCAGCTTCGAGGACCGCTGGAGCCCGAAAGTCGTGGGCGAGGTCAACAACACCCAGATCAAGCTGGTCAAGCTGCAAGGGGAGTTCGTCTGGCACCACCACGATGCCGAAGACGAGCTGTTTCTGGTCCTCAAGGGCCGATTGCTGATGCGGTTCCGGGACGGGGACGTGTGGATCAACGAAGGCGAGTTCCTGGTGGTCCCCCGCGGCGTCGAGCACCTGCCCGTGGCGGAAGAAGAGGTGCACGTGATGCTGGTGGAGCCGGCGACGACGCTCAACACCGGGAATCTCCGGAACCAGCGAACCGTGGATCGGCTCGAGCGGATCTGATTCCGGGCCACTGACCTTGGGGGCGGCCGCGACCAGGGCCCTCGAGGATTTCTCCACTTCTGTCTGCCGGGGATCCGCTCCTCCGACGCCATGCCCTCCGCCTTTCTCCTCGACCTCGATGGCACCCTGTACACCCAGGCTGGCGCGATCCCGGGGGCTCCCGAACTGGTGCGCGCCTTCCGGGCGAAGGGTGTTCCATTCCGGCTGGTGACCAACACCTCGAGCCGTCCCCGGCGCCTGCTGGTCGAGCGTCTCCATTCATATGGGTTCGAGGTGGAGGCCGCCGACATTCAGACGCCGATATTCACCGCCGTCAAGCTGCTCACCGAGCGCGGGCACCGGCGGATCGCCCCGTTTCTCCCGCTGGGTTCCCTGGAGGACCTGACCGGGCTGGAATTGGCGGGTGGGGTCGCGCCCTCAACTGAGGGGGGCACACCACCGACGGCGGTGCTGGTCGGCGACCTCGGTGAACGATGGACCTACGCGCTCCTTCAGGAGGCGTTCTCCCTGGTCATGGCCGGGGCCGAGCTGATGGCGCTCTCGCGGGACCGGTTCTGGCAGCGGGCCGATGGCCTGGCGCTCGATGCCGGCCCCTTCGTGGCGGCGCTCGAATACGCGACGACTCGATCGGCGACGGTCGCCGGGAAGCCCAGCCCCGAATTCTTCCATGCGGCCGCGGCGGGGCTCCCCCGGCCAACCGATGCGGCATCGGTGGAGGTCGTCATGGTGGGCGACGACCTCTGGTCCGATGTCCAGGGCGCTCAGCGAGCGGGGTATCGGGGATGGCTGGTGCGCACCGGCAAGTTCAGAGAGGATCAACTGGGCAGCAGCGGGGTGCGTCCGGACCGGGTCCTGAATTCCCTGGCGGACCTGCTCTGATGCTGGTACGCCTTTCGCTGTTTGTGACTCCCATGCGGCCCCCCCGCTTCTTCGCTCGATGGGTTTCGCTGGCGCTGTTCACGCTTCTCCTGCCTGGCCCGGCCCGCGCGCAGGAGCCGGAAAGTGCGGGACCGGCCGCCCGCAGGCCGATCATCGACACGGTCATCATCAGTCGCCAGGATGTCTTCGACAGCGTCGAAGCGCGCAACTGGCTGGCGCATGTCGCCAACGGGCTGCACGTCACCACGGCGCAAGGCGTGGTGCGGAACGAGCTGCTCTTCAAGGCCGGCGAGCCATACGATTCCGCCCGGGTCGCGGAGACCGCGCGGAACCTCAGGGCCTTGGGGATCTTCCGCGACGTCCGAATCGACACGCTGCGGACCGATTCGACGGTCAAAGTCCTGGTCACCACCCAGGATGCCTGGAGCACCCGGCTCGCGCTCAGCTTCCGGAGCACCGGCAACCAGATCGCGTTTACCGTGGGGGCCAATGAGGGCAACCTCCTGGGCACCGGTTCCCAGGCCCTGCTGATCTACAGCAAGAATCCCGACCGCTCCAGCTGGCAGGTCGGTTTCGCGCGCTCCCGCCTGATCGCCCGGCGGATCGGCGTTCTGGCCCTCTACAACGATCTCTCCGACGGGACCGCCGCCCAGGTCACGGTGGCCGCTCCGTTCTATTCCCTGGAAACACGCTGGGGTGTCGGGGTGACGGGCCGCAGCTTTTCGGGCCGGATCTTTCAGTACACTAACGGTCAGCCGGTACCCAGCGACACCCTGCAACGTCGGTTCGCCCAGTTGCAGATGGAGGCGGCCTACGCACCGGTCGCGAGACCCGGTGGTCATCTGCGTCTCGGCTTGAGCGGGTATGCCAAGCGCGACGACTTTGTGCCGCAGTCATCCACCGGACCAATTCCCAGCACCGTCAGCGGGACCTTCGGCCCTTTCGGTCAGGCCACCCGTCCGCGATTCCTGGTGGTGCGCAACTTCCTGGGCTTCAAGAATCAGGAGGACGTGGACATCAGCAGCACGGTGCGTGTCGGCGCCTATGTCGCACTCCAGGAGTTCGGGTACGTCCGGAGCGGTGTCGGTCCGGCCCTGATCGCCTCCACCGGAACGCGGCTCCCGTCCGGTTTCGCGATTTTCTCGGGGCGGGCCAGTGGTCTCTACTCCTCCGCCGGCCTCGACTCTGGTTCGGCCATCGTCGCCGGTACCGTAGTCTTTCAGCCGGGACTCCGACACATGATTCTCCTGCACGGAGACGGCGGATGGCAGAGGGACCCCGCTCCCGGTGATGAATTCGACCTGGGACTCGGGATCGGGCCGCGGGCCTTTCCGGCCCACGCCTTTACGGGTAATCGCGCGTTCTACGGTACGGCCGAATACCGGTGGATCCTCACCGAGGAGTTTCTCAGCGTGATGGGGATCGGTCTCGCGGCCTTTGGGGACTACGGCGGCGCCTGGTTCGATGGGACTCCCAGCCGGACCGGAACCGATTTCGGTGTTGGACTGCGCCTGGGTCCTTCCCGCGTGGCCGGCGAGCCGCCGCTCCGGATCGATCTCGCCTACCGGTTGGCCAATGACGTAGAAGGGAAGGGATGGGTGGTGGTCATTCAGAAGGGATTTCCATTCGCGGCGCTCCGGTTCGACCAATTCTGAGCCGAACGATCGAGACCATGCCGACGACCCTTACGGTGGCCGCCGGCGCCGGATAGCTTAATCGCCATGACGGCGGAAGCGGCCTACCCCCCCAAGAAGGGCTGGCGGACCAAGACCAAGCTGGTGCTCTGGACCATCGTCCTGACGCCAATTCTCCTCTTCACCCTGTATACGCTCTTCACCCTGAACTTCGCCTACTCCGAGGGGTTCCGAGCTGGCGTGCTGCTGAAGTTTTCGCACAAGGGCTGGGTCTGTAAGACCTGGGAGGGAGAGGTCGCCCAGTTTGTGGTGGCCGGCGTTTCTCCCAGCATCTTCGAGTTCAGCGTGCGGAAGGACACGACCGCCAAGCAGCTGGAGCAGCTGCTCGGCAAGAAGGTCACCGTTCACTACCGCGAACACCGAGGGGTCCCCACTACCTGCTTTGCGGCCACGAATTACTTCGTGGACAGCGTGGCCGTGCTCGAGGAAGGAAGCGCACCGGCAGCCACGCCGTAGTTCCGTCCGGTCGCTTCACTCGGGCGTTATCTCTCCCGCGGCCATGACCAACTCACTGCCTTCCCGCCGGACGGTCCCTCTCACCCGCACCGGGATGCCGATCAGTCCGCTCAAGCGGGCATTGATCACCTCCCCCTGCGCACCGACCAGCAGCAGGTAGCGCGCCGGCCCCGTCGAATCCCGGAGCACGAGCAGCGGGGGAATCCCCCCACTGATGCAACGAGTCGCGCAGCCGCGATGCACGCTTTGACTGGCGGGATTCATCACGCCGAGGAAGCACTTGCTGTCCACGATCTCGCCGGCCAGGGTCTGCTGGCCCACGACTTCCTCGACGGCCGGTTCGGGCCGCTCACTCGGTTCCGCCCCCACCAGCGACCCCGGGATCAGCTCCATCGCGGTCTGGTCCTGGCGGTAGATCAAGGCCCCGCTCAGCCGCACCCAACGGCCATCCCACCCCTGTACCAGGTTCGCGGCCCCGTGCTTGCCCGGAGCCATCAGCAGATAGCGTGAATACGCGGCCCGGCGATCGGTCAGCCCGGGCCGGGGCACGTCGAGCACCGGGAAGGGAAACGCATGAAGCCGCCCCTCGAGTGCGGTGTTCCCGCCGAACTCGAAGCTGCTGACCTCGAAGGGCCCCTGCGTTCCGGCCAGACCGAGCCCGGCGGCCAGGGCTACGCCGAGGTAGGTCAGCGCCCGGCGCCGCACGGCTTTTCCGAGCCGTGGAGGCGCAACGGGGAAATAGCCGACGTAGAACTCGTCGGTATCGGGATCGGTCATGGGATCACCCGGTGATCAACGCCGGCTCGACCCGCGTGCCCGGCGGATGGGGCTTGGGGTTCACGAAGACTCGGCCGTCTCGCACTCGGACGTCGAAAGTGGGAATCCGTTCCGTGAATGGGGGCGGCGAGCTGCCCCGGTCCGGCAGATACTGATAGCCGTGCCAGGGGCAGGTGATACATCCATCCACGATCTTGCCTTCGCCCAACGGGCCGTTCTGGTGAGCGCAGACGTTGGAGACACAGGACAGCCTGCCGTCGTAGCGGAACACCGCGATCCGTTCGCCGCCGACCAGCGCCATCCGGGCCCGATTCTCCTTGATGTCATCCACCCGGCAGACTTCCACGAATCCATCCGGCTCCTCTGCTGCAGCGGGACGGTCGCCCGCTCGCTCCCTTGAGCCGGCGACCAGGTGCAGGCCCAGGACCACGATGAGCCCCCCGCCAACCAGGAGTGTGAGCCCCGTCTGCCGCTCGGCCTGCAGCGCGCCCAGTCCCACGTGGAGCACGATCAGCCCATAGGCCAGGTAGACCAGCATGTGCACAGACTTCCAGACCGGGGGCGTGAGGGTCGCCAACCAGTAGTCGTGACTGGTCGCGGCCATGAGGAACAGGATCAGGAGCGCGAGGAAGCCGAGCAGCTCGAAGGGGAACCGATCGATGGGCGGCACTCGCCAGGTGCCGGTCAGGGCGCTGACCAGGGGATTCATGTTGCCCAGGGCGTGGAACTGGATGATCGAGAACGTGGCGTGGGAGAACGCCAGCAAGAACATGGTGACGCCCAGGTGCCGGCGGTTATAGAGCAGCGGCAGGAACCGGCGATCGATCCGGCAAAGTGGACCGATGCCGAGGATGAGGGTGAGCAGCACCAGCGCCGCCGTTCCGAGCCCGCGGATGAAGGCGGTTTCCGCGGTGATATTCGGGTGCAGGAGAAAGCTGGTCCCCACGAACAGAGCGAGATATCCCACGACTCCGCCCGCCAGCAGCCCGTCGTAGATGTACTTCTGCCGGTTCCAGTTGACCGCCTGGTAGTGCGCGCTCATGGCTTGGCGCCTGCTCCCTGCGCCAGCAGTGACTGGGTCGGCAGACTGGCGGCGCCCAGGACACTCTGGTGCCCCAGGCTGTAGAGCAGCAACGATCCGTCCTGTGCGGCCGCTTCCCTGGGGAGCGGGAAGCTGCGGGTCCGAGTCCCCACGAGACTGCCAAGCAATACGGCGTCGGGCGGCACTCCCGCTCCGCTCTCGGGTTCCGGCGCTTCGGGAGACCAGTAGAGCAGCGGATCCGGCTGGCGCGGGTCGGTCCTGGGGGTGATCTCGAGGGTCAACTGGCGAGACGCGCTATCCAGCAGGAGCCGGCTGTTCACGATCGTCGAGCCCAGCAGGATGTCGCGGACCGCGAGGACCTCGCCTCGACCCGGAGGAGGGTCGGCGAGTGCCGCCGGGAGTTGGTGAATCCCGGCGTCGAGACGGCGCGAGGAGACGGTCCAGAAGAAGGCAGCCGGCAGCACCAGCGCGAGACTGAGCACCATCCACCGGTGCCGTTGCCGGAGCCGGTGGTTCATCGCGGTTCCTCGATGGAGACCGGAGGACCGGCGGCATCCCGATGCGCGTTGTGCTCCACGGGCGGTGTGGAATCGCCCCGATACCAGCGCCGGGCGAGCAGCGGCCAGAGCGCGACCACGCCCGGGATGATCACCAGGCGAAAGCCGACGGTGCCATGTCGAGCCACCTCGTCGAGTCGCCCGGCGCCGGTCAGGACGAAGGGAACGGCGAAGAGCAGTCCGACTCCGAGGTAGGCGCCGACGGTCCAGACGATCCAGGTGGCGAGGGCGGGGCTCATGCTCGAAGTTCCGCCCGCCCGCGATCCGGCGCAAGCGCGGTCCCAAGCCAACGGCCCCGCACGCCGGTTCGCGCGCGGGGCCGCTGGTGGATTCTGGATCTTCCGCTAGGGCCGCTCGATGATCCGCAGTCGAGCGATCAGGCCGGCGTGATCGGAAGGCCAGAGTCCGCTGTCGGTGCGTTCCCAGGGATCGTCGCCGAACACCTTCATTCGCACCGGCCCAATCAGCCCTCCGCCGGACTTGACCCAGACGTAGTCGATGCGCTGGGTGAGCGGTGTCTTGTCCCGCAGATCGGCGGCGTGGCAGCAGGTGGCCCCCGAGGGCTGCGGCCAGCCGAGGCGGCCCAGCCAGGTATCGGTGAAGCCGGCCTTGGCCATCAGGTCGTACCCGTATCCCGCCGGATCGGTCGGCTCCGAGTTGAAGTCGCCCATGGCGACGATGGGCAGGGTGACTGTGCTCAGGTCGCCGAGCAGCTCCGCGATCTGGGCTTGCTGGATCTGCGGGACCGGCTGCCGGGGCTCGGGATGGGTGGTCACGAACCGGTAGGTCTGTTTCCCCACCTTGACGTCCGCCGCCACGTAGCCGCGGAGGATCGCGAGGTCGAGCCCGGCCAGGTTGACCGGCAGGTAGGTCTGGTAGTTCTTGGCCACCACGTTGCTGGTCTTCAGGCTCTGATCGACCAGCATCACGTCGAAGTCGGTGAGCGAGACGAAGGCCACCGGCTGTCCGTTGTCGATCAGGAGCGGGATGGTCACACTCACGTTCTGGACCAGACCTGCGGTGCGGTAATGCAACCCGCGCCGGCTGAGCTCCCGCTGGAGAATCGGCAGGAACTCGGTCCGCTGGTCGGCCAGGCCCAGGCCGATTTGCTGGAGGCCCTTCCGCTCGACCGTGGAGATCTCGTTCAGGCCGATCACGTGAGGCCGTTGGTGCGCAATCTCATCGGCGATCCGGCCGGCGCGCGTCGCCCAGTCGGTGGCGTCGAACGTCTGGAGTGCCTGGACCAGGGTCTGGAGAAAGAGCTGCTGATCGCCGCTCGCGCCGGCGGCGATCACGGCATCCACATCGGCGCCGACGTAGACGTTCTGGGTGTAGACCCGGAGCGCAGGATCGAGCCCGCGGAAGGCAAACGATTGCTCCTCGTTAATCCCGTCTTCCATGCTGGCATCGTCGGGGAACCCGTTCTCGATCACCGGGCCGGTCTTGTTCTCGGCCTGGCAGGCCGCGAGCGCGAGCGCGGCGCCCAGGCTCCAGCGCCAGATTCGGTTGGTGCTTGGCATGATTTGTTCCTCCTTCGCGACTGGTGGCAGTGGTTACCGTCGCGACCATGCTATCGGTCTGAGATCAAGGGGGAGTCAAGCCGGTTGCCCTGTGAAGAAACGGCCGGATTTTCCGGCCTCGACATCTTTCGCAAGTTCTGACCCCTGACTAACTTCGATGTCCTTCCGGCGCCGTAGCCAAGTGGTAAGGCAGAGGTCTGCAAAACCTCTATGCGGCGGTTCGAATCCGCCCGGCGCCTTGTCACAAACGATCGAGGGCCACTCGCGCACGAGTGGCCCTTGGCATTACACCGACCACGGTATTGTTCGACCATGCCCGGCCTGGCCAATCCGCTAACCGATCTGCCGGTCTCGCTTCCGGCAGGAGCGACCCTCTGGCGGGGTATCGCCCTCGGACTCCTGGCGTTCGCGGGCGTCTTTGCCCTCAACCGAGTGGCGGGTCCCGGGTTCGATCC
>DATIWD010000080.1:0-9390 GCA_035519565.1 Gemmatimonadales bacterium | reverse complement strand
TGGCCACCGATCCGAAGGTCGTGGCCAGGGCCAGCCCCAGCGAGCGGCAGCGGGCCCTGACCATTCTCAGAAACGTCCTCCCCATGAGCGAGCGACAGCAGGGGCTGCAAAACGACGCCCACTACGCGAGCACCCCGCAGTCGCTCGCGCTCGAGCAGATCAGGGTGCCGACGCTGGTGATCTCGCTGGAAGACGACTTCTACCGTACCTTCGAGCCGGCCAAGATCATCGCGGCCAGAATCCCCGGCGCTCGGCTGGTCACCTATCCCACCGGCGGGCATGTGTGGGTGGGACACGACCCCGAAGTGTTCGCGGAGGTGGTGGGGTTTCTCAGGACTCAGGACTGAGGACTGAGTGGGGGGGAACCGGAGAACGGAACTTCCACATCTTCGATTGCCGATTGCCGATTGCCGATTGCCGAGTGCCGAGTGCCGAGTGCCGAGTGCCTAGTGCCCCTTGCCTCTTGCCTCCTAATGTCCACCCCCCTCTCCCCCCTCTTCACCGACCTCTACGAGCTCACCATGGCCGCCTCCTACTATCGGGAGGAGATGAACGGCCTGGCCACGTTCAGCCTCTTCGCGCGCAGGCTGCCCAGGACGAGAGGGTTCCTGGTCGCCGTGGGGTTGGAGGATGCGCTCGAGTATCTCCACGCGATGCGCTTCAGCCCGCAGGATCTCGAGTATCTGCAGCGTCTCCATCGCTTCGATCCCGACTTTCTCCGCATGCTGAGCCAGTTGCGGTTCACGGGACAGGTCCGGGCGGTCGCAGAGGGGACCGTGCTCTTCGCCGATGAGCCACTGCTCGAGGTCACGGCTCCGATGATCGAGGCCCAGATCGTGGAGACGGCGATGCTCAACTTCTGTCATCACCAGACCGTGGTGGCCAGCAAGGCAGCGCGCTGCGTGCTCGCGGCCCGCGGGCGGTCGGTGGTCGAGTTTGGGCTCCGCCGCACTCCGGGGATCGACGGCGGGATGAAGGCCGCGCGGTCGTCGTTCATCGCCGGGGCGGGGAGCACCAGCAACGTGCTGGCCGGCGCCACCTACGAGATCCCGACCACGGGGACCATGGCGCACTCCTATGTGACCGCGTTCCCCTCGGAGATGGAAGCCTTTCGCGCCTATGCGGCGGCGTTCCCCGATCAGACCGTGCTCCTGCTCGACACCTACGGCACGCTGGCCGCGGCCCACAAAGCGGTACAGGTCGCCAACGAGCTGGCGGCGCATGGCGGGCGGTTGGCGGCGGTGCGGCTCGACAGCGGAGACCTGGTCACCCTGAGCCAGGGGGTGCGCGAGATCCTGGATCAGGCCGGACACCCGGACGTCAAGATCTTCGCCAGCGGCGGACTCGACGAGGACGAGATCGATCGCTGCCTCGAGGCCGGCGCGAAGGTGGACGCCTTTGGGGTGGGAACCAAGATGACGGTTTCCGACGACGCGCCGTCACTCGATCTGGTCTACAAGCTGGTGCGCTATCAGGGACGTGACGTGCTCAAGCTGAGCGAGGGGAAACGGACCTGGCCCGGAGCCAAACAGGTCTATCGGCGCCATGGGGGGGACGGGAAATTCACCGGCGATCTGATCGCGGGCGCCGAGGAGCCGGCTCCCAGGGACGGTGCGCCGCTACTGGAAACGGTGATGGATGGCGGTCACATCGCCCGGCCGCACCCGAGTCTCCCGCAGATTCAGGCCCACTGTGCGGCGCAGATCGCCCGCTTGCCGGATGCCGTGAAGCGTCTGAGGGAACCGGGAGCCTATCCGGTCCGCTACAGCGATCGGTTGGTGGCCAAGCAGAAGGAGCTGGAGGGGGAGGCCCGCACGAGGGAAGGGGTCTGAGTGCGGCCGCAAGGCACCTGAGACCTCCTTCTTGCCGCTTGCGACTTGCAGCTTGTGACCCCAGACGGTGTCTACTGCTTCCTCAACCTCCCCGCCACCACGGTGATGTTATCGGTCCCACCGCGCTCCAGCGCCAGATTGACCAGGTTATTGGCGATTGCCTCGGCGGACAGGTCGGTGACCAGTTGCTGGCGGATCTCGTCTTCGGTGACGTGCTTGGTCAGCCCGTCGGTACAGAGCAGCATCACGTCTTCCCAACGAATGTCGGTGGTGGTCACTTCGGGATTGGCCTGCGATCCCCCGACCGCGCTCCAGAGCACGTGCTTGAGGGCGGAGCTTTCCGCCGCGTCGGCCGGCATCACGCCGGCGTCCACCAGTGCCTGGGCCATGGTCTGGTCCCGGGTCATCCGCTCCAATCGCCCGTCCCGCAGCCGGTAGGCCCGACTGTCGCCCACGTGAAGGATGTAGACCCGGGGCCAGCGGATGGTCACCATGGTCACCGTGGTCGCCATCCGGGGCACTTCGTTCCCCCCAGATGCCCGCACTCCCTCCCGGGTCACCGCCTCGTGACTCTTCTCGATCGACCGCTTGAGATGACCGAGGAATTCGGTCTCCCGCTCAGGCCCGTATTGGGTGTAGAGGTCCATCGCGTTGGTGACGTACTCGGCGATGGCCTTGAGCGCGGTCCCGCTGGCGCGCTTACCACCCGGTACCCCGCCGACCCCGTCGGCCACGAGGAAGAGCAGTCCGCGCCAGGGGCTGGTGAGTGAACCCAGCTCCTCGTCGGTAAGGCTGGTCTGATGGACTTGCAGGATCTTGTGGAGGCTGGCGATCAGGAACTCGTCCTGATTCTCAGTCCTGACCTTCCCCTGGTTGGTCACGCCGAAAATGTCGGCGTTTTCGGCGGTGGGCCGAGCGACCTGGGTGGACGGATCGGGGCGAATGGCAGGCTCCATGACCGGGTTCCTCGGCTGGGCCGGGGAGGAGAACATTCACCCGAGAACCGGCAGGCGCCAGAGGCGAGCCCCAAAGTCGGGTTTCCGGATGGGGGAGATAGACAAGAACAGCCCGGCCGTTCGGTGTGGACGGCCGGGCTCGACACGGGACCGGCGGAGCCTGTGGCTCCGTCTACAGGGGGCCTGGCCTTCGTTCCAGGCTCCTGGTAACTGCGGGACTGCTATCCCTACCCAGGTCCCGTGCCTCGCGACCAGTATACCACCTGGCTAGTGAGGCCAACATGAAACGCCTATGAGGTTGATTCTTCTCCTGACGCTGGCCGCCGGCTCGCCGACCGACTCGGGTTGTCCCGCGCCTGCCCCGCCTGCCACGGTGACTCGCCGTGAGGTGGAGCGGGAGCTGGCAGGGGTGGTGGACCGGAGCTTCCCCGAGCTCCGCGGGGTCGATATCGCCGTGGAGGAGATTCGCAGCAAGAGCGACTTCTTCACCTCGGGCTACGATCCGGAGACTGTCCTCAAGAAGGGCCCCAGCCGGAGTTATCGGGTGTACGTAAATCCCCGACTGTTTGAGTCCCCTCCTTCCGAGGCCGCCATTCAAGCTGCGCTGGCCCACGAGCTGACCCATATCCTGGACTACACCCGGCTCTCCGCCGTGGCGCTGGAGAAGTTCACCCTCAGGTACGCCACCGGAGACGACAGCAAGTACGAGCGAGCTACGGACCAGGGCGCGCTGGAACGGGGCTACCGATGCGGGCTGATCGAATACCGGCGCTGGCTCTACGCCCATGTCTCGCCAGGAACTGCGGCGGCGAAGCGGAGGAACTACCTGACGCCCGCCGAGATAGAGGAGTGGTTGGAGAAGGGAGAACGGGAGAACGGGAGAACGGGGGAACGGGGGAACAGGGAACGGGAGCGAGGAGGTTCGATGGCACCTCATCCCGAGGGCGACCCCGAGCAGCGCGAGGGGGCCCGAGGGAACTATCAGGCGGGATGCGATACTGGCCAACGCACCGGGAGTAGTGTCGAGACAGGCTCGCTAGATCCCTCGTCGCCTTGCTTTCCTCGCTACGCTCGGGCAAGGCTCCTCGGGATGAGGCCAATAGACGCGACCCTTCGGACCACCCTCATCTGCCCCACCTTCTCCCTCTTCCTCCACCTCGGCACATTCCGAGTATGCCAGCCGTATCCCGCCCCCACCTTCTCGGAATCGACGACGCGCCCTTCTCCAAGAAACAGGCCGGGCCGGTGCCGATCATTGGAGTCACCATGGAAGGCGCCGACCAGGTTGAGGCGGTGGCGATCGGGTCCTTCCCGGTCGACGGCGACCACGCCACCGAATTCCTCGGAGACTGGATCGGACAACTCAGAACCAAGTCCGCGCTCCAGGGCGTCATGCTGGGCGGGATTACCATCGCCGGCCTCGGCATTATCGATCTCCCCGCCCTGGCCGAACGGCTCGGCGTGCCGGTGCTGGCGGTGACGCGCAACAATCCCAGCGACTCGGAGCTCAAGGCGGCTCTCGAGGCGGCCAGCCTGATGGAGCGCTATCCCATCGTGGAGCGCTCGCCGCGAGCCTATCGGGTGAGCGACGGCTTGTTCCTGGCTCACGCGGGCGGCAAACGAACGACGGCCGAGGAACTGGTCCGAGCCTCGCTGGGCAAGTCGCGAATGCCCGAACCGCTTCGAGTCGCCCATTTGATCGGGAGTGCGATGGTGTTGGGGGAGTCGAGGGGGAGGGTGTAGGGTGGGGGAACGGGAGAACGGGAGAACGGGAGAATAGGAGAACGGGGGAACAGGGAACGGGGAACGGGGAACGGGACTGACCAACGAGCTGTCATTCCGAGGGGCGAAGCCCCGAGGAATCTCGGTCCTGGCTCATAGCACCCTGACCGAGATTCCTCGCTTTGCTCGGAAAGACAGGTTGGGCGAGCGGGACTGCCAATGATGCTTCGAGCCTCTACTGAGGATTATCAGCCGTTGGGACACGCCCTCTCCATCACCACCCGCGACGGGCGGGCGCTCGCGTCTGCCGAATACGGCGATCCGCGCGGGGCCCCAATCCTCTATTTTCATGGCTTCCCGGGTTCGCGGCTCGAGGTCCGCGCCGGCCACGAAGGCGCCGCTCGACTGGGCATTCGCCTGATCGCGCCCGATCGACCGGGTTTCGGGCAGTCGGACTTTGCGCCCCATCGGACCCTGCTCGACTGGCCAGGGGACGTGAGTGACTTGGCCGATGCCCTGGGGCTCGATCGGTTTGCGGTGCTGGGAGTCTCGGGGGGCGGGCCCTATGCCGCGGCCTGCGCTGCGCGGATCCCCGAGCGGCTGAGCGCGGTCGGGATCGTGAGTGGGCTGTCGCCCCTGACACCGGGCCTGATGCGACTGATGTCGCCGCTCAACCGGGCCGGCCTGGCGCTGGCAGGGCATACGCCGCGCTTGCTACGAGCAGCGGAGCCGGTGATCCGGGGAGTAACGTCGGGATACGCCGAAGGCCTGGTGCGCCGGCTGGCGCGGATCACCGCGGAAGTGGATCGGGTGATACTGACGGAATCCGCGGTCGGGACGGTCCTGGCCGCCAGTTTCCGCGAGGCCGTGCGACGAGGGGCTCAGGGGATGGTGCGGGAGGCGGAGTTGTACGCGACACCGTGGAGTGATTGGTTGCGGGAGATTCCGATCGAGGTTCGACTCTGGCACGGCGGGGTGGATCGCATCGTCCCCGAGGCGATGGGTCGTGCGCTCGAACAGGCGATCCCCAAGTGTCGGGCGGAGTATCATTCTGACGAGGGGCACTTCTCGCTCATCGTTCGGCAGGGAGGTCGGATCATGACGGCATTGCGCGACACAGGGGCAGCTCGGTGACCTCGGTACTCCCGGCGCACGCTCCGGTCGCGGAACGCCCTACTCCTCGTCCCGCACAGCTGGCGGCGATTCAGGCGCCGCTGGGGCCGGTGCTGGTGCTGGCCGGTCCCGGAGCAGGCAAGACGTTCTGCCTGATCGGCCGGATCGAGCACTACATCCGGCATCACGGAATTTCCCCCGAGCGGATCTGCGCCCTCACCTTTACCAACCGCGCGGCCGACGAGGTGGCCAGCCGGTTGGCGCGCGAGATCGGCCCGGAGACCGAGGCGCTGACCCGGGGGACGCTCCACTCGCTTTGCGTCCGCTTGCTCCGCGAGCACGGGTCACAGGTGGCCGTGCCGCGCACCTTCGGGATCGCCGACGACGCCTATCAGCTGACCGTCTTGCGCCGGCTCAAGGTCTGGAAGGAGCCCCGTCGCCGGTGGCTGCTCACCGCCTTCGAGCGCCATCGGCTCCAGGGAGCGGATCTGGCCCCGGATGACGCTCGGGTGCTGGAGCGCTATGAGGAGTATCTCGCCACCCGTAACCTGCTCGACTTCGATCAGATCCTGCTCAAGACCGCCGACCTGCTCCGGGGCTGGCCCGAGGCCGGAATCGTGATCGGGGGGCGCTGGGACGCCGTGCTGGTGGACGAGTTCCAGGACCTGGATCGGACCCAGTACGCCATCGTCCAGCGGTTGGCGCCTCATCGCAACCTGTTCGTGGTGGGAGACGACGAGCAGTCGATCTTCGCCTGGCGGGGCGCCGAGCCCGAGGTGCTCCGGAAATTTCAGCGGGAGTTCGGGGTCCAGCAGCCGATCCTGCTCGATGCCAATCTGCGCTGCTCGCGGCAGATCTTCGGCGCCGCCCGCCGTCTGCTGGAAGCGAATCCGCCGCTCTTCGAAAAGGCGATCGAAGCGGAGCGCGAGTCTCCCTTCGCGGTGCGGGCCCAGGGCTTCGGCGACGAGATCGAGGAGCTGCGCTGGTTACTTGAGGATCTCCGGACCGATCAGCAGACTTCCGGCCTGCCCTGGGGTGAGTATGCGCTGCTCTATCGCCGGCACGACATCGGGCAGCGGTTGGAAGGCGCGTTGATCACCGCGGGGATTCCCTGCGCCCTGGCTCCCCGTCAGGCCCTGGTGGACGACGAGGCGGTGAGCTACGTGGTGCGTGCCCTGCGCCTGATGCGCGCTCCCGATGATCCGGTCCTGGCCCATTCCTTCGCTCAGCTGGTCCTGCCCAAGAGCCTGATGGAGCGGATCGAGCGAGAGAGTCCGGCCGATGCCGCCGGTTTCCTCGAGCGACTCCGGCATCTGGCGCGCAAGGAGATCCGGGAGAAGCCCGACGCGAAGAAGCTGTGGCGGCTGGTCTACCAGATCGAAAACCTGCGAGGGCTCCCGGAGCAGTTTCCGACCCTCGACGCAATCGTGCCGGCGCTGCTCTCGACCCGGGTGGGCGAGTATCGCTCGATCCTGGAAGACCGTCACGAAGAGTTGAGCGATCCGGCGTCGGATCCGGCGGTGGTGAAGCTGGCCGGTAAGCTGGGTAAGGCGCTGCTGGGGCGGCAGCGGGTCTGGGTGGAGCCCGGCAACGGGGTCGGGATCGCGATCCGCGGCCTGCTCCGTGAGGCGGGGGTCACCACGGTCGACTATCTGCTGCCCGAGAGTCGCCCCGCGGCCGAGGATCTGGTCATCACGTCAGATGATGCCGGTGCCCTTCCGCTGCCGCTCACCATCTTCAAGGCCCTCCAGTACCAACTGGGCAGCCGGATCTCGAGCGAGTTCGACGACTTTGTGGCTTTCGACCTGGAGACGACCGGCAAAGACCCCGCGATGGACGAGATCGTGGAGGTGGGTGCGGTTCGGGTGCGGGGCGGGAAGATCGTCGACCAGTTCCGGCAGCTGGTGCGCCCCAAGGTGCCGATTCACCCCGAAGCGGAGAAGGTGCACGGTTACTCTCAGGCCAGCCTGGCCGACGCACCGACGTTCGAGCAGATCTGGCCCCTGGTGCGGGACTTCCTGGGCAACGGCGTCGTGGTCGCCCACAACGGGTTCAACTTCGACATCCCGATGCTCCGGCGGATGGCGGCGGGGATGCCGGGAGCCGATCGGGAGCCGCGCTGGTTCGACACCTTGCCCTGGGCCCGCGAGCTGGTCCCGGGGGTGAAGGCCAAGCTGGAGTTTCTCGCCGAGGCCTTCGGCGTGGAGCACGGCCGCAAGCACCACGCGGTGGACGACGCCATCGCGCTGGTGGGCGTGGCCCGTGAGCTGGCGACCCGCTACCTGGTCCGGACCCGGAAGAGTCTCCTGGTCCAGCACCTCGACTACCTCGGCCTGGCGCTCGCGCTGACCGAGGACCGGGCCCGCGGCAAGGAAGGGGGGCTCCTGTTCGAGCTCTCCCGCCCCTACACGCTGGGCCGCTTCAGTGAGTGCCTGGACTACTACGAGTCCGAACAGGCGATACTGGGTGGGGAGACACTGAGCCTGGAGACGGTAGTGAAGCGGATGGGTGGGGCCACGGCGATGCGGCGGATCCGGCAGGAGAAGACCGCGGAGCAGCGCTACCCGATGGCGATGGCTCGACTCCGGGTGCTGCTCGATGCCAGCCGAGCGGAAACGTTGGAGGAGAGTCTCCAGCGATTCCTGGATCGGGTGGCGCTGTCCACGTCGCAGGGTGTGGAGGCCGATCCCCACCGGGTCAACCTGCTCACGGTCCATGCCGCCAAGGGACTCGAATTCTCCCGGGTCTACGTCGTGGGAGTGGAGGACCGCCAGTTCCCGGGAACCCAGGAGCTGAGTCGGAACGAGACGGGCAAGATCGAGGAGGCGCGCCGGTTGTTGTATGTCGGGATGACGCGGGCCAAGGATCGGCTGGTGCTCACTCGCGTGGATCGTCGCAACGGGGAGGACACGGGTGGTGCTCAATTTCTGGCAGAGATGCGCCTGCACCTGAGCCGAGATTCTTAGCTTCCGTGCCCCACTCAGTCCTCAGTCCTCAGTCCTCAGTCCTATGAAAGCCATTCGCATTCATCAAACCGGCGGCCCGGAAGTTCTCAAGTACGAGAACGTCGACCTTCCCCCGCTTGGAGCGGGGCAGGCCCTGGTCCTGATCGAAGCCTCCGGAGTCAACTTCATCGACATCTATCAGCGCAGCGGGGTCTACAAGCTGCCGCTGCCGTTCACCCTGGGACAGGAAGCGGCAGGCACGGTGCTCGAGGTGGCGCCCGGCGTCACGGTGGTCAAACCCGGCGACCGCGTCGCCTACACCAGCATCCTCGGCGCCTACGCCGAACGGGCCATCGTGCCGGCCGACCGGCTGGTCCCGATCCCCGATGGGGTCACCACCAAACAGGCGGCGGCGGTGATGCTTCAGGGGCTGACCGCGCACTATCTCGCCTGCTCGACGCGACCGTTGAACCGGGGAGACGTGTGCCTGGTGCACGCGGCCGCCGGCGGGGTGGGACTGTTGCTCTGCCAGATCGCGAGGCTCCGCGGGGCGCTGGTGATCGGCACGGTCTCCACCGAGGCCAAGGCCAAGCTGGCGCGGGAGGCCGGCGCCAACGAGGTAATTCTCTACACCGAGCAGGACTTCGAATCGGAGACCAAGCGACTCACCAGCGGCAGAGGCGTGGCGGTGGTCTACGACTCGGTGGGGAAGACGACCTTCGATAAGGGTCTCAACGTGCTGATGCCTCGGGGCATGATGGTCCTCTACGGCGGCTCCAGCGGTCAGGTCCCGCCCTTCGATCCCCAGATCCTCAATCAGAA
>DATIWD010000079.1:0-3734 GCA_035519565.1 Gemmatimonadales bacterium | reverse complement strand
GGGGACCTCGATTTCCACCTGATCGGCACCCCCTGAAGCCATTCGAGGGCGCGTGGACACACCGGTCGCCATCGTGACGGCAGCGGGGCGCGGCGTGGGGGCCGCCTGCGCTCGGGCCCTGGCCCGCCGAAAATACGCCGTCGTCCTGATGTCCCCCTCGGGAACTGCCACTCAGCTGGCCCGGGAACTGGGCGGGCTTGGCCTCCAGGGCTCAGTCGCCGAACCGGCGGATCTCGACCGCCTGGTCCGCTCGACGCTCGAGCGCTACGGACGGATCGACGCGGTGGTCAACAACACCGGCCATCCTCCCAAGGGGGACCTCCTCGAGATCACCGATGAGGAATGGCGCGCCGGCCTAGATCTCCTGTTTCTCAATGTGGTTCGCCTGACCCGGCTGGTGACCCCGGTCATGCTCAAACAGGGGTCGGGGACCTGGGTCAACATCTCGAGTACCGCCGCCGTTGAGCCCAGCCTCGACTTCCCGGTGTCTTCAGCATTCCGGGCCGCGTTGGGAAATTACATGCGGCTCTATTGTCTCCGATATTCCGCCAACGGCATCCGGATGAACACCGTGCTGCCGGGTTACTTTGACAGTTATCCCGTAAACGACGCCCAGCTGGCGGGAATTCCACTCCGCCGGGTCGGTACGGTCGATGAAGTGGCGGAGGCGGTGGCCTTTCTTCTCTCGGCCGAAGCGGGATACATCACGGGACAAAGCCTCCGGATCGATGGGGGCATGACCCGGGTGCTCTAGGCCTCTCACCACCGAGCTCCCGCGCGAGCGATGACGCGCATGACCAGTCCAAGCTACCCGCGGATCTATGCGGTGGTGCGTCGGATCCCGCGCGGCCGGGTGGCGAGCTACGGACAAATTGCGAAGTTGGCGGGGATCCCCGGCCGGGCCAGACAGGTGGGCTATGCGCTGCACGCGCTCCCCTCGGGAACTCGGCTCCCCTGGCATCGCGTGATCAACGCCCGGGGCGCGGTGAGTCCCCGCGCCCATCCGGATGAAATGGTCCTGCAGCGGTTGCTCCTCGAGAAGGAAGGGGTCCGTTTCGACGCCGGCGGCCGGACCTGGTGGAGTCGTTTCGGCTGGCACCCACGGACCAGGAAACGGTTGAGCTGATGCACCTGCAGTTTCATGCCGCCTTTGCCGCCATGGGCGTGGTGGCCGCCACCACGGGTGGCGTTTGCGTTCTGCTCGCCTCCCAGGGGCTGAGCCATGGAGAGGGCCGAGCGATCGGGCTCCTGCTCTACGGCATCGTCGCCATCGGGGTGGGAGCCGGAACCTGGATCTGGGCCCGCCGGTCCCGGCCCGGTTGACAGGGGGCCCTATGGTCGAGATCCGGGTCTGTCGAGACGACATCACGACCCTCCCCGTGGATGTCATCGTCAACGCGGCCAATTCGTCTCTTCTAGGAGGTGGAGGAGTCGATGGCGCTATCCACCGTGCCGCCGGCCCGGAGCTGCTGGCCGAGTGCCGGAAGTTGGGTGGCTGTCCCACCGGAGAGGCGCGAATCACTCGAGGATATCGACTCCCGGCGCGCCATGTGATCCATGCGGTGGGACCGGTATGGCGGGGTGGCACCCATGGCGAGGCGGAGCTCCTGGCCGGAGCCTACCAGTCCTCCCTGGAGTTGGCCCGGGAGCACGACCTCCGGAGCATCGCCTTTCCGGCCATCAGCTGCGGCGCCTACGGCTACCCGATCGAGGCCGCCACCCGGATCGCGCTCGACACGGTGACTCGATTCATGGCGAAGAATTCCCGACCGGAGACGGTCCTCTTTGCCTGCTTCGATCCCCCGGTCTACGAGGCCTTCGGGGCCGCAGGCGTTGCGGACCGCGCCGTCTAGGCCCAAGTTTCATTCTGCACGCTTGTCAGGTCGCGGCGTTCTGCCGCATACTGGATATAAAGAAAATCCTCTCTGGACAGAGCCGGGGGCGCCGTGCATCGCCTTGGGTTCGACTACTCCTCACCAAGTTTCCTCACGAGCGCTGGGCTCAGCCTCGCGTTTCATGCCGCGCTTATTGGTCTGACCTTCCAGCACGACCGGCTCAAGCCGCACTACATCGATGAGGGCACGGTGCTACCGGCCCTGTACATCCCTCCACCCACGCATCAGATGAAGCATGAAGTGACCCCGGCGGAGTGGGGTGCGTTGGGAGATCTCAAGAAGGAGATGGATCGGGCCGGTGGCCCGAAGCAGGAAATCGCGGTCCCCCTCCCCGCCATGGAGGAGCACGCGGACAACGGGATGCCACAGCCCGAAGGTGGTCTCCCGGCTGGCCTGGCCATCTCCGATGGCGACTCGATCTTCAGCGAGGTGTGGGTGGACTCGGTGGTGTCACGGGATGAGTCCAGCGCCGCACCGGTCTATCCGCCCCAGTTGCTCCGCAACAACATCGAAGGGATCGTCTTCGCCCAGTTCGTGGTGGACACCGTGGGCATGGTAGACGGGGAGTCGATCCGGATTCTGACCAGCACCCATCCCCTGTTCACCAACTCGGTGGAGACCGCCCTGGGTGGCATGCGCTTCCGGCCCGCAATGCGCGCTGGTCGCCATGTTCACCAGCTGGTAGAACAGCACTTCTCATTCAAGGTCACCCTCCCGCCGGAGCAGGCCTCCAACGCCAGCTACGACGGGAAGTCCTCCAAGCCGTAGCTACTCCTTCACCAGCAACGCTTCTACCCGGGCGGCGGCCTCGGCTTCGAGTCCGGCCTCGCGCGCCAGCGGGAGGATCAGCCGTCCCAGCACCCGGTAGAGTGCGCGGTCGGCGGGCTCCAGCGCCGCCAGGTGCCGCTCGATGGTCAACAGATCGCCTCGCCGCACCGGCCCGGTAAGCGCCTGGGCCGGACCCAGCCGCTCGAGATTCTCGACCGTCCCGCGCAGGAGCGGGAGGTAGATCCGGCCCACCATTTCTTCCGGGAGCCCTGCATCCCGAGCCAGCCGCTCGGCCAACCCGGCCAGCCCCACCGTCGAATTGGACAGAAGTGCCGCGGTGGCGTGGTAGAGCGCCTTGCTCTCGGCCTGAATGGGAAACGGGGTGAGGCCCACCGCCCGCGCTACTCGAGTCGCGGCCTCGACCGCGCGGGTATCTCCCTCGACCGCCGCGTAGGCACTCTGAAAAGCGGCCGGCGCCGAGGCCGGATCGGCGATGGTTTGCAGCGGGTGCAACGAGCCGAGCGCGGCACCGCTTGCCGCAAGCGGAGCCAGGGCCCCGCGATCCAGCAGTCCGGAGGTGTGAAGGACAACGTGCCCGGCGCCGATGGCTCCGGTGCCGGCCAGTCGTTGAGCCACCGGGGTGATAGCACCGTCGGGGACAGCAATCAGAATCACCTGCGCGTCCCCAGTCTCCAGCTGCTCGCTCACCCGTACCGGGAGGCCGGGCAGCCATTGCCCAGGCCGTCGAGCCAGAATCAGGACCGGGAACCCGGCGCGCTCCAGGGCCAGACCGAGCCCTTGGCCGAGCCGGCCGGCGCCAACGATCGCGATGGGTTTGGGAAGATCCGACACAGCGAGGACGCGGGTCGGGGTGGGGTCGAGTGGTGGGAGCAGCGGGTGGCGGTGGGGCGGGCGCTGGTGCGGGAGCCGGCGGTCTTCCTCTTCGACGAGCCTCTCTCCAACCTCGATGCCAAACTGCGCGTGCAGATGCGGTCGGAGATCAAGCGGTTCCACCAGGACCTCAAGGCGACGATCGTCTATGTGACGCACGACCAACTCGAAGCCGTGACC
>DATIWD010000078.1:0-5601 GCA_035519565.1 Gemmatimonadales bacterium | reverse complement strand
GGTGCGCCCGCGCTGGTCAGGACGCAGTTGGTGTAGAGCCCCACGATCAGCGTGGCGAAGGTCGTGGTGCTCTGGACCGCGACCGGCACGCTGGCGTTGTCAGTGGAGTAATCGCCCAGCTGCCCGTCGCTGTTATTGCCCCAGCAGTAGATCTTGCCCGCCTTGGTCATCCCGCAGGTGTGCAGCGCGCCGGCGCCGAGGGAGGTGAACGAGCGACCTCCAGCTACGGGCACAGGCACAGCGCTGTCGAGCGTGTCGCCGTCGCCGAGCTGGCCGTAGTGGTTGTCTCCCCAGCAGTAGGCGAGACCGGCGGGGGTGAGGGCGCAGGAGTGGTTGGAGCCGGCGGTGACCGTTACGGCCTTGAGTGGGGCTTGTCCGAGCGCTGGTGGGACCGCGATGAGGAGACTGAGTAGCAGGTGGGCTGACAGCGTGGCCGGATGTCGCATTGATGAGCGGTATTGATCCTCCCTAGACACCCAGGCAATCTCCGGCTCGGAGCCAGGCGTCGTCGTAGCGGCAGGCTACGGCTAACTCCCCCGAGCGCTTCTCAGGCCAAAGGACGACGTAGCGTTCGAGACCTGCACCGCTGACTTCGTAGACATAGGGCGCCCCCTGTGCCGGAGCCTGGTCGAACGCAACGGCCTCGAGGGCGTGGCGACAGATCGTCGAGTCCTGGCTCCAGGTGACGGCGGCTTCGGGCGAGGTGCGCTTGAAAAAGCCTTCGAGCTGTTTGCGGTAGTGTTCCGCCGGAGCGGCTTGGGCGAGGCAGCCGATCGCGGGAGCCGGCGGTGCCGGCGGGCTCGCCTGTGAGCTGCAAGCGAACGTCGCGCCTGCGAGGCCGATTCCGGCCAGTGCCGAGATCAGGGGGGCCGCCGACTGGAGGGACTTCACGCCTCTCCTTCCTTGAACAGCGACTGCCCGACCACCAGGCCAAAGACAGTGCCGACCAGACCAAAGATCACCCAACCAGACCAGCTGCGCAGCATCGAGCCCTGGTCGATGATCGCATCGGGAACTCCGAACGCCACCAGGTAGGCGTAGGCGCATGCCAAGCCGAGCGCATAGGGCCGGAAGCGACCCAGCCGGGCCGCCGGCTTCTTGGCTACCGAGTAGGCCAGTCCGCCTACGGCGCCCATGTAGGCCCCGACCAGAATGGCCCCGAGCAAACCGAGGAGCAGCTGGGGGGTGATCGCCACCCGCCGGAGTCCGACCATGACCACGCCGCGGACCACCGTCAGCGCGCCAATCCCGACCGCGCCCCAGGCGGCGGGTTGGAGCCAGGAGGGGAGGCGGTCGATCTTCTCTTTGACCCTGCCGACGAGGCCCACATACGGCGGGAGCGGCATCTTCGGAAGCGGGGGCAGTGTTTCGGCGAAGGCTCTTCGCTTCTGGCAATGCTCGCAATCCGAGGCGTGCGCGTCGAGACCCTCGAGGTAGGCCGTGACCGCCTTTGGATCTTTGAAGTTCACCGCCTTCTCGTGTTCCGTCACCCATGGGCAGGGAGGAATCCCGGCATCCACGAAGGCCTTCTCATGCTCGGCCAGGGCGAGGGCCCAGTCGAGCTCGCGAGCGGTGGCCCCGGAGAGATTACCCTCGATCCGCTCCCAGCCTTCGACCTCCTCCCGATGCCGGTTCAGCACCTCAGCCAGGTCCTCGACGCTCATGCCGAGGGCGAGGCGGCGTCGCTGAAGCTCAAAACCAGTCATTCGGGATCACCTCGGCGGGCACGCTCGTCACTCCGTCCTACGCCTCGAGCCATCCGATCTCTGTGAGTGCTTCGACGAGGTCCTGCGCCGCCGTGGCGATCGGGTAGCATCCGTACCAGCCCGGAGCGCCACGGAACGGCGGCGGCGCGGCGCCGAGCCAGCCAAACCGGTCGGTCAACGCCGCCTCGACCTGACCGTCGTTCCGCCCTCGCACCAGGATCCGGTCCTGGCCGTCGCTCACCTCGGGAGTCTGCACGATCCCCAGGGTCGCCAAGGTGGTATAGGGATAAAGGCCCTGGCTCCCCGGCAAGGCGGCCATGGCGGTGACGAAGTCGGCCATGGCGCGCATAGGCACGGCCACGCTCGCATCTCCCTCCTTGGCCATCCCCTCATAGAACGCGATCACGTCGGGCCAGGTGCGGATGGTGAGCTTCATCGTTTGGCTCCTCGTCAGGGGGAAGAGTCCTGAGTGCTGAGGACTGAGGACTGAGTCGAGTACTGAGTACTGAGTGGCTCCAATTACGTGCACCTGTCCGTCTTGTCCGTCCTGTCCATCTTGACCGCCTCTAGTACGCTCCCTGACTCCAATACCCCACCCGCAGCCGCTCGGGTGTACATATCGCATCATGCTGAGGCGTGAGGACTTAGGACCCAGCTGATCCTAAGTGCTGTGCCCCGAGTGGCTTGTTGTCCAGTTGCTGTCCAATGCGAAGAGTCACAACCTACCGGCCGTCCCTCCTTGACGGAACCCTCAATGCTCCTTCAAGCTTCCTTCACGCAACCGCGGCTAACGTCGCCCTCTAATAAGGGAAAGCCCGGCAACGTCACCCGATAGACGGAGAGACTGCGTATGACCGCCACCGCCAAACCCGTCGCGACGGCCAAGCTGCCCGCCTTGGCCCAGAAGTTCGCCCCCAAGATTCCGATCCGGGCCCGCTATGACAACTGGATCGGCGGCGAGTACCGTCCGCCGGCCAAGGGCCAGTACTTCACCAACCCCTCGCCGGTCACCGGGCAGCCGCTCTGTGAGGTGGCGCGCTCGACCCATGAGGACGTCGACAAGGCACTCGATGCCGCCCATGCCGCCGCGCTGAGTTGGAACACCACGTCGCCCGCCTATCGGGCCAACATCCTCAACAAGATCGCTGACCGCCTCGAGACCTACCTCGACACCATGGCCTTCATCGAGACCATGGACAATGGGAAGCCGATTCGCGAGACCACCCACGCCGACCTCCCACTCGCGATCGATCACTTCCGCTATTTCGCCGGCGCTATTCGGGCCCAGGAAGGAAGCATCGGCGAGGTGGACCACGATACCATCGCCTATCACTTCCACGAACCGCTGGGCGTGGTGGGACAGATCATCCCCTGGAACTTCCCGCTCCTGATGGCGACCTGGAAGCTGGCCCCGGCGCTGGCAGCCGGAAATTGCGTGGTGATCAAGCCTGCCGAGCAGACCCCGGTCTCGATCCTGGCCTTCATGGAGCTGGTGTCCGACATCCTGCCCAGCGGGGTGGTCAACGTGGTCCAAGGCTTCGGCGTCGAAGCCGGGAAGCCGCTGGCTTCGAGCCCCCGGATCGCCAAGATCGCCTTCACCGGCGAAACCACGACCGGCCGGCTGATCATGCAGTACGCCTCGGAGAACCTGATCCCGGTGACCCTGGAGCTGGGGGGCAAGTCGCCCAACATCTTCTTCGCCGACGTCCTGGCGGCCGATGATGACTTCTTCGACAAGGCGCTGGAAGGCTTCGTCATGTTCGCCCTGAACCAGGGTGAAGTCTGCACCTGCCCCTCGCGGGCCCTGGTCCAGGAATCGATCTACGACCGGTTCATGGAGCGCGCGGTGGCCCGCACCAAGGCCATCGTCGAGGGCAATCCGCTCGACCCCGCAACCATGATCGGGGCCCAGGCCTCCAACGATCAACTGGAGAAGATCCTGAGCTATATCGACATCGGAAAGAAGGAAGGCGCCAAGGTCCTGACCGGCGGCGCGCGTCGGGTCCATCCCGGCGAGCTCAAGGACGGCTACTACATTCAGCCGACCATCTTCGAAGGTCACAACCGGATGCGGATCTTCCAAGAGGAGATCTTCGGTCCGGTGGTGTCGGTCACCAAGTTCAAGGATTTCGACGACGCGCTGGCCATCGCCAACGACACGCTGTATGGACTGGGTGCCGGGGTCTGGACCCGGGACATGAACACGGCCTATCGAATGGGCCGGGGGATCAAGGCCGGCCGGGTCTGGACCAACTGCTATCACGCCTATCCGGCCCACGCGGCCTTCGGCGGATACAAGCAGTCGGGGATCGGGCGCGAGACCCACAAGATGATGCTCGATCACTACCAGCAGACCAAGAACCTGCTGGTGAGTTACAGCCCCAAGAAGCTCGGCTTCTTCTAAGCCGATGACCGTCCCGCGGGTGGAGATCACCCCGGAAGCCGCGGCCGTGTTGCGCCAGCTCGAGGCGCAGCACGGCCCGCTGCTCTTTCACCAGTCGGGCGGCTGCTGCGACGGCAGCTCCCCGATGTGCTACCCCCGTGGGGAGTTCAAGATCGGCCAGCGAGACGTCCACCTGGGCGATGTCGAAGGGGTGCCGGTCTACATCGGGGGCCAGCAGTACGAGGTCTGGAAACACACCCAGTTGCTGATCGACGTCGTCCCCGGCCGCGGCAGCGGCTTCTCCCTCGAGGCCCCGCTTGGCGTGCGGTTCCTCACCAGGTCGAGGGTATTCGATGAGGGGGAGAAGGCGTGGCTGGAGACGTGCGACCCGAAGACAGGAGGCTAGGAGATGGGAGCTGGGAGTTGAGAGTTGTCATCCCGAGTGAGCGGAGCAAGCGAGGGATCTCAGGTCTCAATTGCTCTCGACCCTTGAGATTCCTCGCTACGCTCGGAATGACACGTTATTGGCTCCTAGCTCCCAGCTCCTAACACCCAGCTACTTCGCCACCGCCACAAACAACGCTCCAGTAACCTTCCCATCCGCCCCGGTGAGTGGAGCGTAGTTGGCGTCGTACTTCTTCCCGAACACCGTGGACTCGCCCGAGTACGACTTCTTGGCCACCAGCGCCTTGTAGGCCGGGGTGTCGTGATCCAGCTTGGTCCCGACGGCGGAGGTTCCCGCGTCGGTCATCAAGGTGGTCTTGGTCCGGGTGAAGTCCTTCCCATCGAAGGAGAAGATGCTGGCCTCAAGCTTGCCCATCTGCGCCGGCGAGGCGGCGTGGGCGGTGCTGTGATGCGTCATCGCCATCACCATGACCGCCGCGAGTACGATGAAAGCCCCTACAATTCCCCTGCCCGCCCGAGTCGACAGCGTCTGAGTCAAGCGCATAAACGACCTCCCTCTATTGGAAGGACAGCCTCCTGGTCCGAAGAAGTGGCCAGGAAAACCACGGAAGCCGGCGCGTTCATGAGCACCACCCTGATCCAGCCAGGGCGGGAACGGGACTAAGGGATCTCTGCGCGGGGGATGATCTACCGCGAGGTACGGGTGAGGGCAAGGGGAGGGGCGGACAGGGCGGGCGGTAATCTGTGAAATCTGCGTAATCTGTGGATGGACAGGGCGGACGATACAGAACAGGTCACAAGACACTAGTCGCAAGCCGCCCCTACTTGCGACCTGCGACGCGTGACTCGCGACCCCTCAGTACTCAGTACCCAATACTCAGAACTCGCCGTCGGCTCCCGACTCCTGACCAACTCCCAACTCCCAGCTCCTAGCTCCTAGCTCTCCTGAGTCCTCAGTCCTCTTCCTGTAGTCCCCTGCCCTACATCCCTCTTCCCGGATCTCGACTTGCCGGCGGCGGCTCGTCCGATAGTTGGCCTGTTCGCCGCTCAGTACGATTGATGCGCCGGTCGAGAACCAGGCGGTCCGGCCCGCCAGTGAGCAATCGA
>DATIWD010000077.1:0-2130 GCA_035519565.1 Gemmatimonadales bacterium | reverse complement strand
CCTGATGCGGATCACCAATAACGATCCCTCCCCCGATTCGGTGTCGTTCTCGGTGCGGGTCGAGGGGCTCGAAGACGCTCAGATCACGGCGCCCGACACTCGGCTGGCGTCGACCGAGAGCCGGACATTTCCGGTGGTGGTACGGGTACCCCAGAGCGAGCACCTGGCCCGGACCGTCCCGATCCAGGTGCATGTCTCCCGCCCGGGGCGGGAGATCACTTTGACCGCCACCTTCAAGACCGCTGCGGACGAGGACGACCTCCATGGCAAGCACGACTGACCGGCGCTGGCCGGTGGGCATCATCATCGGATTCCTGCTGGTCGGGCTGGCCAACGCCGGCCTGGTGTACCTCGCCATTTCCGGGGCCGACCCCGTTGTCAGCTCCTACCATACCGACCACCGCTGAGGCGCGGATCGCGCCGGCCCGCTGCCCCCACTGCGGAGCCGCGGTCGAGGGAGCAGAAGACGCCTTCTGCTGCCACGGATGCGCCGTGGCCTACGAGATCATCCGCGGCGCCGGGCTCGAGCGCTATTACGCGGAGCGGGAGAACTGGGCCCCTCGCCCGGAGCCCACTTCCGGATCCTGGGATCGGGTCCCGGTGTCGTTCGACGCGAAGGGTGGCGCGGAAGCGCGGGTCGCGGTGGATGGGCTCCGCTGCGCCTCCTGCGTGTGGGTCACCGAGCGAGTGCTGGAGAAAACCCCCGGCGTGTCGGCCGCTACGGTGAGCTACGCCACGGGCCGCGCCACCCTCCGTTGGGATCCCACAGTCACCGACCTTCCGACCCTGGCGTCGAGGATTGCGGCACTCGGGTACCGCCCTCGCCCCCTGACCGAAGCCGAGAAGCCCGATCGCGACCTGGCGATCCGCCTCGGCGTTGCAGGCTTCGCGGCGATGAACATCATGCTGCTGGCCGCGTCGGTCTACACCGGCTGGTGGGGAGAGATGGAGCCGCGCTTCGCGGCGCTGTTCCACTGGACCCAGCTGATGCTGGCGACGCCGGTGGCGCTGTGGTGCGCAGAGCCTTTCTTCCGCGGCGCCTGGGTCGGGCTGCGCCATCGCCGGCTCCACATGGATCTCCCCATCGCGCTGGGGATTTCCATTCTCTATCTGCACGGCGTGGTCGCGACCCTCCTGGGGCGCGATGCGTACCTCGATTCCCTGGCCATGCTGGTGGCGCTTCTGCTGGCCGGGCGACTGCTGGAGGCCCGCGGTCGCCGCCGGTCCGCGGAGGCGGCCCTCGCGCTGGCGACCAGCGTGCCCCGCACCGCGCGGCGCGAAACGGCCGGCGGCCTGGAGACGGTGCCGGTCGAAGCGCTGCGACCTGGCGATCGGATCGACCTGGGCCCCGGTGACGAAATCGGCGCAGACGGCGAGGTGTGCGAGGGATCCGGGCAGGTGCGCATGGCTCTGGTGACCGGTGAAGCGGCACCCGTCATGGTCGGCCCCGGCGATCGGGTCGTGGCCGGAGCGGTCCTGTTGGACGGAGCATTGAGCGTCCGGGTGGATGCGGCGGGGAGGAACACTCTGGTGAGCCGGATGGCCGCGGAGCTCGAGGCGGCTACCGATCGCCCGGTGGAGCCGAGTGCCGCGGATCGGATCGCCCCCTGGTTCACGGCGGCGACCCTGGTGATCGCGACGGCCACGTTCTCCGGCTGGTGGCTGCTGCGCGGACTCACCCCGGCCCTCACGGCTACGGTGGCAGTCCTGGTCGTTGCTTGCCCCTGCGCCCTCGCCCTGGCTCAACCGCTCGCCGCCGCTGCCGGCCTCGGCGCCAGCGCTCGACGTGGGCTGCTGCTCCGGTCCACGGAAGCGCTGCTTCGACTCGAGGGAGTAACTCTCGTTGTGTTCGACAAGACCGGTACGCTGACCGGCGGAGCCCTCCGGGTCGCAGCGGCGGAGTCGGAAACTCTGCGGGTGGCCGCGGGGCTGGAGCGCTACAGCAACCATCCGATCGCACGCGCGATCGTGGATGAAGCGATCACTCGAGGCATTCCCCTACCCCGTGCCTCCCAGGTACAGGAAATCCCCGGCATCGGCCTCAGTGGCGAGCTGGATGGCGAGCGCTGGCGCTTGACCGGTGGAGGACCCGGGGAGATCCGGCTGCTGGACGAGCGCGGTGAGGCCAGG
>DATIWD010000076.1:0-21893 GCA_035519565.1 Gemmatimonadales bacterium | reverse complement strand
CGATCACCATCCCGCCGAAGTCGGCCAGGTTCTCTCCCAGGGCGAGCTGGCCGTTGACGTGGAAGGTGTCCACGATCACGAACTGGTTGAATTGATCCACCACCTTCTGGGCCCGCGCCTTGAACCGCTCCTCGTCCTCCTTGGTCCACCAGTCCTTCAGGTTCCCCTGCGCGTCGTACTGCCGGCCCTCGTCGTCGAAGCCGTGGGTGATCTCGTGCCCGATGGTCCCGCCGCCCATTCCACCCATGTTGGCCCCGACGTCTCCTTCAGGATCGAAGAACGGCTTGCGGAGCTGTCCAGCCGGCAACGCGATCTCGTTCTTGGTGGGATCGTAGTAGGCGTTGACCGTGGGCGGGGTCATCCCCCACTCGGTCCGGTCCACCGGCTGGCCCAGCCGAGCCAGGGTGCGGCGGCTCTCGAACTCGCGGGCCCGCAAGCGGTTGATCACGAAGGGGCCTTCCTGGATCTTGAGCTTGGAGTAGTCCCGCCACTTGTCGGGATAGCCCACCTTCAGGTCCATCGCGGCGAGCTTGGTCAGCGCGTTGGCCTTGGTCGAGTCCGACATCCAGTCCAGCTGCTTGATCCGCTCGGCAAAGGCGTCCCGGATCTCGATCACCAGCTCCCGGGCCTTGGCTCGCGACTCCGGTGGGAAGGCTTCGTTGACGTAGGCCTGCCCCAGTGCTTCACCCATGTCGTTGTCGGTGGCATCCAGACAGCGGCGCCAGCGGGGCGGCAACGCTCGCCTGCCGGTGATCCGCGCGTTCCACTTGAAGTCTTCCTGCTCGAACGCCTTGCCCAGCGACGGGGCCGCCGCGTCCGCCAGGCGCCACTGGAGATAGGTCTTCCAGTGGGTCAGCGGAATCGACTTGAGCAGGGGGTTCACTCCCTCGAAGAACTTCGGCGTGGCGACGTTGAGATTGGGCTGATTTCCCACCCCGATCCCCTGGAGATATCCCGTCCAGTCGAACGCCGGGCTTAGGCTCTGGAGCTCGGCGTAGCTCTTCATGTGGGTGATGTTCTGCGGGTCCCGCTGCTCGACGATGGTGAGCGACGACTCCGCCAGCCTGGTCTCCAGGTCCATGATCTGCTTGGCTTCGTTCTGGACGCTGGCGGCCGGATGGCCCAGCAGCTTGAGGGTGGCGGCCACGTGGGCCACGTAGTCGGTCCGGAGCGAGTCGGAGCTGGGGTCGCTCCTGGTGTAGTAGTCGCGGTCCGGCATTCCCAGGCCGCCTTGGTAGGCCCAGGCGGTGTACTTGCTGCTCTCGGTGGGATCGGGCAGCGCGAAGTAACCAAACAGCGCGTCCACCCCCATCAGGTGCAGCCGCGACAGCTCCGCGAACAGCTCTTTGTTGGAAGCGATCGCGTTGATCTTGCTGATCTCGTCCCGGAGCGGGGTGGCGCCCTCCCGGTTGGCCCGGGTCGAGTCCATGCAGGTGGCGTAATAGGTCCCCACTCGCCGGGTATTGTCGTCACCGGTCTTCCGCTTGGCCGCCGCCGCCTCCGCGATCCGCCGGAGCTGAGCCTCGTTCTGCTCCCGCGACTCCCCGATCACGCCCCACGAGGTGTACTCGGCCGGGATCGTGTCCCGGGCCAACCAGGCACCGTTGGCGTACTGGAAGAAGTCCTTGCAGGGAGAGCACGTGGTGTCGATGAAGCTGGGCTCGACGGTCTTGGGGATCGGCGTCAGCGGACGGTCCTGCGCGGAGGCCGGCGCTGCCAGGAGCAGCCCGAGCGCCAGGAGAGACGGGAGTGGGAGATTCATGGGTTCATTGGGGGGAACGGGAAGAAAACGTGGTACCAGGTACCGGCTACACCTGCGACTCGCGACTTGTGACACTCAGTGGGGAACCGGATCATGTTCCACCCAATCAGCCATCGGCAATCGTCAATCGACACTCACAATTCCCCCACTCCCTAACTCCCCCATTCCCCCATTCCCCCATTCCCCCATTCTCTTCAATCGGCACTCACCAATCGTCAATCGGCAATGACCTACTGATCAACAATTCTCACCCCAGACGGGACATCGAACCGAAAAGTGTCGGGGGTCAGCTTCGGATTGGGCTGGACGTCGGTGAAGGTCAGTGTCCGGTAGGTGCCGCGGCGCTCCCGGATTTCGAGGCGGCGGGGCAGGGCATCCACCTGGTCGAGCCAGAGCACCGCCCGGTCGAAGGGGAGGTCGGCATCGAGCGGCTCCAGCTGGATCACGTCCGCCACTCGTCCCCCGGCCTTGTCCGATTTCACGTACGTGATGTGATACCGCTCCGCCGGCCGGTCGAGCAGCCAGGCCAGCACGCTGAATCCGAACTTGGGCCCGCTGGGAATCCCCATCCGGATCACCTGGCCCGGCGTGGTGCTCGGGGTGTAGACCCAGAGCCGCTGGCCGTCCATCACGACCGCGTCGCCGTTGGGATCGGTGAAGCGCATGGCCAGCTTGGCGGTGCCGGCCTGCACCAGGTGGCCCTTGCTCTCGTAGTCGCCGATCATCGAGTCCTGGATCAGCTGCTTGAAGTCGGCGCCGAAGGCGTTGAGCTGCTGGTAGGCCCGGGCCGCGCGGTTGGCGATGGCGACGGGATCGGAGCCCGGACGAGGACCGGGCACGGGAGTTTGGGCGACGAGAGGGCCAGCCGCGCAGACCAGAAGGAACGCAACGAACGCGCGGTTGCGGCGGCCCCCCGTGGCCACCGCGATGGCCCACTGCCACGTGGAGGCCATGGCCCGGGGCGGGCACGGGGGCCCGCCCCGACACAACGTTGTACTCATGGGCCCGTCAGGCTGCCTCCGCCCCCTCCATCTCCGCCAGCCGGACGCCCACGATGGTGGAGACCCCCGGCTCCTGCATGGTGACGCCGAAGACCGCGTCCGCCGCCTGCATGGTGCGGGGGTTGTGGGTGATCACGATGAACTGGGTGGTCTTCTTGAATTCGTCCAGCAGCTTCGTGAACCGGGCGACGTTGGCGTCGTCCAGCGGCGCGTCCACCTCGTCCATCAGGCAGAACGGGCTGGGCTTGGTGAGGTAGATGCTGAACAGGAGCGACACCGCCACCAGGGTCCGCTCGCCGCTCGAAAGCAGGTGGATGCGCTGAGTGCGCTTGCCGCGGGGAGCGGCGTGGATATCGATCTCACATCCCAACGGATCATCGGCGTTGGATAGCTTGAGCTCGCATTCGCCGCCCCCGAACAGGGTCTGGAACACGTGCACGAAGTTGGCCTGGATCGACGTGAAGGTCTCCATGAACATGGCCCGGGCATTGGTGTCGATCTCCCGGATCGCCTGCTCCAGCGACAGCTTGGCCGCGACCAGATCGTTCTTCTGGCTGACCAGGAACTCGTAGCGCTTGCTCTCTTCGGCGTGCTCTTCGACGGCGAGGGCGTTGACCGGTCCGATCGCCTCGAGGGCGCTCAGGATCCGGGCCGCCTCCATCTCCAGCGCCTCCATCTCCAGCTCCAGTACCGGAGCCTCCGCCAGCAGTTCGGTGATCGGCTTCTTCCACTCGCCTTCGATCCGCTCCACGATGCTCCGTCGCTGAGCGGCGGTCTCCGCCAGCTCCAGCTCCAGGTGGTGCGCCTCGTCGGTCAGGGTCTCCGCCTTGGTCCGGGCCTCCGCCAGCGCGTGCTCCGCCACGGTGAGCGCCTCTTCGGCGGCAGCGGCTTCGGCATCGGAGTCGGTCGCCGCGGCCTCGAGCTCGAGCACGCCGACGCGCCGCTCCGAGCGGGCTTCGATCCACTGGGCCTGCTGGGCGGCGAGGGTCGTGCACTCGCGATCGATCCCGGCCAGTTCCGCCTGCAACGCCTGACTCGAGCCGTCGGCTTCGGCTCCCATCGCCTCGGCGCGGGCCAGCTGATTCGACGCGGCCTCCAGCCGTGCGGCGACATGCGCCTGCTGGACCTGCCAGTGGACCCGCGCGTCGCGAGCGGCCTCCTGCTCCAGCTCGAGCGCGGCCAACCGGGCCCGGGCCTCGCCCAGGTTCTCTTCGAGCCGAGCGCGAGCCAGCTCGCCTTCAGTGAGGCCGGTGTCGATCTCGGCCAGGCGGCGCTCCGCCTTGGTCACTCGCTCGGTGAGACTGGCCAGCTGAGACTCGGCGTCGCTGAGCTCGCGCGAGAAGAGGCCCACCAGGCGGATCGCCTCTTCGCGGCTGCCGACCGCCTGGCGCTCGGTGTCCCGGGCTTCCTGCGCTTCGTGGTTGATCCGCTCCAGCGCCAGCTCCGCCTGGACCAGCGCTTCCATGGTGGCCTGAAGCGCCGCCTCGGTGGAAGTCACATTGCGTCGCGCCTGGTCGGTCTCCTTGGCCAGGCTCTCCAACTCCGCCCGACGGCGCAGCGGGCCCGAGGTGGTGCTGGCGCCGGCCAGGAAAATCGCGCCATTGGGACGACGTAGCGCCCGGCCCGCCGGCTCCAGCACCTGGGCGCCGGAGAGCAGGCCGCGGACCCAGGCCTCTGCCGGAGCGTCGGCCTTGAGGTGATCCTCCATGGCCACCGGGTCTCCCCGGAGCAGCGCGGGAGCACGGTTGGCGGGGAGCAGCACCAGGGCGCCGGGTTGCGCTTCCGCATGCCAGGCCTGAATCGGGCCGACCGCGGCATCATCGGTGATCAGCACCGCGTGGACCCATTCGCCCAGCAGCCGCTCGGCCAGCTCGGCTTCGTCCCGAGTGGTGTGCAGGAAGTCGCTCAAGGGGCCCAGGACCGCGTCCCCGAACTTGTCCCGGACCGCGAGCAGGGCCGCGGCGCCGGGAGCCAAGCCCACTCGATCCCGCTCCAGCTCTTCGAGCGCCTGGCGCCGCGCGGTGAGCTGGGCCAGAGTCTCTTCGGCCGCCCGTCGTTCGGCGCGGTCGAGCGCCTCGCGACGGCGGGTTTCACCCACCAGGTGTCGGGCGCGTTCGGCCTCGGTAGCGATCCGACGGGCTTCCTGGATGGTCCGGTCGGCGTCGTCGGTGGCTTCGGAGCGCCGCTGCTCGGCCAGCACCGCATCGCTCTCGAGGCTGGCCCGGCGGACCGTGGCCAGGTGCACCTGGTCGCGCAGGGCGGCCAGGTCTCCCTCGAGGGCCCCGCGCTCGCCTTCGAGCGAGCGCAGTGACTGGGCCCGCTCCTGGAGCTCTTCCTCGAGCTGGCGCACGGTCTGGCGCTGGTCGGCCAGGCGGGTACGGACTTCCTGCTCGGTGGCGGTACGGGCCTCCAGCTCGGCCCGGATATGGGCCTCGTCTCCCACGGCGGACCGATGCTCGTCGCCTGCGAGGGCGCGCTCGCGTCCGGCCGACTGGGCCCGCGCCATGGCCTGTTCCAGCTCCTCGGTGGCCCGGGCCTTACGGGCAGAGGCGGTGGTCATTCGCTCGGCGGCCAGCTTGACGTCGCTCTCCAGCCGCTCGTGCTCGAGTCTCGCGGCGCCCAGCATCCTGGCGATCTCGGTGCGCTGCGCCTCGGCCAGGGTCCGGTTCCGGGCCACGTCTTCCCGCTGCTGCTCCAGCATGGTCACCGCTTCGCGCGCAGCCGGCAGCTCGATGGCCAGGTCGGTGCGTCGCGTCTCCCGGGCAGCGGCCTGCTCGGCCAGCTGATCGAGCAGTCTCCGAGCCAGGGTCAGTTGCACCGCGAAGCGTTCTTCGCTCAGCTTGTTGTAGCGCTCCGCCTTGCCCCGCTGGCGCGCCAGGCTCCGCAGCTGGCTCTGGACCTCGGCGATCACGTCTTCCACCCGCTGCAGATCGGTCCCGGTCTCCTCCAGCCGCCGCTCGGTGGTCACCTTCCGGTCCCGATAGAAGCCGATGCCCGCCGCTTCCTCGAACAGCTGGCGGCGCTCTTCGGCCCGATCCGAGAGCAACAGGTCGATCATCTTGGCTTCGATCACCACCCCGGCATCGCTCCCCAGCCCGGTGCCGCGGAGGAGGTCCTGGATGTCCTTGAGCCGGACCGGCGCGCCATTGAGCAGGTAGTCGCTCTGTCCCGAGCGGGACAGCCGCCGGGTGATCTGGACTTCCCGGTAGGCGATCGGGAGATCGCCGTCGGAGTTGTCGAGGAAGAGTGAGACCTCGGTCACGTTGACCGGTCGCCGGCCCGTCGCGCCCTGGAAGATCACGTCTTCCATCTTGCCGCCCCGGAGCAGCCGGGCCGACTGCTCGCCCAGCACCCAGCGGACCGCGTCGGAGACGTTGGACTTGCCGCAGCCGTTGGGGCCGACGATGGCGGTCACCCCCTCGCCGAAGGAGAGGGTGACGGTGTCGGCGAACGACTTGAAGCCGGAGAGCTCGAGTCTGGTGAGGTTCATGGGCTCCTCAGAGGCGAACGGGCAAACCGATTGACGATGGGCGACAGTGGATCACTGGTCGCCCCCTTCCGGCTGATAGATGAAAAACGGACGGCCCAGCTTCTTGCCGGTGGCCTCGGCCTCGTCCCGCGAGGCGTACGGACCGAGGACCACCCGATAGCCTTCGTCGGAGGTGTGCGGCTTGAGCACCGAGGCCGGCAGCCCCGCGCCGCTCAGCTGTTTGGCCAGCTCCTCCGCCCAGGCCGGATTCTGCGAGCTGCTGACCTGGAGATAGACCTTCCCTTTGGCGGTGGTATCTCCCGGCGCCGCGGCGATCGCGGCGGATTCGGCGACGGCCGGCTGGGGCGCGCCTGCCGGAGACCAGGCCAGGGCAAGCCAGAAGTCCTTGGCGCCCCCCGCCACTTTCCCCACCAGAGGAAAATTGGCCTTACTGAGATCGTAGGCCAAGACGTCTTGTTTGACCTTGCCGACCAGGATCTGCTGGTTGGTTACGGTGGGGAGATCCACCCCCCACTCGGAGGCCACGCTACCCACCAACTTCCCGGTCCCCAGGTCGACCACCCACACCGAATCGGTGGCGGGTGGACGGACCAGCAGCCAGGTCCCAAAGGGCCCCGGCCGGAGGGCCACCGCGGGGGAAGGGACGGCGATCTCCCCGGCAACCTCGGAGGTGTACCGGTTGAGGACCAGGATTCCTCCCTGGCGCCTGGCCACGTAGAGCCGGTGTCCCGAGGGGGAAAAGGCGACCGCGCGGGCGTGGCCGTCCACCGGGATGACCCGAGGCGCCCCTTTGCCCTTGGGTTCGTAGAGCACCACCACCGAGTCCGCCGCCACGGCCAGCAGCTCGCCCCAATAGGTCACCGCCGCGTCGCCGGCGGGGAGCGGGGTCGTGGTCGCGGGCTGGTCGCCGGCCAGACGCGACAGGGTGTTGCCGCCGGCGGTCGAGACGGCCAGCAGGTCCCCATCCTTGGTGCCGAACATTTCCCGGGGTCGCCCCGGCAGCCGGTTCTTGTACTTGGTGGGTGAGCGATGGACCACCTGGGTCACGGCGTTGCTGTCATCCAGGGCGTAGATGGTCTTGTCGGGGCCCATGATGGCGTCCCGGATTCCGGGGAGGAGCGCGCGCTCCCGTCCGGTCTCGAGGTCCAGGACCTGGATCTGTCCGATCGCATCCAGCGCGTAGACCATTCGCTCGTCCAGATCGGCGCCGATCACGCGGCGAATCGCGGGGACCTTGGCCTGGGCCTTCCAATCGGCCTCGGTGAGGGCCGGGGGGAGATAGAGCTGGGGAAGACCGCCCGCGGCCGGGAGCCGAAGGAGGCTCGACGGCTGCTGCCTCGTGCCAGTGAGTGCAGCGATGGGGGGCTTCGGAGATTCATGGCAGGACAGCGCGGCGACCGCCAGCGCCACCCCGACTCGGTGAGAGTGCCGGAGCACGCGGAAAGATAGTTGGGGGACTGGGGAACAGGGAACGGGGGAACGGGGAACAGGAGAGCAGAACTGAGTGTCATTGCGAAGGCGGGCAGGGCGGACAAGGCGGGCAGGTTCTTACGGTGCCGTCATCCCGAGCGAAGCGAGGGATCTCAGAGGTCCAGTGCGATCGACCCTTGAGATCCCTCGGGGCCCCTCTCTTTGGTCGGGGTCCCTCGGGATGACAAAGTTGCCCTTGTCACTCGACCGTCCCGACCGCCCCGACCGCCAGGACCGCCCCCTAAAAACAGCTGGGAGTTAGCGGTCGGAAACTGGAACCTAGCGCGTCGAAAGGAACCAGCCCCCAACTACCAACTCCCAATTTTTCGAGTACTGAGTACTGGGTACTGAGTCCTGGGTGTAGGTTCTGAGTTCTGGGTTCTGAGTGTCTCCTGCTGCTCCCCGGTCCCCGGTCCCACTCGCCCACCGCCGAGTGCCGAGCGCCTAGAACACCGGCCCCAGACTCACGGTCCAATACCCCCGAATACTCCGGTCCAGCGGGAACGAGTAGTCGAATTTGAAGAGGGCGAAACCGAAGAGATTCAGCCGAGTCGCGAAGCCGACGGTGCGGCTGATATTCCGGACGAGGTAGGGGTCGTCGCCCGGCGAGCGATTCCACTTGATCGTGCTGTTCTGGTTCCAGGCCACGCCCACGTCGGCGAAAATGGCGCCTTCGAGGGCGGGGAAGCCGGCCGGCACGAAACCCATGCGCGGGTTCAGCAGAGGGAAACGCAGCTCGGCATTGAAGACGCCGAGTTGGGTTCCCACCAACCGGTCGAAGGGAGCGCAGGTCCCGCTGGTCACGATGCTGAGGGCGCACTCATTCCGCTCGTAGGACCCCGAGGTGTTGCCGCGCACCAGGTCGGTGGTGCCCAGGTACAGCGGGTAGAGGTTCCCGTCCGGTCCCAGCCGTCCCTGATACAGGAGTCGAGTCGCGAAGACCACGAAGCCCTTGATCCGGTCGTAGCGACGGTTGTCGAACAGGACCTGGGTCAGCCGGCGCTGCCCGATGGCGTGGAAGAACTCGACGCGCAGTCGGCGCCCCATGAAGGGGCCGATGAATCCCTGCAGGCTGTTGTCGTGGACGTAGGCCAGCCCCGGCTCGATGAAGTTCTGGGTGCCCAGGTCGGTCTCGACCTGAGTGGGGTTGGCCACCAGCAAGCCGGAGACCGGGTCGAACGGCTCGAGCAGGCTCTGGCGGGCATCGTTCACCGAGGCGAGGCGGAAATTCATCTCGAATCGGCTGAACCGGTTCAGCGGATAGTACCCGGTGATATAGGCCTGGCGGGTGATCAGACGCCGAACGTTGCTCACGTAGGTGTTGACCCCGCTCACCGGATAGTCCGCCACGATCTGGCTGGGCTCGAGGAAGTAATACGGCGATTGCCGGATTCCGACCGCCCACCCCAGGCGGCCCGCCTGATTGATGTACGTCGCCCCGACCAGCGCCTCGGTGATCCGCCCGTTCACGTAGAACGTGAAGATCATGGCGTGGTTGCCGAGGATGTCGGTGAGGCCGACCTCGCTGCCACCGAAGAAGGCGCTCCCGAAATTGTCGCGTACGTACCCGATGGTGGGCCGCGCGACGTAGTCCACCTGGAACTTGAAGTGGTAGCGGTCGTGGGCGAATTCGGTGGTGTCGGGCAGGTGGTAATCCGCCGAATCCAGCAGCTGGGACATCGTGGTCGGCGCGGGCTGAGCCGGGGTTTGACCGGGCCCCGTGCCCGCCACCTGATCGGCCGGCCGGAAGCCCTGCCGGGTCCGATACAGTGAGGCGCTCTCGCGCACCACTCCCGCGAAGGGAGCACCCGGCGCGACGGCGCCGGTGGTGTCGCGCCGCGGCACGCCGGTGATCTCGGGCCCGGCTCCGGGCTCGAACGGCGGGACTTGCTCGACGGGCTTGGCCAACGCCTGCGGATCCGACACCGCGAACACGTCGAACTTGTCGGACTCGTAGTAGACGAAGGCCAACCGGTTCACGTTGTGGGCCCAGGAGATCACCGGAGAGAGCGGGACGATGCCCTGGACGCCGGTATAGAGATCGGTGACCTGGGAGATCTCCCTGGTATCGAGAGTGTACAGGTAAATGTTGCTCACCCCGTTGCGATCGGAGACGAAGGCGATCTGCCGCCCGTCCGGCGACCACTGGGGACTCACGTTCTTCCCCTCTTCCATGTGGGGAAGCACCTCGATCGTGCCGGTGTCGAGGTGGTACAGCGCGATCCGCATATTGCTGGTGCGGAGCACGCTGAAATCGGTCTCCGGCCCGCGATCGGTCGCGAAGGCGATCATGGTGCCGTCGGGCGACCAGACCGGATGGAAGTCGGCGTTCTTGTCCTCGGTCAGCCGGCGGAGGCCGGTCCCGTCCCGATTGATCAGGAACAGATCCGAGATCCCGCCGTCGTAGCCGGTGAACACCAGCTGCTTGCCGTCGGGACTCCAGGTCGGGGTGGTCACCCCGTTGAGATCCACCTTGATCCGCCGTTCCTCCCGATCCTTCTTGACGTCGATGATCAGGATGTCGTCCTTGGGCCCCCGCTTGGCGGCGACCGCCAGGTAGCGGCCGTCGGGAGACCAGGCGGCGGCGGAGTTAATGAAGCGGAAGGTTTCGTAGGCGCTGTTATAGGTGCTCTTGAGCAGGCGGCGCTTGATCTTCCCGGTGTGGGCGTCGGCCAGGTAGAGATCGACGAAGTAGAAATCCGCCTCGCTGAAGTAGGCGACCAGGTTCCCGTCCGGCGAGAGCGCCGGGGCCAGGTGCAGGGTACCCTTGGACTTCTGCTGGGTCAGCATCGCTTCCGCAAAGGCGTTGGCGTGCTCCCGGTTGGCCACCTCGGGTTGATAGATCCGCGTCACCTCCGCCCGCCACTGATCCGAAAGCTGCTCCAGGCTCAGTCCCAGCACCCGGCGAAAGGCCCCGTCCATGCTCCCCGCGCCTCGCAGCGTGGCCTGCATGATCCGGCCGATCGCCTCGTCGCCATAGCGCTCGCCGATGAAGGCCAGGATCGCCTGCCCGTAACGGTAGGGGAAGATGTTGGGATCGGTTTCCAGCTGGTGGATGGTGGGCAACCGGTTATTCAGCACGGCGTCCCGGAGCCACATGGCGGTATTGGGATCGACCTTTCCCAGCGAGAGGTACTCCGCCATGCCTTCCACGAACCACAGCGGCGGGTTCAGCTGAATCAGCAGGTTCAGGTTGTTGCCGGGCTTGCCCAGGCTCCAGATGTCGTATTGGAACTGGTGGGTCATTTCGTGCTGGAGGACGTGCTCGAAGTCCTGGTACGACCCGGTGAACGGGAGCACCATCCGGTTCCGCGCGAAGTCGGTCACACCGCCGGTGCCCTCGGTCGGCACGTCGGAGCCCAGCGCGTTGGTCTGCACGAAGTCCGAGTGGGAAGCGTAGAGAATGATCGGCATCCGCTCCTTGAACTCGTGGGCCAGGATCCGGGAGAGACGGGCGTAGGAGCGCTCGGCCATCCGCGCGGCGTCCTGCGCCGCCTCCCGCTCGCGATCGTAGTAGTAGATCTCGAAGTGGTCGGTCCGAAGGATCTTGAACCCGAAGTTCTGGTACTGGACCCGGTTCTGTCCGAAGTATTGGGCGGACAAGCCGGCCGGCAGGGCAAGCAGCAGCAGCACGGCGGTACTGAGCCAGCGATTCATGAAGCGTCTCGACTATCTAGGCGCTGGTCATCAGCTCCGGTGCGTCGTCCCAGAGCCGCTCCAGCTGGTAAAATCGGCGCGTGTCGGGATGAAAGACATGCACCACGAAATCTACGAAGTCCAGCAGCACCCATCGTCCAGTCGGAAGTCCCTCTATGTGATGCGCCCGCAGGCCCCGGCGATGCAGACGCTCCAGCACCGATTCGGCGATCCCTCGCACGTGTGCGTCCGACGTTCCCGAGGCGATCACGAAGTAGTCGGTCGCGTTGGACAACCCGCGCAGATCGAGCACCGTCAGGTTCCGGCCCTTCAGGTCCTCGATCGCCGAGACCGCGGCGGCCACCCCTTCCGGGAGGGTCGCCGTCATCCGGGGCCGGCCCCCGCGGGGTGGCCCCGAACCTCCGGGGTCCCATCCTCGACCTGGTAGAAGATCCCCCACGCCCCGATCCCGACGTGGGTGCCCAGCACCCCGGTGGCCAGCGATACCAGGCAGTCCCGGGGCCGGTAGGCCGCCATCAAGGCGGTCCTGACCCGTTCCGCCGTCTCCGGAGCCTCGGCGTGGACCACTCCGAACCGGATCGCCCGGGGCCGGGGCGAGAGCCGCCGTTCCAGCAGGGCCAGGACCCGGGGGACTACGTTCTCCCGGCCCCGCACCCGGTCCACCGGTACTACGCTTCCTTCCTCGTCCAGCGACAGGATCGGCTTGACGTCCAGTAAGCCGGCCAGCCAGGCCCTCCCTCGAGTCACCCGTCCTGATCGAAGCAGGTTCTCGAATGTGTCTACGGTGACGAATGCGCCGGATTGACGTCGCACACGTTTCAGTTCGGCGACGATGTCGGCCGCGGCCCACCCGGACTCCGCCAGCTCCGCCCCCCGCAAGGCCAGGAGCCCCAGGCCCAGCGACGCCGAGGCGCTATCCACGAGATGCACGCCCTTGAGGTCGGCTGCCTTGACCGCCGCCTGGGCCGACTGGAAGGTCCCCGAAAGCTTGGCCGCCAGCAGGACCGCCACCACCTCGTCGGCTTCAGCTCGGGCATCCCGGAGCACTCGCACGAAGTCGGCCGGGGTCGGTTGGGAGGTCGTGGGCAGCAGCTTGCTGGCCCGCAGTCGCCGATAGAACTCGTCGGGCTTGAGCTCGACCCGGTCCCGATACACCTCGTCTCCGAACATGACCTGAAGGGGGACCAGGGCGATGTGATGCCGGTCCAGCAGGCTATCCGGGAGGTCCGCCGAGCTGTCCACCACCAGCGCGACCGGGCGCCGCTGCCCGTGAGCCAGCTCCCGGTGCTGGGCCCGCATGTCGTCCGCCTTGGTAGCCTGAATCGTCCCCCAGCGGCCGGCAAAGGTAAAGACGGCCTCGGGGGTGTCGGTGTGGATGTGCATCTTGAGCAGATCCCCGGCCGCGACCACCTGGATGGACCCGCCGAACTGGCGGAGCGCCGCCCGAACCTCGTTGGTGGGCGGGAGTTGGGCGCCGGTGACGGTGACTTCGGTGCAATACTGGTAGTCGCGGTCGGCGGCCACCTCCACGAAGGCCGCCGGCGCAGGGACCCCGAACTCCTGGGTCTCGACGGGGAGGATGGGCTCACCCGCGATCAGGCGGACCACCCCTTCGATCATCCTGATGAAGCCTTTGCCTCCGGCGTCCACCACGCCCGCTTCACGCAACACCGCCATCAGCTCGGGGGTCCGGGCTAGCGCCACCTCGCCTTCCTGAAGCGTGCGGTGCATGAAGACAGAGAGGTCGTCGGATTCCGCGGCGGCGCGCTCCGCGGCCCCGGCCGCTTCCCGGGCCACGGTCAGGATGGTGCCTTCACGGGGATCGTCGAGCGAGGCGTACAGCCGGTCCACGCCCCGCCGGATGGCGGTGGCGATGTCCCGGGTCGAGGCCTGGGTCTTCTGCTGGACCGCTTCGGCGAAGCCGAGGAGGAAGTGGGCGAGCATCATCCCGGAGTTGCCCCGGGCGCCCAGAACCGCACCCCGCGCGGCAGTGGAGGCGGTCTCCGAAAGCGAAGCGTCGCCGCGGGCACGAAGCGCGTCGGCGACGGATCGCAGGGTCAGGCTGAAGTTGGTGCCGGTGTCGCCGTCGGGAACCGGGAAGACGTTGATCCGGTTGATCTCCTCGCGTCCGGCGGAGACCCAGTCCGCCGCCGCGTACATGGCCTGGGCCAGACGTGGCCCGTCGACGTAGGTGATCCCCGCCCTCATGCGGGCCGCTTACTCCGGGACGACCGTGATCCGGACCTCGGCATGGACCTCGGCTGGCAGACGGACCGTCACCCGGTGCTCTCCCAGCGACTTGATCGGTTGTCCCAACTCGATCCGGCGCCGATCCACGGTGTGGCCCAGCTTGGCCAGTCCCTCGGCGATGTCCGGGGCCGTGATCGAGCCGAACAGCCGGTCGCCCTCACCGGCCTTACGCGCCAATGTCAGCGTGACCTGTCCCAGGGCGGCGGCCAGCGTCTCGGCTTCGGCCCGGTCGGTCGCCGCGCGTGCGGTCCGCGCCTTGGACTCGGCTTCGATACGCTTGCGATTGCCCTCGGTGGCCTCGTAGGCCAGCCCCTGAGGGAGCAGATAGTTGCGGGCATACCCGGGGCGGACCTTGACCAGCTCGCCGGCCTTGCCCAACGACTGCACGTCCTCGCGCAGAATCACTTCCATGGATCAGCCTCCCAGAGTCGGCGGGGCGAACCGCCGCCGGAAATCCAGCCAGGTATCCGCCAGGCCCAGCGAAGTCAGGACGCCCAGCGCCACCGGCAATAGAAAGATCACGAGCACACTGACGACCAGCCAGCCAAAGACCGAGGTCTCTCCCGCCGCGGCCCGCAAGACCGCCGCGCCGCGGAGGACGTAGAGGCCGCAGAACAGTACCAGGAGGTTGGCACCCACCGCGCCCGCCGGCTCCGGTAGCGGGAGGATCGTCAGCGCCAGTCCCAGGATCGCTCCCCACACCAGGTGGTCGCTGAACCGAAAGCCCTGAAACGGGCCGGCCGGCGCTCCCAACGGGTGGGCCGCGATCCGGTGGTACCAGTGCCACGCCAGCGACATCCCGAGCAGCGCCGTCAGCGCGAGCAGGCCGGGGAACAGGGCGGCCGCCGATTCGATGCCGGCGCTGAGCGCATCCACGTACTGCGCCGTCGCGCCCCCTTGCCCGGCCGACGGGAGCGAGGAGAGCGCGTCCCGCAGCTCGTGGCCGTCATGGATCACGGCCAGGCGCAACTCGTCCCAACCGATCCCCAGGTGCCAGGCCCATACCACCAGGATGGGCAAGGCCAGGAACAGGGCCAGGAGCGCCATCGAGAAGAACGGCCGCCGGTCCCGGAGCGCTACGCCCACGAAGGTCCCGGTGATGAAGACGCCCAGTGCCAGCACCGCCTGTTCGGCGATTCCCCCGGAACGGGGGATGGTGGCCCCGATCCAGAGGGCCGCCCCGGCCAGCCACCACCATTCCCTGAAGGTGCGCGGTCGAGAGACGGCGATGAGTCCCGCGAGGGGGCCCAGCAGGAAGATCGGCGGGGCCAGGAACAGGAACGCGAGCAGGCTCAGGATCGAGCCTGGCCGGATCCGGGGGGCCTCGAGGGCCGGCGCTGCCTGGCTCAGCCGGCGAACCCCTTGATGTAGGGGAGCAGCGCGAGCTGGCGGGCGCGCTTGATCGCCGTGCTCAGCTGACGCTGATGGCGGGCGCAGGTCCCCGACAGTCGGCTGGGCAGAATCTTGCCGCGCTCGGTCAGGAAGCGGCCCAGCGTCCGCTCATCCTTGTAATCCACCACCCGGACTCCGGATTCGCAGATCGAGCAGGTCTTTTGAGGACGTCTCATTCGTCGTCCTCCTCGCTGGCCTTCGCGACCGTGACCGGGACCGCCTGCTCGCCTTCGCTCACCACTACCAGGAACCGGAGCACACCGTCGTCGAGCTTGATGGCCCGCTCGAACTCGGGCAGCGCTTCAGGCGTGGCGTCGAACTTGGCGACCGCGTAGTAGCCGGTGCCGTGCTTCTTGATGGGGTAGGCAAGGGTACGCTTCCCCCACATGTTGATCTGGGGTGATTCGCCGCCGGGTCGCTTGATCAGGGCGTGGAACCGCTCGAGACGTTCGTTGATGGCGGGTTCTTCGAGCGCAGAATCGAAGATATAGACCACTTCGTACTGACGGGTCATGACACCTTCCTTTGGTCTGTCGCCCCGCCCCTGGTGCGGGGTGCGGGGAGGATGAATGGTTGAGGCAGAATTATAGGCGGTCGAAGCCCGGTTCGGGAGGGTGTTCCGACTTGCCAAGGCGTATCCCGACGCTCACCTTTCCGGCCCCCTGAAAACGAGGAAGTCGTTGTGAATCATCGACGTTCCGCGCTGGCACTGGCCGGGCTCCTGGCCCTGGTCGGAAGCCCCGCACTCTACTCGCAGGCCAAGCCCGCGGGCACCAAGCCGCCCACCGTGGCCGAGGCGGAGGCCTTCATGCAGCGCGCGGAGGCCGAGTTGCTGGAGTTATCCAACCGGCAACAGCGCGCTGAATGGGTGGCCGAGAATTTCATCACCGACGACACCGAAGAGATCACCGCAGAGGCGGGAAAGGACCTCGCCGTCGCGGTGCAGCGCCTGGCGACCAGGGCCCGGCGGTACGAGAAGCTCAAGCTCTCGCCCGAGCTGAGCCGGAAGTTCCTCCTCCTCAAGCTGTCGCTGGCGGCTCCGCCCCCGGCCGATAGCGCCAAAGCGGCGGAGCTGTCACGGATCCAGGCCTCGATGCAGGGCGACTACGGGAAGGGGACCTACTGCCGTCCCTCGAGGGCCGAGGCCGGCAAGCAGGAATGCCTCCAGATCGGGGCGCTGAGCAAGATCCTGGTGGACAGCCACGATCCCGCCGAATTACTGGATGCCTGGCAGGGCTGGCACAAGATCTCCCCGCCCATGCGGCAACGGTATGCCCGGTACGTTGAGCTGGCCAATCAGGGCGCGCGCGAGCTGGGCTTCGCCGATGCCGGTGCCATGTGGCGGTCCAACTACGACATGCCGCCCGATGAATTTGCCAGGGAGACCGATCGACTCTGGAACCAGGTGCGGCCGCTCTATCTCCAGTTGCACGCGTATGTCCGCTCCCGCCTGGCGGAGCGCTATGGCAAGGACGTCGTTCCCACGGACGGCCTGATCCCGGCCCACCTGCTGGGGAACATGTGGGCCCAGGAGTGGGGCAACATCTACTCTCTGGTAGCCCCGGCCAACACGGCTCCCGCTTACGATCTGACCGAGCTCCTCCAGAAAAAGAACACCGACGCCATCGGGATGGTCCGCTACGGCGAAGGGTTCTTCGTTTCGCTGGGATTCGATTCGCTCCCCGGCACCTTCTGGGAGCGCTCGCTGTTCGTCAAGCCCCGCGATCGCGACGTGGTCTGCCATGCCAGCGCCTGGGACGTGGACAACGACAACGACCTGCGGATCAAGGTCTGCATCACGCCCACGGCCGAGGACTTCGTCACCGTGCATCACGAGCTGGGCCACAACTTCTACCAGCGGGCCTACCGGACTCAGCCATTCCTGTTCCGGAACAGCGCCAACGACGGCTTCCACGAAGCGGTGGGCGACGCGATCGCCCTGGCGATCACGCCGGCCTATTTGCAGCAGGTGGGTCTGCTCCAGGAGATTCCCTCCGCCGCGAGCGACACCGCCCAGCTGCTCCGGCAGGCGCTCGACAAGGTGGCGTTCCTGCCCTTCGGGCTCCTGATCGATCGTTGGAGATGGGGAGTCTTCTCGGGGGAGATCAAGCCGGCCGATTACAACAAGGCCTGGTGGGATCTCAGGGCGAAGTACCAGGGATTGTCGGCGCCCTTGCCGCGCACCGAGAATGACTTCGACCCGGGAGCCAAGTATCACGTGCCGGCCAACGTGCCGTACACCCGCTACTTCCTCGCGCGCCTGCTGCAGTTCCAGTTCTATCGCACGCTCTGCCGCGAGGCCGGGTTCACCGGGCCGCTGTACCGCTGCACCTTCTTCGGCAACAAGGCCGCCGGGGCCAAGCTCGACAAGATGCTGTCCGCTGGCGCCAGCCGTCCCTGGCAGGACATCCTCTACGATATGACCGGCGAGCGCGAGATGGACGGCTCCGCCATGATCGAGTATTTCGCGCCGTTGCAGAAGTGGTTGGAGGAGCAGAACAAGGGGAAAAAGGTGGGGTGGTGATGGAAGCTAGGAGCTGGGAGCTGGGAGTTGATCGTTACTCACTCTCAACTCCCCAACTCCCAACCAACTCCTAGCTCCTAACTCCCAGCTAGCATGCACGACTACTTCCAGGCCATTGTCGCCGTTCTGGCCATCACCGACCCGATCGGGGCGGTGCCGATCTTCATTTCCCTGACCGCCGGGATGGAGCCGGGCGGTCGGAGGGCCGCCGCCTTCCGGGGCACCCTCACCGCCGTGCTGATCCTCACCGTCTCCGCTCTGGCCGGCGGGATCGTCCTGGGACTCTTCGGGATCTCGCTCCCCGCCTTCAAGGCCGCCGGCGGGCTGGTCATCGTGCTCATGGGCCTCGAGATGCTGAACGGGCGGCCCACCCGGCTGCAGCGCTACGACGATGCTGCGGGCAGCGACGCCGATCCCATCGTCGTTCCCTTCGCCATGCCCCTGGTGGCCGGACCGGGAGCGATCACCACGGTCATCACCCTCTCGGTGGGGACCTCCAAGTGGGCCGAGCTTCCCCGGGTGCTGGTCGCGATCGGGGTGACCGGAATCATGCTGCTGCTCTTTCTACTCTCGGCGGGCTGGCTGGCCTCCAAGGTCAGCGCCCGCGGCCAGAGCATCTTCCTCCGGTTCATGGGGCTGATCCTGGTGGCGGTCGGGGCCCAGCTCCTGCTCTCGGGCATCGAGTCGTTCCAGCTGATTTAGGATGGCGGCCTTTCCTCAAACCCGAACGTCCGTCGTTCGTGAGCTGAGGAGCCGGGACCCGGAGGTCTATCGCCGCGCCTTCGATGGCCTGGTCGCCGCCTACTGGAAGCCGGTCTACTTTCATCTCCGTCTCCGCTGGGAAATCCCCGACGCCGACGCGCAGGACCTGACCCAGGAGTTCTTCCTCCGTCTTCTCGAAAAGCGCTACCTCGACCGCTACGACTCGGCCCGTTCCAGGTTCCGCACGTTCCTCCGGCTCTGCCTCGATCGCTTCATCACCAATCAGAAAAAGGCTTCGACGCGACTCAAACGAGGCGGCGAGACGGTCCCGCTCTCGCTCGACTTCGCCGGGGCCGAGCAGGAAGTCCGTGAGGTCGCCTCGGAGTACGCCGATCCCGAGACCCGCTTTCACCGGGAATGGGTCAGGAGCCTCTTGGCGCTGGCCCTCGAGGATCTGCGACGGCGGTGCGAAGAGACCGGCAAGACCACCCATCTGGCGCTCTTCCAGCGCTATGACCTGGAGCCGCCGGACAGTGGACCCGCCTCCTATCAGCACCTGGCAGAAGCGTTCGATCTGCCGGTGACGCAGGTGACCAACCACCTCGCCTGGGCCCGGCGCGAGTTTCGCCGGCTGTTGCTGGAGCGCCTCCGCCATCTCTGCGGCAGCGAACGGGAATTCCGGGCCGAGGCGAAGGCGCTGCTCGGGGTGGAGGTGGCATGACTCGGTTGCCGGATCGGACCGTGGAGCATCTGCGCCGGGTCAGCGAATGGCCTGACCTCTCTGGCACTCGGTACCAGCTCGAGGAGCTGATCGGGCAGGGAGGGATGGGGTGGATCTTTCGGGCGACCGATCGCGAGCTGTCGAGGGAAGTGGCGCTCAAGGTGCTGCGGACCGGCGCCTCCGATCACGACTCGATGGCCCGGCTCCGGCGGGAAGCACGGGTACTGGCCCGCCTCGAGCATCCCGGCATCGTGTCGGTCCACGATGTCGGCACTCTGGCCGACGGACGGGTCTTCTACACGATGAAGCTGGTCCGCGGCGTCCGGCTTGACCAGCCGGCCGACGACAGCTCGTTGCCCGATCGGCTGCGGCTCTTTCTCAGGATCTGCGAGACCGTCGCCTTCGCCCACGCGCACGGCGTCATCCATCGCGACCTCAAGCCCGGCAACATCATGGTCGGTCCCTACGGCGAGGTGCTGGTGATGGATTGGGGGATCGCGAAGGTCCGCGAAGCGCCGGAACTGCCGGCCCGCCCTGAATCCGCGCCCCAGGCGGCCGAGGAAGAGAGTTTCATGGGCCAGACCATCGAGGGCACCATACTCGGCACCCCGGGGTACATGGCGCCGGAGCAGGCGAAGGGTCAGGTAGGCCTGATCGATGCACGGACCGACGTCTATGCGCTCGGTGCCATCCTGCGCTACCTGGTGACCGGGTTCGATCCTACGCGCCCAGGAGCGGGTCCGGTTCGAAAGGCACCGCTACCACTTGCCGCCGTGGTGGAAAAGGCCCAGGCCCTGGACCCCGCCCAGCGCTACTCGAGCGCCCTCGAGCTGGCGGAGGAGGTGGCCCGCTTCCTGGATGCCCGCCCGGTGGTGGCCTATCGCGAGGGTCCTCTGGAGCGGGCCCGGCGCCTCGGCGCCAAGTACCAGGCGGCCATCCTGCTGATTCTGGCCTACCTGGCCATGCGGCTTCTGGTCCTGGTGACCCGGGAGCTCTAAAGGGTTTTCGGGGAAGGTGTAATGGGTGAATGTGGCCTCGATTCACCCTTTAATCGAATGGAGTCTTCGATGAACAAGCCGTTGCTGGGTCTGCTGCTCGGAACCGTCCTGGGAGCCCTGGACGGCCTCAGCGCCCTGGCCTCCGCACCGGAGGTCGCCCCTCAGATCGTGAGCATCGTGATCGGTTCCACCGTGAAGGGGCTGATTGCCGGTCTCCTGATCGGCTGGTTTGCGCGGAAGGTGAATTCCCTGCCGCTCGGTATCCTGGTGGGACTGGGGGTCGGAGCCCTGCTCGCGCTTCCCATCGCCCTCTCCAAGGATCCGGTCAGTGGCAAGATGTACTTCTGGGAGATCATGATCCCCGGAGCGATCGTGGGCCTCATCGTGGGGTTCGCGACTCAGCGATACGGCCGGCCCGCGGTGACTGCGGGACGAGCCTGAACTACCAGTCGCGTTCCGACTTGGCCCCGCCGGCGGCGGGCCGAGCCTCGTGGCTGGCGAGCTGCTCGCGTTCAATGGCCTCGAGGAGCCGACGGGCCTGCGGCTCGTCCAGCTCCTCGGCCGACTCGCCTTCCGCGTCGCCCTGTCCGCCGCCGGCCATGGCGCCGACTTGAGTCTCCCGGCTTCCGGAGTAGCCCGACTTGGTCATGTTGCCCCGACCCCACTCAGCGCGACCACCCATCCCCGGCCCTCCGGCCGCTTCTTCGGTTTCCCCCAAACGCCGCAGCGCCAGCTCCAGGTTCCACTTGGCGTCCCGATCGCCGGGATCCAGGCGCACCGCTTCCTCGAAGGCGCTCACCGCCTTCTTGAGGGCGTCGGTCTGGTCGGTTGCATCCTCGGCCGCGCGGACGTAGGCGTTGCCCAGGTTGAAGTAGGCCCATTGCCGGAGCTTGGCGTCTCCGGACATCGCGGAGCGATAGGTCTTGACCGCTTCCTCGTAGCGGCGCATCCGATACTGCGCGTTGCCGGTGTTGTAGTCGAGGGCGGGATCGTCCTGACGCTGAGCCGCGTGCTGGTAGAGGTCGAACGCGGCCTGGTAGTTTCCGTTCCCGTAGAGGCGCTCCGCTTTCCGCAGGTCGGCCGAATCTCGACTGCAGCTTCCCGCTAGTAGCGTGATCACCACCAGGCTCGCCACCGCCTCGAGCGGTATCAGCGCCCGACGACGCTGGGGCAACACGCCCCAGAAGAGATCAACCGCCAGGAGCAGGACTGCTGCCCCCAGTGGCCATTGAAACCGCTCGATCCGCTCGGTGGCCGGCTTGGTGGTGAGGGCGCGCGCGGGAAGCTCCGCGAGGCGCGCGGTCAACCGGGCCAGCGCTTCGGGTTGATCTTCGCGCGCGTAGAGGCCACCCGCGCCCTCGGCGATGCGGCGGAGATCCTCCTCGACCAGGTGAGAGACGACCGGCCGCCCGATGTCGTCCAGATGCCAGGGGCCGGTCGGGTCACCCGAGTCGGCCGGGATCCGTCCGCCGGCCAGCGATCCCACGCCGACCGCGAAGACCGGTATCCCCGCCTTGCGAACCCGATCCATGGCTTGCTCCAGCGGTCCGACGGTCCGCTCCCCGTCGCTGATCAGGAGCACGGCGCGGTGTCCCTGATCGTCTCCCTCGTGCTCGAAGGTGGTGACTGCCGTGCGAAGTGCTGCGGCCAGATTGGTGGAGGGATCGTCCACCAGATCGGGATTGGCCGCCTCGAGAAACAGCTGATAGGCCGCGAGGTCGGTGGTGAGCGGCAGCTGGAGAAAGGCGGCCCCGCCGAAGATCACGAGACCCAGGCGATCACCCGGGGTGGCGGCGGCCAGCTGCCAGGCCAGTTGCTTCGCGGTCTGGAGCCGGGTCCCACCGTGGCTGTCGGTGACCCGCATGCTGCGGGAGACGTCGAGCAGCATCAGCAAGTCTCGCCCGGTACGCACCAGCCCGGCGGGCT
>DATIWD010000075.1:0-3271 GCA_035519565.1 Gemmatimonadales bacterium | reverse complement strand
CCCTACGGACTGCAGGGCATGGGTGGTACGGGCAGCGACCTGGCCAATGGTCACGTGGTAATCCCCCACCTTGCTCACGTCGGGCACGTGGATGCGAACCAGGATCCCGTCTACCACGTCCCCCGCGACGATGACCCGCCGGGTATTGGCATCCACCCGGGTCGAGAAGGTGGTGTAGGACTGGGGGAGCACCGAGTCGATTGGTCCCCCGGAGACCGTGAACAGGACCGCGCCGTCGTCGGTATTGGGGGAGCTCAGGCTGACGTTGAGCGTCCCGGGGACCGGGTTACTCCCGGTTCCTCCGTCTCCACCGCCGCAGCTGCTGAGGGCGAGAAGTGCCAAAGCCAGAAGGGGGTAGCGCAGGTTCATGGACGAGTGGCCCCCGGTTTCCCGCGGCGGGCGGCGGTGGAGCCCGGCTTGGTGCCGGTCGCGGTGACGCGGCCGGAGACCGGCGGGCTCGCCGTGACTCCGGTGAGCTGGAGGTAAGCCAGGAAATCACCGAGATCGAATCCGCCGTTGTTGTTCCCGATCTGATCGAGGAAGGTCTTCTGGGTGGCGTTGAGCCCGGGACCCGCAGCGAGCATCTCGTTCACCGCATTGGGCAGATCGACCGGCACCGTGGTGGTGAAGTTGGCGTAGATGTCGTACGGCTTGTTCATGGTCAGGGTCAACGTGTCGCTGATCGCGGAGGTGTCCCCGCTCCATCCCGCGAAGACCAGCCCCGTCGGCGGCGGAGCCACCGTCAACACCACCGCGCTTCCCGCGAACAGGAAGACCCCGTTGCCATAGTTGTCGGCCGGAGCGGCGTTGAAGGTCCCGCCCCCCGCGCCCTTGACCCAGAGGCGGTGCTCCACGCCGAAGGTCGCGATCAGGGTGTCAGGGATCACGCCGGCCGTGATGGACTGGCTCTTGGGACCGCCGTTGCTCCAGGATACCCAACGCAGCCGGCTCCGGTTCTGGTTGGCGTTCTGAATGCTGTCGACATCCACGATGAGAGCAGCCCCCGGCGCCACGATGTCCTCGAACCGGTGGAACTGGGTGCCGTTGACCCAGACCTGAGCCAGTGGGTCCGCAGCCGCAATCAGGGTCGGCGGCCGGCGCAGGAACCGGAACACCATCGGCCCGTTGGTGGAGATCTGGTAGATCGAGTCGATGCTGAACCCGGCCACGTTCCCCTCATTGTCCACCGCGGCCGGATTGGTGGTGCCGGAGAGCTTTCGGTTGAGCGCGGTGCCGGGGTAGGAGTCGCCCCGATCGCCACGGTTGCCGACGTAGGGAGTGCGGAGCTGGTTCAGGCCGTCGGCCTGAAGCAGGGCAACGCCCTGGATCGGCCCGGTGTTCACGGCATTGTCGCCGGTCCGGAAACCGTGGGCGTCCACGATGGCCTGGTCGATATGCCAGATCAGCAATCCCGGCGACTTGGTCCGGGCACCGAAGGCTGGATTCATCTGCGCCGAATCAGTTTCCAGGGCCTGGCGATTCTCGACCAGGAAGTACTCATGGTTCGAGTTCTGGGCCGGAATGTAGAACACGGTGTCCGAGCTGGTGACGGGACCCGTCACCACGGTGCGTGACGAGGTCAGGGTGTCAACGGTAACCCACCCCATCTCGGTGAGTGACCAGGCCTCGTAGCGCGCGGGGCTATAGGGCCGGGCGTAGTTCCCGCTCCCCATGAGGCCCCACTCGCCGATCCCCTCGGTCCCCGAGGTCTGCCACTTGGTGTCGTAGAGATCGGGAAGTCCGAAGGCGTGGCCAGTCTCGTGAGCCACGGTACCGATCGGCATCACCAGGTTGTCGGTGCAGGCGCTGGGACCGCCCACCGCGCTCTGCATGGTGTAGTCGTCGACCATGATGAACTGGCCCGCCATCGGGTTCCCTTGGGCGTCCCGGCGGGGCGACTTGGTCACATAGGGCGAGCCCCCGTTCCAGGCACTGATCACATATCGGTGCGCCCAGATGCCGGGACCGCCGCAGGCCCCGTCGACTTCGGGCTGCAGGAAGGTGACAAAGTCGACCACCCCATCGTCGTCCCCGGAATTGGGAATCCCATCCGGACCGTCGTTGTCGAACTGACCCCAGTCGATGATACCGTTGTCGTTCTTCTTCAGCGCCTCGAGGAGCAGCTGCCCGAAGCGATCGGGATGCGCGCAGGGATTCCGGACCCCGACGCCGTTGCAGTTGTCCTCGTAGTAGGTGTCGTTGGAGTCGGCCGTGACCCAGTCGAACACCTGCCCATCCATGGTGATGTTGCCGTTGGAGAGCTGCTCGTAGTACGTCTTGACACTGTAGGGCGTAGCCGTGGGCGCCGGATTGAACAAGGCATCCCGGAGCTGGGCGGCGGTAATGACCGAGGGAGCGTTCTTGAACGCGATGGGGACCACCGGCACGTGAAACGTGCCGGTCACCTTGTTGGCGGCGCCCAACGGAGCTGTGGCGTTCAGAGCTCTGAATGAGCGGGCCTGGAGCATCTGGCGCCGGGAGAGCCGGATCTGGTCGGTCCGGCGGCGCCACGCGCCATCGGGCCGGAAGTCCATGCCCTGCACTTCGAATTGGCCGATCCTCGCGCGCGGATACTGCCCCCATGCCCGTGGCAGGGGGAGGAGGGCTAGCAGGAGAGCGGCGAGGAGAAGTGGGCGTCGCACGGGGTCTGAATATACCGAGATGCAAGATTCATGTCGGTGGCACGGCTACACTTGGAGGCGCTTCCCGACCGGCCCTATCGCGCTTGTGCAACGCTTTTGAACTCATTAGAGTTAAGCGCCTGTTTGGGAAGAATTCGGTAAAGTGTCGCCTCCATTGCGGTCGAGGGAGAGCCGTGGATACCCAAACGCTCCAACAGATCGCCCTGTTCGACAAGTGCCGCCAGTTCACCAAGGCACGTGAGGTCCAAGCCACAGGGCTCTATCCGTATTTCAAGCCGATCTCCGAGTCGGAAGACACGGTAGTCGTCATCGAAGGTCAAAAGCGCATCATGCTGGGGTCCAACAATTACCTGGGCCTCACGCATCATCCCAAGGTCCTCGAGGCCGCCGCCCACGCATTGCAGCGTTATGGCTCCGGGTGCACCGGCAGCCGCTTCCTCAACGGCACGCTCGACCTGCACGGCCGGCTCGAAGCCGCCCTCGCCGAATTCCTGGGCAAGGAAGACTGCCTGGTCTTCTCGACCGGGTATTCCGCCAACCTGGGGTTGATCTCCGGCCTGGTAGGGCGCGGGGAAGTCGTCTATCTCGACAAGCTCGACCACGCCTCGATCGTGGACGGCGCCAAGATG
>DATIWD010000074.1:0-32049 GCA_035519565.1 Gemmatimonadales bacterium | reverse complement strand
CGACGGCGCGACGGCGCTCGAAGGCCTGGACGAGGTCCACGCGCTGCTCAAGGCGCAGCACCTGGTGCTGCAGCCGGTCGGCCGCGCGCGCCTCGGTCCAGACCCGGACGCCCGCTTCGAAGCCGACGCGCTCATCGTCATGACCGGGCTCGACAAGCCCGGCGTCCCGGAGTCGATCGATGCGATCGACGAGCTGCTCGAGCGGCGATGGCCGATCCTGGCGGTCTCGCCGGTGACCGGCGAGGGACTCGACCTTCTGAGGCGCCGGACCTTCGAGGCGTTCAACATCATTCGCGTCTACACGAAGGAGCCCGGGAAGCCGGCGGATCGCAGCGCGCCGTTCACGCTGCCGCGTGAGTCGACGGTCGCCGATCTTGCCGCGCGCATCCACAAGGATCTCGCCTCGAGCATGAAGTTCGCGCGCGTGTGGGGCCCGAGCGCCTTCGAGGGCGCGACGGTGCACAAGGACCACGTGCTCGCGGAAGGAGACGTGGTGGAGATACACACGTAGACTGAGGACTGAGGACTGAGGACCGAGGACCGAGGACCGAATATAGCCCGGAACTGGGAGCTGTCATCCCGAGCAAAGCGAGGGATCTCGGTGCAAGGTCTCGATGCTTTGGAACCGAGATCCCTCGGTCCCCTCCCTTCGGTCGGGGTTCCTCGGGATGACAGCCCTACCAAGTCGGACTCACCGGGTAGTCCCGTTCTCCCGTTCCCCATTCTCCTGTTTCCCTGCTTCCCTGTTCCCCCGTTCTCCCCTTCCCCGCATTATTCCCCAGTGCCCAACGCCTAGTGCCCAGTGCCCAACCACCACCTCTCCAAGTCCCGCTTCGTCGCCGGCTGGCAGTGCAATAAGCTGCTCTGGCTCACGGTGCATGAGCCCGAGGCGCCGGAACTGCAGGTCGACATCGTCCTCCAGGATCGCTTCGATCAGGGCACCGAAGTGGGCCTCGTCGCTCGGCGGCAATTCCCGGGAGGAGTCCTGATTGACCTTCCGCATCACGACCCAAGCCGTGTCGAAGCGACCAGGCGGGCTCTCGACGCGGGAGCGCCCGCGATCTTCGAGGCGACCTTCATCGAGGATAGAGTCTACGTTGCCATCGACGTCCTCGAACGCACCCCCGACGGCTTCACCCTGATCGAGGTCAAGTCCTCCACCAAGCTCAAGGACGAACACATCCCCGACGTCGCCATCCAGGTCTACGTGGCTCGGCGGGCCGGGATCGACGTGCGACGGGCCGAGGTCATGCATTTGAACACCGACTTCCGGCATCCGGATCGAGGCGAGCTGTTCATTCGGGAAGATGTGACGGCGGAGGTCGAGGCCCTGCTTCCACAGATTCCACAGATGGTTCGGGAACAGTTGGAGGTGCTCGAAGGCCCGATTCCACAGATTCCGGTCGGCACCCAGTGCTGGATGCTCGAGCGGGGCGTCTGTCCCTTCTTCGATCGTTGTTTCCCGACCGACGAGCAGCACGTCTGGACCCTGTACAACAGCAGGACGGAGCAGAAATGGGGACTGGTGCTCAAGGGCTACCATCGCGTGCTGGATCTGCCGGAATCTCAGAAGCTCTCCGTCATCCAGAGACGCCAGCGCCTGGCCCTGGAGACCGGCAGACTGATTGTCGAGCCCGGGCTCCGGAACGCCTTACAGGAGTTCGATGCCCGCCTGGGATTCCTGGATTTCGAGACCATCAACCGCGCGCTGCCGGTCTGGAACGACGTGGGCCCCTGGCGCCAGGTGGGAGCGCAGTTCAGCTATCACGAGCAGGACGGGAGTGCAGCCACCGGCTATAGCCACCAGGCTTTCCTGGCCGAGGGGCCGGACGACCCGAGAGAGGAGCTGGCGCTGCGCCTCCTCGAGGCGACTCGGCACGCCGAACGGATCGTGACCTACAGCGGATTCGAGAAGACCCGGATCCGGGAGCTGGGCCAATGGTTACCCCACTTTGCCGACGACTTGAAGGGACTCGAGGACAAGCTGCTCGATCTGTTGCCGCTGGTCCGGAATTACGTCTACCATCCCCGCTTCGCGGGCAGCTTCAGCATCAAGCAGGTCCTGAACCCCCTGGTGCCGGACCTGACCTACGACGACCTGGCGATCGTGGATGGGTTAGTAGCGAGCGTGAAGATCGCGCGGCTCTTGTTCGTGGCGCACAAGGTGAAGGATCGGGACCAGTTGAGGCAGGACCTGCTGGCGTACTGCGAGCGGGATACCTGGGCGATGGTGAGGTTGTTGGAGAGGTTGAGGAAGCTCACGTAAGTCGGTGAGCTCGTTAGCCACGTTACTTATCTAGCCGCTGGGGCAGTCAAGCTACCTGGCGTGCACCAGGCCGTTCCCTGTTTCCCCGTTCCCGCCTCCCGCCACCCCACCAGCCCCTCAAGCATCCTTTGTGGTGGTACCAGGCCTACGAGTCGGCCTGGCCCCGGAGTCCCTCAGACCCTGAACCGAGATTCCTCGCTCCGCTCGGAATGACAGCCGCCGAGTGCCGAGTGCCCAACGCCGAGTGCCTAACCTTATGCCTACCACCCCCACCACCCGCATCCTCGTCATCGATGACGATCCCCAGATCTGCCTTGCGGTTAGGCACGCCGTAGCCGAGCTGGCCGAGGAGGTGGATACGGCCGGGACGGCAGAGGAGGGGCTGGCCCTGGCCGCCGCGGGGCAGCCGGCCTTGGTGGTCCTGGACCTCGGCCTCCCTGACCGGCCCGGGATCGAGGTCTGCCACGAGATCCGGCGCCGGTCCAAGGCCCCGATCGTGGTCCTCTCCGCCCGCCACTCGGAGTCGGAGAAAGTGGCCCTGCTCGACGCCGGGGCCGATGACTACCTGACCAAGCCCTTCAGCACCAAGGAGCTGTTGGCCCGGGTCCGGGCCCACCTCCGCCGGTCCGCCTCGAGCGAGTCCGAGGCTCCCCAGGTGATCCGCACCCGGGGACTCAGCCTCGACTTCACCCAGCGCCGGGTCAGCCGGGATGGGGTGGACGTTCATCTGACCCCCATCGAGTGGGAAATCCTCCGCAGCCTGGTGAGCCAGTCCGGCCGCACCCTCACTCACCGCCAGATCTTCGATCTGGTCTGGGGCCAGCGGTCCGGCAATCCTCAGCAGTATCTCCGGGTCCATGTGACCAACCTGCGCCGCAAGGTCGAACGCGACCCCGCCCGCCCCGAGCTGATCGTGACCGAGCCAGGGGTGGGGTATCGCGCCGAGGTGGCCAGCGACTCATGAACCGGTGGCAGAAGATCCGGCCCTGGGTCCTCTGGCTGCTGGTGCTGGTCCTGGTCACCCTATATCTGGTCCGCTCCAAGAACGACATCCAGCAGGTCCACGCCGCCCTGATCTACCTCCTGGTGGTGCTGGGCGGGAGCATCGCGGGCGGCCGGGCCCTGGGGCTCTCAATCGCCTTTGCCGCCTTTGTCCTGCTCGACTTCTACTTCCAGCCGCCCTACGACGAGTTCACCATCGGGAAGAACATCGACGTCCTGGCCCTCGTCTCCTTCCTCGCCACCGCGGTCGCCGCGACCCAGCTGCTGGCTCGGGCCCAGTCGGAAGCCGAAGAGGCCCGCCGTCGGGCCCAAGAGGTGGCGACCCTGGCCCGGATCGGCTCCGAGTCGCTGAGCGCAGGGCGGGCGGAAGACGCCCTGGTGGCGATCGCGGGCGTGATCCAGCACACCCTGCGGGTGGCCCAATGCCAGATCTACCAGACCGAAGAAGACGGTAGCCTCTCGATCGCGGCGGGCTCCAGCGCCGGCAACCTGCCCCGCGACTTCCCCGACGATCGGATCCTGATAAACCGGGTGGCCAGTGAGGGACAAGGCTACGCCGTCGGGGCGGACGGGGCGGTCATGCCGGTGAAGGTTGCCGCAGGCGGGTCACTCGAAGCGGCCCACCTCTCCAACGCGCGGGTGATCCTGATTCCGCTCCAGGTCCATACCCGCCTGGTCGGCGTCCTCCGGGTGGCGGATCCCGAACACATCGCCGTCGGGGAACCGGAACGCCGCTTCCTCGAGGCGCTGGCCTACTACGCCGCCCTCGGCGTCGAACGGGTGAGACTGGTGGCCGAAGCCGAACGGGCGGAGGCGCTGCGGGAATCGAATCGACTGAAAGACATGGTGCTGGCCTCGGTCTCGCACGATCTCCGAACGCCTTTGACCGCCATCAAGGCGCTGGCCCAGGACCTGGGGACCGCCGGCCACGATTCGGCCCGGGCCATCGAGGAGCAGGCCGACCGGCTGAGCCGGATGGTGGGGAACCTGCTGGATCTTTCGCGGATCAAGGCCGATGCCCTGCCGGTCGAACTGGAAGAGAACACCGCCGAGGACCTGGTGGGCGCCGCCGCCACTCAGCTCGAGGCGTTGCTGGACGGACGAGAGCTGAAGGTGGACATCGACCTGACTCGGCCGGCGCTGGTGGGCAAGTTCGACTTCGTGCAGTCGCTCCGAATTCTCTCCAATCTCCTGGAGAACGCGCTCCGCTACGCGCCCCCCGGCCCGCCGATCGAGCTGTCGGTCCGGCGGGAAGACGCCTTTCTTCTATTCCGCGTCGCCGACCGCGGCCCCGGAGTCCCGGCCGCCGAGCGGGAGCGGATCTTCGAGCCGTTCTATCGGCCGGCGGGGAGTCAGCCGGATGCAGGACGAGCGGGACTGGGCCTGTCGATCGCGCGGCGGTTGGCGGAGATGCAGGGAGGATTCCTGAGATATGAGGAAAGGAAGGGAGGAGGGAGTGTGTTCGTGGCGGGATTGGTGGCGGTGGAGGAAGCTAGGACTCAGGACTGAGGACTGAGTCCTAGCCTCACCCCCTGTCCCCCTCTCCATGGTATGGAGAGGGGGAACGCCGATGAAGATTCAGGTGAGTGCGCCTGGTGAAGAGAGTCCAGCGAGGCCAAGCAGAGAACCGCAGCCTTCGAAGCCTCAGGCCGAGTCCCCCCTCTCCACATTGTGGAGAGGGGGACAGGGGGTGAGGCTCGGGGGGACAGGGGGTGAGGTTCGGGACAGGGGTGAGGCTCGGATGACACGCGGCCAGCCACCGCATCCCGCCACTAGGAATTCTTTGCGCCGTTCCCCGCTCTCGCCGCCCAACGTTTTCAGCCCTCGCTTCAACACCCCTTCATGCGACCACTTGGCACTCTTTCGGAAGACCTTCCCTCACTAAGATTTCTTGGTAAAGACGCCTCCTAAGTGTAGGCACAGCCGTTGCTTACACCTCTCCCCAGCATCGACTTCATCGGTTCACAACTGTCCGCCAAGGGGGAATACATGCGCCGCGATGGGTTTACACTGATCGAGCTGTTGATCGTCGTCGTGATCATTGGCATCCTGGCCGCGATCGCCATTCCGAAGTTCGCGACCACCAAGGACAAGGCCAAGCTGGCCTCGGTCAAGACCGACATTCGGAATTACATGACCGCCGAAGAGGCCTACTTCTCGGATAACGCCACGTACGGGACCTGGGCCAATCTGACCGGTGCCCCGTACAACTTCACCGCCTCGTCCGGTAATACGGGCGCCGGCGCCGGTGGCGCGGGTGGGTACACGGTTTCCATCAGCAATACCTCGATTTCGACCGGGACCAACGACTGTCAGGTGACGGTCGGCTCGTCGGCGTCGGGGCCCACCACGGATGGGGTGATTACCTGTCCGTGAGGTAAGGGGAACAGGGAACGGGGGAAGAACCGTTAAGGCATCACGAGTTCAAGTCTGTCATTGCGAGGAGGCGCCAAAGGCGCCGACGAAGCAATCTCCTCCCTCCGCGTGGGGGTCAGGGGATTGCTTCGCCCGTCTTCGGCGGGCTCGCAATGACCGCACCGCCAGCCCCCGCTGCCCAAGTGCCTAGCGCGCCCGAAACCCGATTCGCTTCCTGGGCGTCTCGGGTGGGCTCATGAGCTCGCGGATGGCCTGAAAGACCACTTTGAACTGGGCATCATAGCGCCGCTCCAAGGCGTCCAGTTTTCGCATGAATTCCGCGCTCGAGGCCACAAGCTGCCGTAGCTGAACGAAGGCGCGCATGATGGCCACGTTCACCAGGACGGCTCGCCGGCTCCGGAGTACGCTCGAGAGCATCGCCACCCCTTGCTCGCTAAAGGCGTAGGGGCGTGTCCGTCGGCCTCCCCAGGAACTTGAAATCACAGATTGTGATCTCAAGATTCGTGTCTCCTCAGCGGTGAGGCGGAAACTGAAGTCCTCTGGGAACCGGTCCCGGTTCCGCGACACTGCCTGATTCAATGTTCCAGTGGACACCCCGTAAAGCGCTGCCAGGTCGGCGTCGAGCATGACCCGGTGTCCCCGGATCTCGTGGATTGCCCGGGTGATCCGCTCCAAGACGATCGGCGCCCTGCTCATTTAGTGCTCCTCCCAGACCAGTCGACCTGCCTGCAACCACGTACGCTTCCACCTATGCACGCTCACAGGGCTCGGACAAGGTCGAAACAACGCAACAATGACCGTTTGTGCTCGCCTTGCTGCTTCCCCATCCTCCCGCCATTCTTCGCCCGGTCGCTGCCGTGAGCCGAAATGCGATTAGGATTGCTGCTCCTGCTTCTCCCTCTAGCCACGCCCGCTGAACGCTCGGCCCACCCGAACGAGTCGCTGGTCTGGTATTTCGAGGGCCACCGCCTGGTGGCCCGGATCGCGGCGCTGAGGCTGACCCCTCAGACCCAAGCAGCGGTGAAAGACCTGCTGGGCGGGGAGAGCCTGGTCGAAGCCTCGGTCTGGGCCGACAATATCAAGATCGAGCGGCCCGACACCAAGCCACTCCACTATGTGAACATCCCGCTGAACGCGACCGACTACGTCCCCTCGCGCGACTGCCCGGATAGTCGATGCTTGATTGCTGCAATTGAGGAATACAGAAGAATTCTTTCCCTTCCGACTGACCTGTCCGACCTGTCCGCCCTGTCCGCCTTGTCCGCCCAAAAAACGGAAGCTCTTCGCTTCCTGATCCACTTCATCGGCGACCTCCACCAGCCCCTCCACGTCTCCAACAACCGGGACGAGGGTGGCAACAACCGGATGGTCACCTTCTTCGGCACGCCGAGGAAGCTGCACGAGGTCTGGGATGGGGAGCTGATCGAGGAGTCGGGCTTGAACGAAGACCAGTATTTCGATCGCCTCCGCCGGAAGATGGACTCCCTCGACCTCTCTGCAATCGAGCGCGGGACGATTGTGGACTGGGCGATGGAGGGGCACCGCCTTGCGGCAGAGCACGCGTATCAGCTGCCGAGGAGCGGGAAGATCGGGGAGGCGTATGAGCAAGCGAACTTGCCGTTGGTCGATCTGGCCTTGATCGAAGCCGGGGTGCGCCTCGCGAAAGTATTGAACGAGGCCTTAGGGAATTACCACGCGGCTCCGGCGGCCCAGCCCAGCGCCGCCTCCGCGCCCGGGACCTACCCGGATCGCGAGGCCGCGGCCCACGTGGGCGAGGTCGCCACGGTGGTTGGCACGGTGGTCGCGGTTCACCGCAGTAACAGCGGGAACATCTACCTCAACTTCGGCGCCAATTATCCCAACCAGACCTTCTCCGCCGCGATCCTCAACCCCCGCGATCCCAAGCTTCTCAACCTGGATAGTCTGACCGGGAAGAGGGTCTCGGTGAAGGGATTGATCAAGCTCTACAAGGGGAAGGCAGAGATAGTGGTGGAGAGTGCGGGGCAGATTGAAGTGAGAGAATAGGCGGAAAAGATGGACCTCACGCGCTGTCCGCTCCAACCTCACCCCCTGTGAGGCCTAAGAAGACCTTAGCATCCTCTTCCCCGGCACCCTCTCGGCTACCAGCTCCCCGGTCACCTCCGCCAACCGATCCGCGATCCCCTCCAACTCTTTCGAGCGCTCTTTCGCCGTGCGACTGTAGAAGTATCGGGCCGTGCCGTAGGTGGTGAGCAGCCAGGCCGGCACGACGACGGGGGCAAAGGCCAGGAGGTGGAAGCTGGAAAGGGTCCCCATGACCAGTCCCATTCCTCCTCCACCCATCCCGCCGCCGATCCCGCCGAAGATGCCGCCGATCAAAGGCGCCAGCCGTTCCCGCACCGTGATCCGGGTCTGGCCGCCCCGCATCGAGACCGCGATCTCGATATCGCGAGGCGAGGTCTGGCTCTTGGTGGTGGCCCAGGCGAACGATCGGCCCAGCTGATTGACCTGGCCCACGTAGTTGGTGGCGCGGCGGATCTCGTCCACCAGGGCCTCGTAGTCGGCCTCGTGCAACTCCCCCTCGACCACTCGCTCATAGACGATCGTCGTGGGCCCACCGATCCAGGGATTGCGCCGCATCGGGAGCGGATGGACCGTGGCGCCCGACGGGCGGGTCACGGATTGCGCCGCCGCACGCACCGTTTCTGGGGCGATGCCAACCTCTGCCGCCAGCGCCTCGACGCCACCGATGGTCATGCTCCCGCTGGTGGTGGCCGCCTCCAACTCGGAGGCGCGCTTCACGATCTCCTGCACCTCGCCTTCCCTATAACGCTTGCGTGGCTCGCCACCACGACCTCGGAGATCCTCGATCAGCTCAATCGGTGTCGGCGTCCGCTGGTCCAACCGGATCGCCATCGCCCGCACCAGCGCCGGCTCGATCCGGCTGGGCAACTGGGTCAGTCGCGAGCGATGGGTTGCCGGAGCCTCGAGGAAACGCCCGGTGCGGACCGCCTCCTCGGTGGGCCAGCGGCCGGGCAGATCGCCCACCAGCATCTCGTAGATCACAATCGCGAGACTGTAGACGTCGGTGCGCCCGTCCAGATCGGACAGACCCGCCGCCTGCTCGGGACTCATGTACCCCGGAGTGCCCAGCGGAATCCCGGTGCGGGTGAGATTGGTCCCGCCGGCGGTGCGAATCGCCTTGGCGATCCCGAAGTCGGCCACGATCGGATGGCCTTGGGAGAGCAGGATGTTTTCGGGCTTGATGTCCCGGTGCAGCACGCCCATTCGATGCGCGTACGCCAGCGCGTCCGCCACCGGTGCCGCGACGGCCAGCGCCGCTTCGGGGTCGAGCACCCTCTCCTTGTCCAGTCGCTGCCGGAGCGAAGCCCCCTCGATGTAGGGCATCACGTAATAGAGGAAGCCGCCGGCCTCTCCCGAGTCGTGCATGGAGAGAATGTTGGGATGGGTCAGCCGGGCCGCGATCTGGATCTCGGAGAGAAATCGCTCGGCCCCCAGCGTCGCAGCTAGGTCGGGCCGCAGCACCTTGAGGGCGACTTCCCTCGAGTGCTTGGGGTCGTAGGCCAGATAGACACTGGCCATCCCCCCTCGCCCCAGCAGCCGGCGCAACTCGTAGCGGCCGGCGAGGGCGGTGGCTAGTTCCGCAGCAAGGTCCGAGGCCACGGCGTAGAATATGGGTCACAAGCTGCAAGTCACAAGACACAGGTCGCAAGCGGGCACTGAGTTTCTGGCCCTACGTTCTTGGGACCTGCGACTTGCGACTGTGACTTGCGCCGTTCCCCATTCCACGTTCCGTGGTTCTCCCGTTCCCCGTTGGTATCGGTTGCGGTGGAAGCCTTTGGCAGGCATTTTGACTTAGCGCAACGTCGGTATGTGAGTCCATTTGCAACGAGTGCCATGAGCCTTCGATCCTGCTGCTGGAAATCGTTCTCGCGACCGGGCTGGTCGATCTGTTGCGTGGGCCTGTTGCTCGGGGCACGCGCGGTCCTGGCGCAGGAAGTGCCCTCAGCCTTTGCGGACACCGCGGCCCCGCAGCAAACCGCGATGGGGCAGGACACCACGGCCGGGCCGGACTCGGTGAGGCTCCCGCCAGAGCAACTCGACGCGCTGGTAGCTCCGATCGCCCTCTACCCCGATGAGCTGCTGGCCCAGACGCTGGTGGCCTCGACCTACCCGCTCGAGATCGTCCAACTGCAGCAGTGGCTCGCCAAGCATCCGGACCTCAAGGACAAGGCCCTGGTGGATTCGGTCGCCAAGCAACCGTGGGACCCGAGCATTCAATCGATGGCGGCGGTACCCGAGGTGGTCAAGCGCCTCGCCGACGACGTCCAGTGGACCACGCAGCTCGGCAACGCCTTCCTCGCCCAGCAGGCAGAGGTGATGGACGCCGTCCAGCGCATGCGGCAGAAGGCCAAGGCCAACGGCGCCTTGGAGTCCAATCAGCAGCAGAAGGTCGACACGCAAGTCGTGGAGAACAAGACCGTGATCGTGGTCGAGTCCACCGATCCCGAGGTGGTCTACGTCCCCTCGTACAGCCCCACGGTCGTCTACGGCCCGCCGGTCTATCCCTACCCGCCGATCTACTATCCCTACTACCCGCCGGGCGCCGCCTTCGTGTCGTTCAGTGTCGGCTTCATGATGGGTGCCGCGATGTGGGGTGGCTCCTGTTGCCACGCCGGCTGGGGCGGGAATACCGTCATCATCAACAACAACAACAATTTCAATCAGATCAATCACAACGGAGGGCGCGGCCAGAACGGGAACTGGCAGCACAATCCCTCCCATCGCGGGGGGGCCCCCTACGGTGACCGGAAGACCGCGAGCCAATACGGTGGCTCGGGGCGGGGCCCCTCCGCCGGCACCCAACCAGCGAGGGGCGGCGGCCAGGGAGGTGCGGGCGTCAGCGATCGCTCGGCAGGCGGGGCCGGCGGCGCGGGCGGGGGCCGCACCGGCGGAGCCACTGCCGGAACCAGGGACGCCTCGAGGGGCGGCGGAGGAGGGTCCGGAGGCTTCAGTGGCGGTTCCGGTGGCTACAGCGGAAGCAGCGCCCGAAGCAGCAGCTCGCGTGGTTCGTCGAGCATGGGCGGCTCACGAGGCGGTGGCGGGTCGAGGGGAGGTGGACGGAGGAGATGATGACGCTGACGATGAACCGACCGGCTCGCCGGCTCAACATCCAGGTCCGGCACTTGGGGCTTGCTCTGGCCTTGCTGTTGCCGCCGGTCTCGGTAGCAGCGCAAGGCGCCCCCGCCCCCGCCCCCAAGAAGGCGGCCGCTCCGGTGGTGCCGCAGAGGACCTTCGCCACTCCGGAGGAAGCGGCCTGGGCCCTGATCTATGCCGCCGAGCAATACGACGTTCCGACCTTGACCGCAATCCTGGGATCGGATGGCGTGGATCTGGTGGTCACCGCGGACTCGGTGCAGGACCGGAATACCGCCGCCGACTTTGCCGCGCTGGCACGCCAGGAGACCCGGGTGGTCCGGGATCCCAAGAAGAAGAAGGCCACCATGATCGTGGGGCCCGAGGACTGGCCGGCCCCCATCCCCATCGTCCAGGTGGGCAGCAAGTGGCGGTTCGATACCAAGGTGGGACGCCAGGAAATCCTCTACCGGCGCATCGGAAGAAATGAGCTGGATGCGATCGATGCCTGCCGGGGGTTCGTCACAGCGCAGCGGGAGTACGCCTACTACAATCGCAGCCACGGGACCATCAACCAGTACGCCCAGCGGATCATCAGTACCCCGGGCCAACAGGACGGGTTGGTCTGGCGAGACGCGAACGGAGCCTTGCAGGGGCCGTTAGCCGAGGAACTTGCCCAGGCCCTCGCCGAGGGCTACACCGATAAGACCAAGCCCTATCACGGGTACTACTTCAAGGTGTTGAAGGGCCAGGGCCCGGCCGCGCCGTTGGGCCAGATGGACTACGTGGTGAAGGGCGCCATGATCGGAGGTTTCGCCCTGGTAGCCGCGCCTGCCGAATACGCGGTCTCCGGTGTCGAGACCTTCATCGTGAGCCAGGACGGCGTCGTCTACCAGAAGGATCTTGGTCCCAAGTCGCTCGAACAGTTCAGGACCATGACGCGCTATAATCCCGACGCGACCTGGGAGTTGGTGGAGGAACCCTGACCGCGGGGTCAGGGGAGACGAGCGCGGGGCCAGCGTGGACATCCATGTCGAGCCTGTCTTCCTGAAGGACCATCAGCCGGGCGCGAACTGACCGCGGCCGGCTGAATTGTCTGCCGTGACCACCCAATCATCGCTTCACTCCCGCTCCCGCAGGGGCACCCGCCTGGCCCTGGCGCTCTTCGCGCTCGCCATAGTGATGTCCTTCGTCTGGATGGGGCTGACCATTGGGAATCCCTTCCCCCCAACGACCATCACCATGGCGACCGGGCCGGAGGGAAGCGCCTACCGCGAGTACGGCCTCCGCTATCAGGAGTTCTTGAGGCGGGCCGGCGTCGACTTGCGGCTGGTCCCGACGGCCGGCGGATTCGACAATCTCTCGCGCCTGGGCGACCCCAGCTCAGAGGTAAGCGTGACGTTCGTAGAGAGCGGCCTGACCAACCGGAAGACATCCCCGGACCTCGTCACGCTGGGCGCCGTTACCGTGGAGCCACTCTGGCTGTTCTTTCGCGGCCATCCGCAGGGGACGGTTGCCAAGAGCCTCGCCGGGAAGCGCATTTCGATCGAGGCCGAGGGCAGCGGGACCCGAGTGCTGGCTCGGAGGCTCCTCGAGCTCAATGGCGTGCCCGATTCGAGCGTCACGCTGCTAGGGCTCAGCCCCGAACAGAGCGGCGACGCCCTGCTCCGGGGCCAGATCGACGCCGCCATCATGCTCACGTCGTGGCAGTCGCCCGCGGTCCGGCGGCTCCTGGCGGCTGATGGCATCAGCCTGGTAGGCTACCCCCGCGCCGACGCGTACGTCGCGCTCTATCCCACCCTCGACAAGGTGATTCTTCCCCAAGGCGCGGCGGACCTGGCCAGGGATATCCCGCCCGCCGATGTTCCCCTGTTGGCCGTCGAGTCGAATCTGTTGGTGCGCCGGGACCTTCACCCGGCCCTGCAGTACCTCCTGCTCGAAGCCGCTTCGGAAATTCATGGCGGCCGGGACGTCTTTTACCCGACGGGCCGATTCCCCGCTCCCGGGACGATCGACCTGCCGTTGAGCGACCAGGCCCGGACCTATTACAAGTCAGGCCGGCCGTTCGTCTATCGCTATCTCCCGTTCTGGCTGGCGGGCCTGGCCGAGCGGATGCTGATCCTGCTCATCCCGCTCTTCGCGGTGGTGCTTCCGCTGGTGTCGGTCCTGCCCCGTCTCTTCGCATTCCTGACCGAGCGCCGGATCTTCGTGATGTATCGCGAACTGAAGCTGGTGGAGCGGGCGCTGGAGACCAGCGCGCCCATCGCCATGGACGAGGTGGCCGCCTCGCTGGAGTACCTCGGACACCGCGCCAATCACATCTGGGTCCCGCTCACCTATTCCCAGCGGCTGTTCATCCTGAAGAGCCACATCGCGCTGGCCCAGGAGCGCCTGGAGAAGCGCCAGAAGGCCGAGGCGGCGCTCCCCACCTGAAGCCGCGGCTCAGTATGTGATCCTCCAATCCAGCTCTCGCGGCCGGGGGCTCGTCCCTTTCCGCTTCCTCGCCATGGGGAAGTCCCCCCTCTCCATGAAATGGAGAGGGGGACAGGGGGTGAGGCTCTTGGGATTGCTCACGGGTCAGGCTCCGTGTTGGATCGCAGTCGCCTTGGTCCTGACGGATACGATGGACAAGACGGTGCCCGCCCTCAGGTGTACGCTACGGTCAGGGTTGGGGTCGATTGCACTGAAGCCTTGAGATTCCTCGCTTCGCTCGGAATGACATCCCTTCTGTACTCTGTCCCCCGACCATGACCATTTGATGCAGTTCCTGTTCTCCGTTCTCCTGTTCCCCTCTCAGTCCTCAGTCCTCAGTCCTTTCCATACTCGATCGCAATCGCTCTGGCATCAACGGTAGTCCCCGCCTCTCCCGCGATGATCCGGCTCAGGTCCGCCAGCCCGCCGATCGCCGCCCGATTCCCGGTCGCGGCGACGAACCGACAGGCGGCTTCGACCTTGGGCCCCATCGAGCCCGCTGCGAACGGGAGCCTGGCCAACTCCAGGGGCGGCGCTCGCCGAATCGGGCGCTGAGTCGGCTTGCCCCAGTCGAGGTAGACTGCGTCGGCGTCGGTCAGCATCACGAAGAGATCGGCCTCCAGCTCGTGGGCCAGCAGCTCGGAGCAGAGATCCTTGTCGATCACCGCCTCGACCCCGACCAGTTTCCGGTTGGCTCCGGGCTGGTACATCGTGGGGATCCCTCCTCCGCCGGCGCAGATCACGATGGTGCCCTGCTCCAGCAGCCACTTGATCGGACGATTCTCGAAGATGTGCCGTGGCGTAGGGGACGGCACCACTCGGCGCCACTTGCCGCCGTCCTGCTTGAACACCCACCCCTTCTCCGCCGCCAGCCGGTCGGCGTCGGCCTTCTCGTGCGACGGACCCACGAACTTGGTGGGATTCTGGAAGGCGGGATCGTCGGGGTGGACCTCGACCATGGTGAGCAGCGTGGCGAAGGGAACCTCATAGGGCAGCAGGTTCCCCAGCTCCTGCTCGATCAGGTAGCCGATCATTCCCTCGGTCTGCGCGCCCAGCACGTCGAGCGGATACGCCTCCTCTGGTTTGTAGGCGACGCCCTGAAGCGCCAGCAGTCCGATCTGGGGCCCATTCCCGTGACTGATCACCAGCTGATGTTCTTTGGCTACCGGCGCCAGCGCCTCGGCCGCCACCTTGACGTTGGCGCGCTGTACCTCCGCCGTCATCGGCTGGCCTCGTTTGAGCAGGGCATTGCCGCCGAGGGCGACGACGATGCGCATGAGTTCAGAGGAAAATGGTGACGGGGGGAGGAGCGCCTATCGCCGGCGGTGCCTGGTCAGCGCCCGGAGGCTGAGCGCCAGCAGGCCCGCGCTGACCTCCTTCATGACCTGCCGCATCTCCCGGTACGGCGGGTGGAAGGGAGTGGAGGCGTGACTCCGGCCCCACTCGATAGTATAGGCGATCAACTTCCCCTTTCTCGCATCCACGAAATGGCGGCTGTAGGCGTAGTCGTCCGAGGAGCCGGCCGTGGGATACAGGCCCACCGACTGCTTGACCTGGTACTTCCGTCCTCTGAGCAGCTTGATCCCCGCCGCCATCTGATGGCCCATGCGGATCGCTTCCTTCTGATCGCCGGCGGGGATGTACTCGCGATAGACATCGTCGTTGATCAGACCTCGCTTCCCATCGTAGGCCCGGTTCCGGAAGCTCATCCGGGGATTCCGATGCTGATTGTCGTCGCTTCCCCAGCTGTGGAGAATGGTCTCGCCGTAGCTGTGGAGGTCCACGTAGTATCGGATATTGGGAAACTTGTCCAGCAGCCAGATCACGTTCCGGGTCTCGGGCTCCGAGGCCGGGCGAGGACCCACGTAGGTCTCGTAGTCGCCCGGTTTGTGGGTGCTCTCGACCGTCCCGGGGGCGAAGTGTTTGTCGAACCGCCAGAGGAACGGAAAGTTCCGGTTGAGGTCCACCCCGATCGATCGGTGGTCCTTGCCTCGAGGCGCCGGCCGCCGGTTCTTCCGCCAGAAGGGATGGCGATTCATGCTGAAGGCTCGGCCATCCGGATTGACCTGGGGCAGCAGAATGATGTCCATGGTCTCGACCAGGCGGCGGACTCGCGCCGCCGAGACCACGTTCTTGCCCAGCCGGAACCCGTGCCCGTCCCGGTAGGCCCGGAGCAGCCGCACCGCGAAATAGACCAGGATGTCGGGGCCGCCCCATTCCCGCCCGTGCACCCCGCCAACAAAACAGACTGCCGGCCGTGCCTTGCCGCTCCCCTTGCCGATCCGGACCGCGTGGATCCGGCGCTTTTCCCAGGTCAGATTGGGCAAGGGGATCCGCTCGAAGTAGGCGCCATGATTCTGCACCCCCAGCTCGATGGCCCGTTCGACCTCATCGGCCGTGAGGTAGCCGCCGCTCCAGACCACGTCGCCGTAGCGGCCGGTCTTGAGCCGGCGCTTGGCCGCCTTCTGCTCTTCTTCCTGCCGCTCCCGGTCGTGGGGGGTGACGTTCTCCAGGCGGACCACCCCGTAGCCCTGCTTCTTGATCCACTCGACCTTGTCGGAATCGATGTAGGCATCGACCACGATGCCCTTCTTGGTCTCGCGGTACCCGGTGACCAGCACCCGGAGCTTGGGCCCCAGGGCACTCAGGTGGCGCTTGTCGCGCCCGGTGATGGCAACGTGAAGAATCGACATGGTGCCTCAGAGGAGTGAGGGCGGAACCTCTGACCCGGCGCCGCCCCCTGACATTCCACAATCTGTATACTGCGCTATCGCTTACTTCCTGGCGACCCCCTTCTTCAGACACTGCACGTAGTACACCCCGTCCTTGTTCTCCACCCCGTGGGTGTCGTGCCCGAACCCGGGGAACTTCTTGTCCCACGCCGCGAGCGCCCGCAGGTAGCCGAGGTACGGGCCATCGTCGGGGCCGGTCTCCTCCCCGGGCATCAGCATGGGAATCCCGGGCGGATAGGGAACCACGCTGGTGGCCAGTACCCGATTGGCCAGCTCTTCCAGCCGGACGTGCTCGATCTGGTCCCGGACCAGCTGCTGGTATGCCGCATTGGGCGTCATCGCCGGGGTGGGCAGGGTCGAGAACGCCTCCGCCAGCCAGTGGGTCTGCCGAGTCTCCTTGAGGACCGCGAACATCTGATCGGCCAGGTCGCGGAGCCCCAGACTGCCATAGACCTCCGGTGAGCTGCTCGGCAGGTCCGGCAGCACCTCGGTCAGCCGCGCGTTGTTGTCGTAGTCGCGCTTGAAGTCGAGCAGCGCGTTGAGCAACGTCCCCCACTTCCCCTTGGTGATCCCGATCGAGAACAGGAAGAGGATGGTGAAGTCGGTGGTCTTCTCCACCTCGACGCCGCGGCGGTGGAGGTAGGCCGTGATCAGCGTGGCTGGAATGCCCCGCTTGTCGAGGCCGCCCTTCTCCGCGACCCCCGGCGTCACGATCGAGACCTTGATCGGGTCCAGCATGCAGTAGCCGTCCTCGAGGTCCCCGAACCCATGCCAGCTCTCCCCGGGATGGAGCACCCAGGGATCGGGATCGGTGGCCAGGAACTCGGGTGAGGCGTCGGCGAAGTGGACTTTCTTCCCCTTCTCCTTGACCGTCACGGCGTTCCAGGTGTTGAAGAACCAGTCTCCCTTCTTGTCGAACTCGCGCTGGACTCGTCCCATGGTCTGCCGGAAGGCGACCGCCTCCTCGATCGACTCGCTGGTGAGCGCCGGGCCGCCGGGGCCGTCCATCATCGCCGCCGTGATGTCGTTGGAGACGATGATCGGATAGAACGGCGAGGTGGAGGCGTGCATCATGAACGACTCGTTGAAGCGCGCGTGGGGAATCGCCCCCTTGCCGTCCCGGATATGAAGGAATGAGGCCTGGGACAGCGCGGCCAGCAGCTTGTGCGTCGAGTGGGTGGCGAAGACCGTGGGGCCCTTGTGGTCCTTGGGATCCCCGAACATGGCGAACCGGTCTTTATAGATCGGGTTGAACCGCGCGTAGGCGTACCACGCCTCGTCAAAGTGGATCCGGTCCACGCTGGCCTCGAACAGCTCCTGCACCCGCCGAGCGTTGTAGCAGAGGCCGTCGTAGGTGGAGTTGGTGATCACGGCGTAGACCGGCTTGGTCTCGATCCCCTTGGTCACCAGCGGGTTGCTCTTGATGGACGCCGCGATGGCCGCCTGCTTGATCCGTTCCGGCGGAATCGGTCCGATGATTCCGTAGCGGTTCCGGAGGGGGACCATGTAGTTGGGAATCCCGCCGGTCAGCACCAGCCCATGCTCGATCGACTTGTGGCAGTTCCGGTCGCAGAGCGCGATCTGGTCGCGGCCCACCGCCGCGGTCCAGATCAACCGGTTGGAGGTCGAGGTCCCGTTGGTGACGCAATAGGTCCGATGCGCCCCGAAGACCCGGGCGGCGTAGCGCTCGTGCTCACCCATGGGGCCGGTGTGGTCCAGCAGGGAACCCAGGGCCCCCACGCTGATCGAGAGGTCGCTCCGCAGCAGGTTCTCCCCGAAGTAATCGAAGAAGATCCGCCCGACCGGTGACTTGAGAAAGGCGGTCCCGCCGGTATGGCCCGGCGTGTGCCAGGAGTACTCGTATTCCTGGGTGAATTTCATCAGCGCGGAGGCCAGTGGCGGCAGCATGACCTCGAGGTACCGCCGGATCGCGGCGACTACCCGCCCACCCACGAAGGCGGCCGTGTCCTCGAGGGTCCAGATGTATTCGTCGACCATCTCCATGATGTCGATCGGAATCGAGGACGCCTCGCCCCGCTCGGCCATCAGGAAGATGGGGATCTTGTCGTTGCGGGACCGCACCTGCGAGATCAGGGACCTGGCCTTCGCGTGTCCCTTGTCGTTGTCCAGGGTCCAGTCCACCAGGATGACGTGGATGGCGGAATCCGACACTACGACCGAGGCTCCGTCCTCGGCCGAGGCGGCTTCCACCACCTCGACGCCCCGGTCCTTGAGCTCCTGGACCAGAGTGCGAGCGGCCCGGCCCTCGGCGGTCGCGGTGGGCAGCTCATCGTCCACCACGAGCGCCCGCAGGCTGATGCGCTTGGTGCTGCGTTCTATCATCGCAAAATCTCCCGGTTTCCCTGGTCAGTCCGGCAATGCCGCCCACTTGTAGAAGAGCAGCGTGGTCTCGTCGGGCGGGCCGAAGTACTTCGCATAGACCGTCTTGATCCCCCCGGACGTATAGAGCTTACTCAACGTCCTGTCCACGATCAGGCGGAGGTCCTCGTTGCCCAGGCCCATCGCCAGCGCCACCGGCTCGAAGGTGAAGAGCCGGTCGATCGGCTGGAGATTCTTCGCCGCCAGATTGTGCTGCAGGGCGTCCAGCAGAATGGCCCGATCGCCGAAGAAGGCGTCAGCCTGGCGATTGACCAGTCCCTTGAACCCGGCATCGTAGTTGTCGACGTGGACCAGCATCGACGAGAGTTGGAACTCCTGGATCTTGCCGGTGGCCCAGGTTTCGGCGGGCGAGCCTTTGACCACCGAGAATCTCTGGGTGGAGAGCAACTGGACGGCGTTGCCGCGCCAGTTGGGCTGCGCCGACTTGCGCTGCAGCAGCACGTCCTTGAGACGGGCCGGGGCGTCCTGCCGCACCAGCGCCCCGATGCCCCCGGGGAAGATGGTGATCGAAAAGGCGGCTTGCGTCCGGTTAGTCAGGGTCTGGCGCGCGGAGCCGCACATCAGGTCGACATCCCCCTGCTGCACCGACTTGTACTGGTCCGCGCTGGCGACCGGGACCCAATCGACCGCCAGGGCCGAGATGCCGAGTTCGCCTTTGATGGCGTCGGCGACGCTGCCGCAGAGATCGACCGCGAAGCCGGTCGGGTTACCAGAGCCATCCTTGAACGAGTAGGGCCGGGCGTCGGCGACATATCCGAGCCGGATCCGCCCGCTCTCCTTGATGCGCGTGAGTGTCGACGTCGGTGCCGCGGGCTTGGCCGCCGGCTTGGCGGCCGGTTTCTGCGCCGCGAGCGGCGACTGAAAAGCAAGGGTGGCAATGACCAGGGCCGCGACCCGGGCGCCATGCCCGTTGAGGGCTATCCATCCTGCGCGTTGCATGACCTCTCTCCTTTCCACGGTTGCGGTCGCGGTGGTCACTTGCTTGCCGGCTTGGGCGAGGGGGCGGCGGCACCCGAGGTGAAACGGGGTGCCAGGAAGCCCCAGATGATGTATCCGGTCGCCATCACCAGCATGCCGCCGAGGACCGCATCCTTGCCGGAGGCGTAGATAGCGTAGGTACTGTAGAGCATGGCGACTACAGCCACGAATACGTTCCGCCGCCAGACGTTCTGGGTGACCTTGGCGGTCCGCATCATCACCATCAGGGCCGACAGCGCGATGATGTAAGGCACCACGTTGGTCACCACTGCCAGATTCACCAGCGCGCTGAACTGCTCGCTCAGCGAGGGCGAGATGGTCGACAGCGCCATGAGGCTCTGAACCACCCCCATCACGATCATCCCGGTGACCGGCGCGCCCATCCCGTTGAGCTTGGTGAAGAATTGAGGGAACATCCGCTCGTCGGCTGCCGACTTCCCGGTCATGGCGATGGTGAACTGCCAACCCAGGAGGGAACCGAGACAGGCCAGCACCGCCAGGGCCATGATGATCCGCCCGATGGTCGGATTGAACATGTGGGCGTAGGCCAGGGCGAACGGCCCGGTCGACTTGGCCAGCTCCGCGTTGGGCACGATCCCCTGGATCACCGTCGTCGAGAGGATGTAGATCACCGCGGCGCCCAGCGTGCCGAACATGCAGGCCAGGGGGACGTTCTTCTTGGGGTTCTCGACCGCCGAGGAGTTCTGCGCGGCCGATTCCATGCCCAGGAAGGCCCACAAGGTGAGCGCGATGCTCGACCCCATGCCTTGTCCCAGGGTCAGCCCCTGGGGGTTCCAGGCTTCGGCGAAGGTCGATGACTTGAACCAGAACCAGCCGATGAAGGAGAGCACCCCGACCGGGATGATGACGCCCCAGACCGTCACCGACCCGATCTTGCCGGTGACCGACGGTCCGCCGAAGTTGGCCACCGTGGTGAGCCAGAGCAGTCCGATCACCCCGATGCAGGTGGTGATGGGCGTGGAGGAGAGCCACGGGAAGAACCCCGCCAGGTACCCCACCGCCGAGATGGCGATCGCCACGTTCCCGATCGCCAGCGAGAGGAAGTAGAGGTAGAACACGTTGAAGTACCCCGGCTTCCCGTAGGCGTCTTCGGCGTAAGCCGACATCCCGCCCGGTCGTTCGTTGAACAGGCCGGCCTGCGCGAACCCATAGGCGATGGCCATCGATCCCAGCGCCGTCACGATCCAGGACAGCAGCGAGATCGCGCCGACCTGGGCCATGTTGGTCGGCAGCATGATGATTCCGGAGCCCATCATGTTCACCGCGACGATGAACGTGAGCTGGACCAGATTCATCTTCTTCGTTTCAGCCACGGTCTCCCCCCTTTTTCACTAGGTGTCCCGACTCGGACGCGCGGGTCACATGCATCTCGTCGTCAACCGTCTGTGAGCGACCTGGTGCTATTCCTACTTCTTGAGGCAGTAGACGTAATACGTCCCGTCCCGCTCCTCCGTCCCCTCCACCTCTTTGGCGAAGCCGGGGAACGAGTGCCCGTACTCCTGGAGAACGCGGAGATAGGTGAGCCAGGGCCCGTCCGGCGCGCCCAGGTTCTCTCCCGGCATCACGATCGGAATCCCGGGCGGATAGGGAATCACCCCGACGGCCACCACCCGGTTGGCCATCTTGTCGAGTGGAACCTTCTCCACCTTCCCGGCCATCAGGAGCTGGAAGGCACGGCGAGGGGTCATCTCCGGGTTAGGCAGCGTGGCGTAGGCCTGCGCCTGCCAGTGCCCCTGTTTGTTCTTCCTCATATGGGCCCAGATCGCGTCGCCCAGATCCTTGAGACCCATCCCGGCGTAGCGCTCGGGGCCCGCCGCCAGCACGCCGGGTAACACCTCCGACAAGGGCGCGTTCCGGTCGTAATCGGTCTTGAAGTCGAGCAGCGTGTTGATCAGCGTCCCCCACTTTCCCTTGGTGATCCCCACCGAAAAGAGGAACAACACCATGTGGTCGGTGGTGCGCGAGGGGACGATCCCGTGCCGGCCGAGATAAGCAGTCACGATGTCGGCCGGGATGCCCTTGGTGTCCAGCTCCCCGTCCTTCTTCATCCCGGGACAGACGATCCCGAACTTGATGGGGTCGAGCATGCACCAGTTGTCGGGGATCCCGTCGAAGCCGTGCCAGCTCTCGCCCGGATGCAACACCCAGCAGTTGGGGTCGGTGGCCAGCAGCTCCGCCGGCGCCTCGTGGAAGGGGACCTTCTTCCCGGTCTTGGGAAGCTTGATCTCCTCGGCATTCCAGGGCGCGAAGAACCACTCCTTCCTGGCGGAGAATTCCTTCTTGATCCGGGCCACTGCCAGCCGGCAGGCCACCGCCTCGTCGATGACCTCCTGCGTCATGGTCAGCCCGCCCACCCCGTCCATCATCGCGGCCGCCACGTCGTTGGACGCGATCAGCGCGTAGAGCGGCGAGGTGCTGGCCTGCATGCAGTAGGCCTCGTTGAAGCGGCCGTGGTCGATGCTGCCTTTGCCGTCCCGGATGTGGATGTAGGAGGTCTGCGACAGCGCGGCCAGCAGCTTGTGGGTCGAGTGGGTGGCGAAGACGGTGGGTCCGTTCTTGGGATGATCGGCCGGGTCCCCCCGCATGGCGTAGCGGTCGCGGTACATCGGATTGAACCGCGCATAGCCGTACCACGCCTCGTCGAAGTGGATCCGGTCAACGCTCTTGGCCAACCGCGCCTCGGCGTCGGCAGCGTTGTAGCACATGCCGTCGTAGGTACAGTTGGTCACCACCGCATAGACCGGCCGTTTGCCGGTGGCGTTCTTGACCAGCGGATTGGACGAGATGCTCTTGGTAATCGCATCGGGGCTGAGGCGGTGCGGAGGAATCGGCCCGATGATCCCGTAGCGATTACGGGTGGGACTCAAGAAGACCGGGATCCCACCGGTGGCGACCAGCCCCTGCTCGATCGACTTGTGGCAGTTGCGGTCGCAGAGGGCGATCTCGCCGTCCCCTACGCAGGCGGACATGATCGAGCGATTGGAGCCCGAGGTCCCGTTCAGCACCGAATAGCTCCGGTGGGAGCCGAACACACGGGCCGCGTAGCGCTCGCTCTCGCCGATCGGACCGGTGTGGCCGAGCAGGGAGCCCAGCGCCGCCCGCTCGATCCCCATATCGGTGCGGAACAGGTTCTCCCCGTAGAAATCGAAGAACACTCGCCCCACCGGCGACTTGAGAAAGGCGGTCCCGCCCTGGTGCCCGGGCGCCGCCCAGCTGTACTCCACGTCGCGATTGTACCGGGCCAGCGCCGCCGCGAAGGGCGGGAGCAGCCCCTGGAGGTAGCGCTCGATCGCGGCCACTGTCCGGCCGGCCACAAACGCCGCGGTGTCCTCCAGGATCCAGACGAACTCGTCGGCCATCTGGGCCACTTCGATGGTCACCGTCCCCGCCACCTTGCGATCGGCGGTCAGGAACACCGGCACCTTCTCGTTCCGGGCCCGGAGCGTCCGCAGGAACTCAGTCGCCTGCTCGTGCACGGCCTTGTCGTTGTGGCCCAGGGTCCAGTTGAGGAAGACGCAATGGATCGCGGAATCGGAGATGATGGTGGAGAGCCCGTCTTCGGCGGAGAGCGCCTCGACCACCTCGATCCCGCGGGCCTTGAGCTCGTCGGCCAAGGTGCGGATCGCCCGGCCGCCGGCCGTGGTCGGATGGGCCAGCTCGTCGTCCACCATGAGCACCCGCCGAGGCAGCGGGCGCGAGGTGCGTTCAATCATGAGCGATCTCTCCGGGTGGCTCAGTACGAGTAGGCGACATAGATCATGCCGTATACGAAATTCTGGGTCCGGCCGTAGGCCTGCTCCACCGCCGTCCCCGGCCACGCCAACGCCGCCACGAAGGAGGCGAGGAAGTTGCTGTTGATCTTCCAGTCGCAGTAGCCATCCAACTCGGTGGCCAGGCTCGACGAGGTCACCACCGGCGCGAAGCCGCCAATCTGGTCGAGGTTGAACTTGTAGAAGATGAGTCCGGTCCCGATCGCGTCGTTGGGCGTCGCGTGCACCCGGATCTGATGGGAGATCAGGTTGGAATTGGACAGGAAGTACTCGCCGGCGATTTCACCCTGCCACCAGGCACCCCAGTCGTAGAAGCCGGGGATCAGCGCGTCGAACCCCTCGCTCTTGGTGGTGGCGGGATCGTCCCCCTGGAAGAACGCGTAGCGGTAGGAGATCCGGGGCTTCCAGGTGACTTTGCTCAGCGTGTAGGCGCCCTGCAGGTTCCAGGCGTTGGAGCCCAGCTGGTTCCCGTTATCCTCCCGCACGTATTCCGCGTCGATCGCGAGGTCAGGCACGTCCTTGATGGGCGCGGTGTAGGCCCGGAGGTTGATGACGTTCAGGCCATCCCGGTTGGGCTTGACCGCGGGATCGGCCCAGAAGTGCAGGTAGGTGGCCCCGAGAGTATTGGCTTCACCCAACTGGTACTGATAGTTGGCCCCCCAGAGGTGCGTGTGGCTATCGGCCTCCGGTACCTCATCGCGATCCAGGTAGAAGGCCTCGACCGTGTGGTGCCCCGGCTTGAACCGCCCGACCGTCGCGAAGTTCCAGGCCTTGCGGGCGTTGCTCCAGAAGCCGCCGCGAGTCCCACCCTCACCGCCGCCGTCCCACAGAATCAGCCCATGGCCGAGGGTGTACTGGGTGCGGCCGATGGTGAAGTCCAGCTCGTTCTCGGTCTTGCCGACCGTCTTGCCGGAACGCCAGCCCACGTAGCCATCCTCGATCTTGAACGAGGAGGCATCCTCCCCCACCAGTGATGGAGGCGCGCCGAAAGTACGCTCGCCCACGACACTGATCTTTCCGTAGAGCTGGCTGCCGTTGGAGAGGCCGTATTCCGCGGAGAGCGCGGGCTTGGCGTAACTCTCCGCCCAGTTATCACCCAGGTTCCCGGAGGGGTCGGGCCGCTCGTTGGTATACAACGAATGAGCGAACCCGAAGCCGCCGATCGCGGCGTCGAGGTTGAAATGCCACTGGATCTTCTTGGGCAGGCCGGTGGGCCGCTCTTCCTCTGCGGGAGCCGCGGCGGCGGAATCCTGCGCAGCAGCCTGACCCACACCTGCAACGGACAACGAAGCAATCAGCGCGATGGCGCGCAGTGATCTATCGACCAGATGACTGCCCACGGCCAACCTCCTCTGAGAGAGGGCGATGCGAAAAACCGGTTGAAACATTGCGCTCCAAGGACCCCTGACGGCCACCACCGAGCCGCGGTGCTTCCTCGCTTTCGTGAGAACGCCGGGCAAGGGTAGGCGCCGGATCGGCAAGGAGTGAGGAAGCCAGTGTGAAGGTACAATCAGGAGGATGAAGGTCGCTAGGGAGAGAAGCCTCTGCAAACTGCGACGTAGACAGATCTTCGTCGGAGGTCCGCCCCTACCCTCCCCGGCCCCTGCTGCTTCCCCGCCCTTTCCGATCGCGTTGTCCCCGGCCATGTTAAAGGACCCAAACCCCTCGGCGGCACGCTCTGTCTGACGCACCCAAACGCCTTTCGGAGGCCCTGGCCGACCGCTACCTGATCGAGCGGGAACTCGGTGCCGGCGGCATGGCCACCGTCTACCTGGCCCAGGACCTCAAGCACCACCGCAAAGTGGCGGTCAAGGTGCTTCGCCCCGAGCTGGCGGCCGTGATCGGGGCCCAGCGCTTCCTCCAGGAAATCACCACCACCGCCAGCCTCCAGCACCCCCACATCCTGGCCCTGCATGACTCGGGGACCGTGGACGGCACCGTCTTCTACGTGATGCCGTTCGTCGAGGGCGAGACCCTGCGCACCCGACTGGCCCGGGAGAAACAGCTCCCGGTCGACGAGGCGATCCGGATCGCCCGCGAGGTGGCTGCCGCCCTAGACTACGCGCACCGCCACGGCGTTATCCACCGCGACATCAAGCCAGAGAACATCCTGTTACACGATCGTGCCGCGATGGTGGCCGATTTCGGCATCGCGCTCGCCGCCACCACCGCCGGCGGCGGCCGGATGACCGAGACTGGAATGTCCCTCGGCACTCCCACCTACATGAGTCCCGAGCAGGCCATGGGGGAGCGGAGCATCGACGCCCGCACCGACGTCTACGCCCTGGGCTGCGTGCTCTACGAGATGTTGGCCGGCGAGCCACCCTTCAATGGCCCTACCGCCCAGGCGATCCTGGCCAAGGTGATGACCGCCGATCCGGTCCGCCTCACCGATCTCCGGAAGACGGTCCCACCGCACGTTGAAGCGGCGGTGTTCACCGCGCTGGCCAAGCTCCCGGCCGACCGGTTCGCCGGCGCGAGCGAATTCGCCGAGGCCCTCGGCAATAAGACGTTAACGCTCCCGAGTGGAACCACAGCGGCGCGGCCGTCACTCGCTCCGGCTGCGAGTTCCCGCTCACGGCTCAGGGATCCCCTGGTGCTCGGTCTCACTGTCGCAACCGTCGCCTCGCTGCTGGCTCTCCTGGTCTTCCGGCGTCCAGCGGCGGCGCCCTCTTTCGGCGCCATTCGATTCCTCTTCACCGGGAACGACAGCGCTCAGGTGTCCGATAACTATCCCTGGCCGGCGGCGATCTCCCCCGACGGCGCCACCCTGGTGTACGCGGTGGAGGATCGCAGCAACGGCTGGAACCTCTACTCGCGCCATCTCGATCAAATCGAAGGTCACCCGATCCCCGGCACCGGCGGAGGCTCCCAGGCGGTCTTCTCGCCGGACGGACAGTGGCTGACGTTCGAAAGCGGCGGGAAAGAGCGAAAGGTGCGACTCGACGGGAGCGCCCCGGTGACCATCGCCGACGGTGGCGCGGCCAACGGAGCCGATTGGACGGTCACCGATGAGCTCGTAGTCGGCGCCACGAGCAAGGCCCACGGCCTTTCCCGAGTCAGCGTCGCCGGCGGCCAGCTGGCGCAGTTTACCCGGCCCGACTCCAGCAAAGGCGAACTGGATCATCTCTGGCCGGTCGCGTTCCCCGATGGCCGCTCGGTCGTGTTCATGGTCTGGTACGGCTCGCTGGCCACCGCTCAGCTCGCGACGGCCTCCCTGAACGGCGGGCCGGTTTCCCTGCTCGATCTCAAGGGGGTTCGGCCGCTGGCGGTGCTCGACGGGGCCCTCGTGTACCTCCAGGCCGACGGATCGGTGATGGCGGTGTCGCTGGACCCGTCGGGAAAACGGGTCAAGGGGAGGCCGATCCCCGTACTCGACCCGGTTACCGTGTTGGCCGCGAATAACGGCAACTCGAGCATTTTCATTTCTCGGGGCGGCGCACTGGTTACTGGGCTGGGCACGCATCGGGGACAACTGACCTGGCTGGGCCGGGACGGCGTCTCCCGACCGATCAGCCGTGAGGTCCATGAGTACTACCAGCCGCGTCTCTCGCCAGACGGCCGCCGGATCGCGGCCCTTTTGTCCGACGGCTCCCGGAGCGACGTCTGGATCCATGACTTGGAGACCGGCACGCTCTCGCGACTCACCAATGTCGAAACGGTGACCTCGGTGGAATGGGCCCGGGACGGGAAGCGGGTGGTCTATTCGGCGGGAGGCAGCGACAAGGATAAGATTTGGGCCCAATCAGTTGAAGTCGCCTCGGCCCCCGAAAAACTGGCGGACCTGCCCTACCTGACGCCTCTCGCGGACCTCAGTACAGACGGCCACTCGCTCGTGGTGCAATCTCTGGTCGACAATGGATGGGACGTGCTGAGAGTGGTGCTCGACTCCGGTGGGGCGATCCGACCCTTCAGCGCCTCGAAAGACAACGACGTCATTCCCCGATTCTCGCCCGACGGCCACCTCGTGGCCGTCGTCACCAACGAATCGGGCAACTTCGAAGTGTATATCCGCTCGTTCCCGGTTCCGACCGCGAAGGTCCAGGTCTCGGTGGGCGGCGGGAGCTCGCCGGTCTGGTCCGCCGATGGAACCCGGCTCTATTACCTCTCGGGCAACGTGATCGTGGAGGCCCGCCTGGCTACCAGCGGTGGGGTGCGGGTGGTCTCGCGCGACACCGCATTCACCCAGGTCCGTGGCGGCGGCGGCGGCTTCGGGCAGGCCAATTTCGACGTGACCCGGGACGGGTCGCGCATCGTGATTCCGGCCTCGCAGTCCCAGGCCTACCAGCTGATCGTGGTCCCCAACTGGATCACCGAGTTCCGCGCCAAGATGGCCGCGAGCAAGAAGTAGGTTCGCCGATCATGGCCGATTTCCCCGCCGCCCTGGCCACCGCCCTGGAGGACCGCTACCGCATCGAGCGTGAGTTGGGCGCGGGTGGGATGGCCACGGTCTACCTGGCCCAGGACCTCCGGCACGACCGCAAGGTCGCCATCAAGGTCCTGCGGCCGGAGCTGGCCGCCGTGATCGGCGCCGAGCGCTTCCTCCGCGAGATCAAGACCATTGCCAACCTGCAGCACCCCCACATCCTCGGCCTGATCGACAGCGGCGAGGTGAACGGCACGGCGTACTACGTGATGCCGTTCGTCGAAGGAGAATCGCTCCGGGATCGGCTCACCCGGCAGAAGCAGCTGGCCATCCCCGAAGCGGTGCGGATCGCCATCGAAGTCGCCGGGGCCCTCGACTACGCCCACCGTCACGGCGTGATCCACCGGGACATCAAGCCCGAGAATGTCCTGCTCCACGATAACCGAGCCCTGGTTTCCGACTTCGGCATCGCCCTCGCGGTCTCGACCGCGGGCGGCACCCGGATGACCGAGACCGGGATGTCGCTCGGCACGCCCCACTACATGAGTCCCGAGCAGGCGATGGGGGAGCGGGAGGTCAGTGCCCGGAGCGATGTCTACGCGCTCGGCTGTACCCTCTACGAGATGCTCACCGGCGACCCGCCGTTCACGGGGAGCACGGCGCAGGCCATCGTGGCCCGGGTACTGACCGAGACGCCACGGGGGCTGACGGCTCAGCGGCACACCATCCCGCCGCAGGTCGAAGCCGCGGTGCTGACCGCCTTGGAGAAGCTCCCGGCAGACCGATTCGCTACTGCCAAGGAGTTCGGCGACGCGCTCGAGGGCAAGGCGGGTGCCTATCAAGAGAGGACGCGCGCCTCAGGCCACCCGACTGCCTGGCCGCCTGCCCGCCTGACCGGCGCTTTCGCCGCCACCTGCGCCATTCTCGCAATCCTTGCCGCCTGGGGCTGGCTCCGGCACCCGGCGACGGGCGGAGTCAGCCGGCAGCAGGTGGTGCTCTGGCAACATCCCTTCGGCCGCTTCCTCTCACCCGGGCTCGAGCGCCTCAGCTCCCAGGCGGCCATCGCGCCGGATGGGTCGAGCATCGTCTTCGCGGATTCGATCGGCGGGACCCTTCGGCTCATGCGGAAGCTCAGAGGCAATCGTGACGCCGACCCGATCGGGGGGACCGAGGGAGGGTCGGCGCCGTTCTTCTCTCCCGACGGCAAATGGATCGGGTACGTCACCTCCGACGGCCGGCTGAGGAAAGTTCCGCTCGAGGGCGGCGGGTCCATCACTCTGGCCAGCGACGTCAACCAGATCTATCCCGCGGCCGCCTGGCTCGAGGATGGAACCATTATCTACGTGGGCGAGGATCAGAACTTCCGCCGGGTTCCCGTCAACGGCGGAGCCAGCCAGACGGTGCGCCGAACCACCAACCAGGCGCTCGACAACGTCTCGACCATCCAGCCACTGCCCGGAAACCGCGGCGTCCTGTACACCTCCTGTCCGGGCAACTGCGGCATCGAGTCGTCCGTGTGGGTCTTCGATTTTGCGGCCGATAGTGGAAGACTGGTGGCAGCCAACGCGGCCGGTGCCTGGTACTCGCCGAGCGGTCACGTCCTTTACACCGACCGAAACGGAGGCCTCTTCGCCGCGGGGTTCGATCCCAGGCGGCTCGCGATGACCTCCGGCGTGGTCCCGGTCCTCGAGGACGTAGAGCCAGTCAGTCTCTCCATTTCCGCCACCGGTACCATCCTCTACACGATCAAGGGAGCCGCCACCGCCCCCCCGGAGCTGATGTGGGTGAGCCGGGATGGCCGCGCTGAGCGGCTGGACTCGACCTGGCGCGCGGAATTCGAGTACCCGGCGCTATCGCCGGACGGCAAGACCCTGGCGGTGAGCGTCCGCGACGGCTCGACCCATCTCTGGATCCGGCGATCGGACGGTACTCGGCAGAAGTTGACCCAGGCCGGAACGGTCAACTGGCGCCCCGCCTGGACCCCGGATGGCCACTCGCTCGCCTTCTTGTCCAATGCCGGAGGACAGGGCGGTCAGGAAGGTTACGACATTTACCAGATGCCGGTCGACGGTAGCGCGCCACCCAGGCTGGTCATGCATCACACCTTCGGGCTCTGGGAGGTGGAGTTCTCGCGAGATGGGGAATGGATGGTGATCCGTTCCGACGAAGAAGGGGGGATCGGTCACATCCGGGGCCGGCGTCTTCGGGGTGATACGGCCCTGGTGCCGCTCATCATCGAGAAGAACGACCAGGCCAATCAGATCGCGCTCTCGCCCGACGGGCGGTGGCTCGCCTTCACCTCCAACGTCACCGGCCGGAGAGAGATCTACGTCACCCCATTCCCCAGCGCCGCTTCCCGACAGATCGTTTCGCGAGACGGCGGAGTGGAACCGCGCTGGGCCCATAGCGGCCGGGAGCTGTTCTTCAAGTCCCCCAATCAGCTGATGGCGGTGGATATCGCCCCGGGGCCGACCTTCCAGGCCGGCACCCCTCATCCGCTGTTTTCTCTGTCAGGATATCGTTACGCGCGGAACCGGCAGCAGTACGACGTAGCACCGGATGACCACCACTTCCTGATGATCAAGGAGCCGTTGAACCAGGAGGCCGCTAAGGTGGTCTACGTCGAGAACTGGTTCCCCGAGCTCGAGGCCAAGGTGAAGGCCAAGCATTGACCACGGTCCAGGAACGCCTGACTGCGGCCCTGGCCGGGCGCTACCGCATCGAGCGGGAACTGGGCGCCGGCGGCATGGCCACCGTCTTCCTCGCCGAAGACCTCAAGCACCATCGTAAGGTGGCGGTGAAAGTGCTCCGTCCCGAGCTGGCCGCGGCACTCGGCGCCGAGCGCTTCGTTCGCGAGATCGAGACCACGGCCAAGCTCAGGCACCCGCACATCCTGCCGCTCTACGATTCGGGGGAAGCCGACGGGTTCCTGTTCTACGTCATGCCGCTGGTCGAAGGCGAATCCCTCCGGACCCGGCTCAACCGCGAAAAACAGCTCTCGATCCCCGACACCATCCAGATCGCGCGCGAGGTGGCGGATGCCCTGGGCTATGCCCATTCCCAGGGGGTGGTTCATCGAGACATCAAGCCCGAGAACATCCTGCTGGAGAGCGGACACGCCGTGGTGGCCGACTTCGGTTTGGCTCGGGCGATCAGCAGCCTCGGGACGGATCGGCTCACCGAAACCGGACTCACGGTGGGCACCCCCGTGTACATGAGCCCGGAACAGAGCGCGGGCGAGCGGAACCTGGACGGACGGAGCGATCTCTACGCCCTGGGCTGCGTGGTCTACGAGATGCTGGCCGGGGAGCCGCCGTTCACCGGCCCCACCGTGCAGAGCATCGTCCACCAGCATCTGAGTGCGACTCCGACCGCGATCACTCAACTGCGCCCTGCCGCACCGGCCTCCGTCGCGGAGGCTCTGCATCGAGCGCTGGCCAAGAATCCCGCCGACCGGTTTGCCTCGGTGGCCCAGTTCTCCGACGCATTGGCCTCCCAGCCGGCCATGCCCACCATGGTCATGCCCAGCGCGCGGAGGAGGCGCGTTGCCCTGAGCGTCGCCGTGGCCGGACTCGTGCTGGGCGGCGCGGTGGTTGTTTTCAGAATGCTGGGCGCTCCGGCAACAGTTCAGCTGGGCCGTCAGACTCAGGTGACCCTCGATCCCGGTCTCGAGCTCGACCCCGCCCTCTCGCCGGACGGGAAGTTCCTCGCCTACTCGGGCGGCAAGGGGGAGCTGATGGTGCGCCAGGTGGAGAACGGGGTGCCCCTCCGCGTGATCAAGGAGGGAGACGGCAGCGGGCGGTTTCCCTCCTGGGTCCCCGACGGACAGCGCCTGGTCTTCACCTCCCCGCGCGGGATCGAGATCGTTTCGGCGCTGGGTGGAATTCCGCGAGTCCTCGTCGCCGGCGCGGAGATGTGGCGCGGCGTGGCCGTGTCACCGGATGGCCGGTCCTTCGTCTACTCCTCCCACGATTCCTTATATGCCAGGCCGCTGGACGGGGGGACGGCACGCCTGGTCACCGTCGGCCGCGAGGTGCACTCGCTCTCCTGGTCGCCCGACGGCCGCTGGATCGCTTACGTCTCCGGCAACATCCAGTACGTCAAGTCCGGCGAAGTGGGAAACATCGCGCTCAGCAGCATTCGGGTGGCCCCGGCGGCCGGCGGTCCGGCGGTGCCGGTCAGCGACTCGCAGTCCATGAACGTGAGCCCGGCCTGGGTCAGTGGGCGCGCCTTGCTCTATGTCTCCAACCGGGACGGCGGACGCGACCTGTACCAGGTCGATTTGACCAGCTCGGGGACGCCGGCCCATCCTCCGGCTCGACTCACCACCGGCCTCAACGCCCACGGCATCGGGGTCTCGCGGGACGGCAGCCGCCTGGCCTACTCGGCCTTCACCGAGACCTCGAACGTCTGGTCGATCCCCATCCCGGTCACCGGCAGCGTATCGGTCTCGCAGGCGACGCCGGTGACCACCGGCAATCAGACCATCGAGAACATCGACGTCTCCCATGATGGCCAGTGGGTCGCCTA
>DATIWD010000073.1:0-9184 GCA_035519565.1 Gemmatimonadales bacterium | reverse complement strand
GGGTCCGGGCGGGGTCGCGGCGGAGTCGGTGGCCTTTGTCTCGGGCGAGCTGCCGGCGGCGCTGCAATCGGTGAGGCTCGACCTCTCGGGCACCCCGCCGTCCGGCTACCTGCTGACCGAGGTGACCGTGAACGACACCGGCTTTGCCCTGGCCTTCGATCAGTCCGGTGGCATTCGCTGGTATCGGGGATTCGCCACGGGCGCGGGCGAGCACGCTCTCGCCGCCGAGCAGCAGCCGGATGGGCGTTTCACGCTGTTCCTCGGCGGGAGCTCGGGGTGGCAGCCGGTGCCGGGACGTTATTTCGAGTTCACCGCGGCGGGCGAGAGCCTGGCGGTGTATTCAGCCGGGAACGCTCTATACACCGATCCGCACGAGCTCCTTCTTCGTTCCCGTGGGTCCGGTCGGGAGGCCTATCTCTTCGGGTATGACTTAAGAAATGTCGACCTTACCACCCTCGGTGGCGCCGCCAGCCAGCTCATCGCCGGGCATAGCATCCTGCGGCAATCGGCCAGCGGGGCCATCGAGTTCCAGTGGAGTGCCTGGGACCATTTTGCCCTGACGGAGTGGGTGGGCCGGCCTGCCAACCTGGCCCAACTGCTGGTGATCGATTTCGACCACCCCAACTCGATCGAGATCGACCCCGGTGGCGACTATATCGTCTCCTTTGCGAGCCTGGCCCAGATCGTCAGGATCGACCCGGCAACCGGAGCCATGCGGTGGCGATTCGGCGGACAGGAGAACCAGTTCGTACTGAACGGGGACCCGTTGGGCGGGTTCGGCATCCAGCACGATGTTCGTCTGTTGTCGAATGGCGATCTCCTGTTCTTCGACAACGGCAACTACCACAACCCGCCCGAGAGCCGAGCCGTCGAGTACCGGCTCGATACGCTGGCCATGACCGCCACGCTGGTGTGGCAGTACCGCCATGCGACCCCGATCTTCGCGCCCTTCGTCGGCTCGACCCAGCGGTACCGGAACGGCCACACGCTGGTCGGATTCGGGGCGGCGGGGATCATGACCGAAGTGGCTGCCGATGGGAGCGTGGTCTGGGAGGGGAGTCTCTCGGCTCCGGGACCGACGCCGACCACGTTCTACCGGGTGCGGCAGCTGCCGTCCCTTTACGCGTATCAGGAGCCGTAGCTTGAGACCAGCGGCGTCGAGCGGTACATCAATCAGAGTGTGGAGCGGGACTGCCCGTGATTCGGCAGGCGATGCCGGGTCGTGGCGCCATGCCAGCCTTCGGGGCCGTTTCTGATCGAAGGACCGTAGACAGGAGGGACCATGCAGAGCAGCTCATCGGTTTCCAGGGTCACGTTGGCAATCGCCATGCTGGGGATGGCTTCGTGCAACGATGGCACCGGCCCCGAGTCGATCCAGCTGCCCTCGCGGGCCTTCCTCATGGTCTCGGACCCCCTGACCGGCTCGGGCGGATTGGGGGGCTCTCGCGTCGCCACGGTCGCGCCCAGCAACGTCGCCTACGTCTCATTGATCCCGGGCAGTGTTCCGGGGGGAGTGGAGGCGGACATCGTGAACCGGGGGACGGGGGCGTCGATCACTACGGTCCTGGTCGACGGTGGGTTCGATCCCACTCCCATCGCGGCGACGGTAGGGGATACAGTCGTGGCGACCATCAGTGGTCCCGGTACTTCTCCCGTGCAGGTGGCGAACGTGGTTCGCGCCAACGTGGTACCCACCCCGGTTCGGACCAGCCCGCGTCCCGGGGCGCGGGACGTGCCGCTCAATTCGACGGTCTCGATCGTGTTCAGCCAACCAATGGATCTGAGCACGCTGGACTCGACGTCCGTGAAGCTGTGGAAGGGCAACGTTCTGGTGCCGGGAACGGTGCGCCTGGGCGACTCGTTGGGGTTCCGAGTCCAGTTCGTCCCCAGCAACCCGCTGGCGCCTCGCACGGGGTATCGCTTTGAGGTGAGCCGAGGGGCCCGCGACCTGTTCGGGGTGGCGGTGGCCGCGACGGTCCAGCTCTCGTTCACCACTGGCGAGGGAACCGTCCCACCGGGCGACCTGTTCGGCATGGTGTACGACTTCTGGGGCACCTCGGGCTCCAACGTGTGGGCCGTGGGAACCGATCCCAGCGATACCTTCGCCCTGTTAGCGCGCTATGATGGAAAGACCTGGCAACCGACCACCCTGCAGGCCAGCCAGCTATTCGCCGTATGGGGCAGCTCGTCGTCGGATGTATATGCCGGAGGGTTTGACAACCAGTCCCAAGCGTTCATGGCTCACTTCGACGGGACGGCTTGGCTTCGAATGGCCCTCCCGGCCGCGCTCAACTCCTGCCCCGTTCAATGCATGATTCGGGGTCTCTGGGGCACCTCGTCCAGTAACATTTACGCCGCGATCCAGGGGCAGGTTCCGCCGGGTGGACCTCGTATCCTTCACTACGACGGGGTCTCCTGGTCCGGGGTTATCACCGGGGTGGCGGCGGTCGACACGTTGATCTTTAATGGTTTTGTCAGGGTGTGGGGGAGTTCCGCCTCCGACGTGTTCGTCGTGGGTTCCCGCGGTTGGGTCCTGCACTTCGACGGTGCCTCATGGACCGCCCAGCAAATCGCGGACGGGTATCCGCTCGGTTCGCTGTGGGGTAGCGGGCCCAACAATGTGTTCGCCGCGAGTCGCGCCAACACGATCTATCACTACGATGGCTCGGCCTGGTCCTCGTCCCCGGTGCTGACGGCAAGCGCGAGCACCAACTTCTGGTCGATGACCGGAACAAGCGCCACCCACGTACTGGTGGGTGACGCAAACAGCGGGAACATCCTTCAATGGAACGGTACGACGTGGGCGTGGGCCGACTCGCTTCCGGATGACGGCGTCATCGGCCTGTGGGCCCGAACGCCGACGGACATCTGGGCCGGGGGTGCGTCAGGGGGAATTTTTCACCTGACACAATGAGGGGGAGCTTGGAGCTAGGAGCTAGGAGCTGGGAGTTGATCGTCTCACGTCGCGTCGCTGGCACAAGTCGCAGTCAGAGGTCACAATCGCGGGACACAAGTCGCGAATGAGCTCGACCACAGAAAACAAGAGCCCCGCCAACCTTGGCGGGGCCTCTGTTTTGGAGAACTACACTCAGTCCTCAGTCCTCGGTCCCGATCCAGACCTCTGATCCCAGACTCCTGACCCTCTCCCAACTCCCAACTCCTAGCTCCCAGCTATCATGGGCGATACTGGACTCGAACCAGTGACCTCGCGCATGTGAGGCGCGCGCTCTAACCAAGCTGAGCTAATCGCCCGGTCGTGGGAGGCGGATAGTAACGGGCCGCTCAGACAGGGGCAAGGCGGATACATCGCTTTGGCGCCCCTGCACTTGACGGTGGCTTGTCGGCGGCCCGGTAGTCTCCGTGTCAGTCCCCGACCGGAGGCCGTCATGGGCGTTCGAACCCTGGTTCTCTTCACCCTCATTCTGCTCTTTCCCCTCGCCGGGAGCGCACAGACCTCCACCCTCGGGATCGGCTCCCGGGTTCGCTACACCGTTCCTCCGCCGCAGCAGCAGACGATCATCGGGACGGTATCGGGCCAGCGGGGCGACAGCCTGCTGGTGGCGACCAGCGAGCAGGACACCGTCCCCGTCCCCCGTTCGGGAAAACTGGAAGCGAGTGCCGGCATCCACGGCCACGCGGGAAGTGGCGCCGTTATCGGGTTCCTTGGGGGGGTGGCCCTTGGGGTGGGCCTGGGCGCCGTCTTCGGGGATGCGCAGGTCGTCTCCAACGGCGTGGTGGTAGCCGGCGCCGGTGTGCTCGGCGGACTGGTCGGAATGGGGCTTGGAGCCGCGATCGGCAGCGGCATTCAGACCGAACGGTGGCAGCCGGTTCCGGCTGGCCACCTCAATGTGCTGATCGAGCCCCGCCGAGGCACTTCGGTTGGCCTGAGGGTTGGAGTGCGGCTGGGACTCTAGCCGGGCGGTATCGGCTGCGACTCAGAGGCTTCATCCGCGGATGGGGCCTCCGCCCAGGGGAACGCAGCGGGCGGACGGCTAGGGAGTGGCCAGCGCCAGCAACTCGTCCCACGAGACGGTCGTGACGCCGTGCTTGCCCACCTCGACCGCCGCCGCGTAACTGGCGAGCTGAGCCGCTTCCAGCAGCGTCGCCCCGCCGGCCAGCGCGGTCCCGACCCAGGCCGTCACCGTGTCTCCCGCGCCCGAAACATCGAACACCTCGCGCGCCAGGCTCGCGATCGGGATCACTTCGCGATCCTTGGTGACCAGCGCCATCCCCTCCGACCCCAGGGTGAGCAGCAGGTTCTCCACCTTGAGCTTGCCCCGGGCCTCGTGCAGCGCGTCGGGGTGGGCCAGGTCCATTCCCGCGCCAAATGCCGCGGCCAGCTCGCGCCGGTTGGGCTTGAACACCGTGGCCCCGCTGTATTCGAAGAACTGGCGGAACTTGGGGTCCACCACGACGGGAATCTTTCGTTGGTGGGCCGCCTCGATTCCGGCCCGGATCAGCGAGGGGACCAGGACGCCCTTGTTGTAGTCCTCGATCAGCAACGCGTCGGCCTTGGCCACCTCCTCCACCAGGAGCTTGGTCAGCCGCTTGAGCTCGCTCCCTTCGAGCGGCGCGTCCACCTCCTCGTCGAATCGCACCATCTGCTGCCCCCGGACCAGCACTCGGGTCTTGCACGTGGTCGGGCGCCTGGCGACGGAGACGATCTGCTGGTCGGAGAGCTTGGCCCCCGCCAGGGCCTGGCGAAGCGTGGCGCCGTCGGCGTCGTCTCCCACCACGCCGACCAGGGTGCAGCTGGCGCCGATCGCGGCCACGTTGGCCGCCACGTTGGCGGCGCCCCCCAGCGCGGACCGGCGCTCGTGCACCGTGACCACCGGCACCGGCGCTTCGGGGCTGATCCGCTCGGTGTCGCCCAGGACGTAGCGATCGAGCATCACGTCGCCCACCACCACGATCTGTTTGCCCCGCATCGCCCGCCGCAACGCGGCGATCCGGTCGCGACTGAGCCCTCCCGACTTACTCGCCACGGATCACTCCTTGCCACGCGTGCCCGATGGTGGCGGTCAGGCGTCCCTCGAACCGGTCCACCGTGTGGCCGGCCTGATTCCCCGCGTTGGTGATGTGGTGATACCCTGCGTTGGCCTGAATGGCGAGAATGCCTTTCTGCCCAGTGATCCCCACCGCCGCCCGATAGGTTTGCTCGACCGTCCCGATGAACAGATTGGGCGTCGAGCCGGCCGCGGTGGTCCCGGGCGGCGGCACCGGGTCGTTGATCCGGCCCTGGCCCTGGCGGAACAGGGTGAGTTCGGGCGTCAGCAGCCAGTTGCGGCGGACCGGGATGGTCACGAAGCCCGAGAGCTGGTCGTTGTCGTCGAAGTTCCTGCCCAGTCCCACGCCGCCATCGGTGAAATTCTGGAAGGGATCGTTGGTCCGGAAGGCCAGGCTCGAGGCCTGGGAATAGAGCGCCCGGTAGCCCAAGCGGCTGCCCAGCGGGCCGAACAGGGCGACGGTGAACGCATAGCGGTCGGGATAGCGGGTCGGGCTGCTCCGATCCTGGTACTGGATGTCGTCGAGCGCCAGCTGTCCTTGGAAGTGCACCGCGTGCGCGATCTTCCAGTCGAGGTCGAGGCCCACGATGATATTGGCGTCGTCGCCCAGCCCGTAGGTGTTGGCCAGGAGCATGATCGATAGAGGATTGTTGTAGCGCCAGTCGAACTCGCGATCGGGACCTCCCAGCACCACTGTTTCCCACAGCGCCATTCTGAGCGGATCCGAGATCTTGAACCCGAGCCGGTGCGCGAAGAAGTATCGGTGGATCACCTGGCCCAGGGAATCGGTCTCGTCGCGCAGCTGGGCGGATTCGCTCAGCAGATAGTACTCCCGGTTCCCCACCCGGAGTCCGGCAAACTCACGCCCGTAGCCGTAGGCGCTGAGGGGAATCCCGTAGATCTGTCCCGGTCCCCACTCCTGGTCGGTCCTGCCGTAGAAGAGTCGCACCCATTTCCACTGGGCGGAGATATAAGCGTCGGCCATGCGGCCGGTGAAATCGAGGTTCTTGCGGCCCAACCAATCGGGATCGTCCAACAGTCGCGTCTCACCCACCGGGCGCGCCACCAGCGCCACTGGTCCGAACACCCCCTCCAGTCCCAGCTCGGCGTAGGGCCAGATCCCATCCGATCCCGCCGGATGCAGCGGATCCCGTCGCGCGTGGCTGGCGGTCTGGAATCCTGCGCGCGGCGCCACCCGCCAGCGCGCCTCGTCGGTTCGGTCGGTGTATCGCTTGAGCAGGCCGTCGATCACGTTGGCGGTGGCAGCGTCGGCGGTCTTGAGCGCCGCTTCGAGCACTCGCACGGCATCGGCCCGCCGGAAAGGGCGGACCAAGGGCGACGGATCGGCCACCTCGCCCCGGGAGATGAGATGCTCGAGTATCGGGAGGCTGGGATCGTCCAGCGCCAGGTAGGGCGAGGCTTGGGCCACGGCCGCGCCGGGCATGAGGCAGAGGATTGCCGCGGCCCACCAGCGGAAGCGGAGCATGAGGCAGGAAGGTAACTTTGTGCGGCCCGGGCCGGAAATCCGGCGCTAAGACGCCTTGGCGCGTGCGTTTTTTGAACGGGTGCCGAATCGATTCGGTGTCGATCATCTGCTGTGAGGATGTAGTCTGAATGGCCCAACGGAATCCGCTGGACCCACACACGCTGGAGCTGGTGCGCTTCGCCGCCGCCATCGCCCAGGGCGTCGATGTCGACCTCCGGGAACGGGTGGCGGCGCTCCGCGAGGCGGGTGTGCCGGTCGCCTGGGTCGACGAGCTGCTGCTGCAGTCGGTCCTGATGCTCGGCTACCCTCGGGCGCTTTCCGCGCTGGGTGTCTGGCGCAAGGTGAGTGGCGTGGGCGCCCCGGAGCAGGATGCCGATGCCGACTACGCCCGGGTGGACGAGTGGGTCCGACGCGGCGAGGAGGCCTGCGCCCGGGTTTACGGCGACAACTATGAGAAGCTCCGGGCCAACATTCAGGCCCTGCATCCCGCGCTGGACGCCTGGATGATCACCGAGGGCTACGGACGCACCATCGCCCGTCCGGCGCTCGACCTGCTGCGCCGCGAACTCTGCATCGTGGCCCAGGTGGCGATGCTGGAGACTCCCCGGCAACTGCACTCGCACCTGCGGGGCGCGTTGAACGCCGGGGCCGACTTCGCCCAAATCGATGCGGTGCTGGCAGTGGTCAACCCGGTCCTGGCCTACGAGCAATGGAAACGAGTCAAGGAGCTGTGGCAGACCGTGCGGGGCGGTTGGGAAGGGGAGCCGGAGGAATGACCACCTTCGTCGACCGGGCCCGGGTGCGCGTCGTTGCGGGAACCGGTGGCTCCGGGGCCTGCTCCTTCGCCCGCTTCAAGTTTCGGCCCAAGGGCGGTCCCGATGGGGGCGACGGCGGACGCGGCGGTAGCATCTATGTGCAAGCCGATCCCAATCTCTCGACCCTGCTCGACTACCGCTATCACTCCGAGTGGAAAGCCGATCGCGGCGCGCACGGGAAAGGGAAGAACCAGACCGGCGCCTCCGGCTCCGATGTCTATCTCCCGGTGCCACCGGGGACGGTGGTGACCGAAGCGGAGACCGGCCGGGTCCTGGGTGAGCTGCTCCGCGGCGGCGACACGTTCCTGGTCGCGAAAGGGGGCCGCGGCGGACGAGGCAATACCCGGTTCGCCACCTCGACGCACCAGGCGCCGCGCGAGTGGGAACCCGGCGAGTCGGGCGAAGAGCGGGAAATCGAGCTGGTGCTCAAGCTGATCGCGGATGTGGGGCTGGTGGGCGAACCCAACGCGGGGAAGAGCACGCTGCTTTCGGTGCTGTCCGCCGCGCGCCCCAAGATCGCCGACTACCCCTTCACCACGCTCGAGCCCAACCTCGGCGTAGTGCCCATGGGGGATCACCGATCGTTCGTGATGGCGGACGTGCCGGGAATCATCGAGGGGGCGCACAAGGGCAAAGGGCTGGGCCTTCGGTTCCTCCAGCACGTGGAGCGGACCCGAGTCCTGGCCTTCCTGGTGCCGCTGGACGCGGAAGATCATCAGGCCGTCCTGGATCGTCTGCGTGCTGAAATTGCCCAATACAGCACGGCGCTGTCGCGGAAGCCTTACCTGGTGGTGCTCTCCAAACGGGATCTCTGGCCGGCCGATTCGTCGCTGCCGTCCATTTCCGCGCAGGATGCCCTGGGGGTGGTGGCCATTTCCGGGGCGGCCCGCACCGGCCTCGATCAACTCAAACAGGTGCTCTGGAAGGCCGTGGAACAAGCTCGGCTGGAAGAGCCGGAGGTCATGGAGCCCGGTGAGGTGGCTGTCGATGAGGAGGAGGAACTGGAATGGTAGACCAACGGGCGGCCTGGGTCGCCCTGGCGCTGACGCCGGGGATCGGCCCAGCCCGAATGAAGACACTCCTCTCGACCTGTGGAAGTCCCGACGGCGCCCGATCGGCGCCGTTCGCGTTTCTATGCCGGCTGCCGGGGTTTTCTCGCGCCGCTGCCACCGCGGTCCGTTCCACCCGAATCGAAACCGGGCAGCGGGTCCTCGACACGCTTGATGCCATGGGGGCGCGGTGTTTGCTGCCGGAAGATCCCGAATATCCCTCCTTGCTCCGCGCGATCCCCGACCCGCCACAACTGCTCTTCGTCCAGGGAGATATCGCCTGTCTCGATCGGCCGGCCGTGGCGGTGGTCGGGAGCCGCCATCACACGGCCTATGGCGCGGAGGTGGCGCGACGGGTTGCCGGTGGCGCGGGCGCGGCCAGGCTCGTGGTGATAAGCGGTATGGCGAGGGGGCTCGATGCGATCGCACACGAGGCCGGCATGGACGCCGGGGCCGGCGGCATCGGCGTGCTGGGCAATGGATTCGGGGTGATCTATCCGGCGGCCAACCGTGGGCTCTATGAACGGATCGGGCGCGAAGGGCTGCTGGTCACCGAATTCCCGCCCGGCGAGCGGCCCCACGCCCACTCCTTCCCTCGGCGCAACCGGCTGATCTCAGGTCTGGCGAGGGTGACCGTGGTGATCGAAGCGGCAGCGGGCTCCGGGGCCTTGATCACCGCCAACGCTGCGCTGGACCAGGGGAGGGAAGTGATGGCGGTGCCGGGGCCCATCACCAGTTCCACGTCGGTCGGCACCAATCGGCTGATCCGGGACGGCGCCGAGCCGCTGCTCGAATTGGAGGACCTGCTGGCGCACTTCCCGGAGCTGG
>DATIWD010000072.1:0-10528 GCA_035519565.1 Gemmatimonadales bacterium | reverse complement strand
GAGAAGGTCCTGGTGCGGGATGGTTCTGCCGCCTGGAACCCGGCCACGGGACAGATTCAGCTGGACCTGGCGGTCAAGGATTTCGCGAGCGAAGTGGCACCGCTGGCGCGGCGCGCGGCGAAGCGGGCCCGGGAATCGAGCCAGCCCCTCACCGCGGCGCACTGGTATCAGCTGGGGGTGGATCTCGAAGCCGCGGCTCCCCCCGAGGCGGCGGAGGCCTATGCCAAGGCACTGGCTCTGGACCACAAGCACGCCGACGCGCATGTAAATCTGGGTCGGCTCTTGGCCGAGGCCGGCAAGCTGGGCGAGGCAATCGAGCACTATCAGGCGGCGCTCGAGGCGGTTCCCAAACACTCGACCGCCGCGTTCAACCTGGGGATCGCGCTCGAGGACCAGGGGAAGCGGGCCCAGGCGATCACCGCCTATGAGCGCGCCCTGGCCGCCGATCCCGACTTCGCCGACGCGCACTACAATCTGTCGCGGCTGTACGAGCAGATCGGCAAGAGGGCGGCGGCGATACGGCACTTGTCGAGGTATCGGATGTTGGTGAGGGGGGAAGGATCGCGGGGCTGAAGGGGAGGCACTAGGCACTCGGCACTGGGCACTCGGCACATAACAGCGGATTGTCGAATGCCGATTTCCCCACCCTTCCCAAGGGGCACTCGGCGATCGACACTCGGCACTTCAATCGGCAATCGGCAATCATCAATCGGCACTGGGCTAGGAGGTCAGAATGCCCGACACAATCCGAAGGACCGACTACTTCTACACCATGGCCGCCGACAAACCCGGCGAGGGCGCGCGGCTGTTGCGCGTATTCCGGGATGCGGGGGTGAATCTCCTGGCCTTCTCCGCCTTTCCCAGCCAGCGCAAGTCGCAGGTGGATTTCGTGCCGGCGGACAGCGCCGCCTTCCTGGCGGCCGCCAAGGCGGCGAAGATCCGGCTCAAGCCCCGGAAGACCGTCTTCCTGATCGAGGGCGAAGATCGCGTCGGGGCGATCGAAGAGATTCTCCGCCGCCTGGGCGAGGCCAAGATCAACGTCACCGCGATCGATGCCGTCACCACCTCGGGCGGCCGGTTCGGGGCGCTGCTGTGGGTGAAGCAGAGGCAGATGCGGAAAGCGAGCGAGGTGCTCGGTGTATGAGAGGCAAATGGGCGCTCGGCACTCGGCACTCGGCCTGATAGCAGAGATCGGGTAGCAACTGTGATTGGATCCCATGGTCTAGCGCCTATTGCTCAGCGCCTAGTGCCAACTCTTCACGTTCCCGATTTCTCATCCTTCACCCCTAGTGCCGAGCGCCCAGTGCCTATTGCCCATTCCACCGTGAACCCAGTCCTGCTCTAGATGCGCATCCTGACTGGTACGTCTGGCTACTCCTTCAAGGAGTGGAAAGGCAAGTTCTATCCCGACGACCTTCCGGCCGACGGGATGCTCAGGTATTACGCCGGCAAGTTCCCCACGGTGGAGATCAACAACACCTTCTACCGGATGCCCAAGGAGTCGGTGGTGCTCGAGTGGGCCGAGCAGGTGCCGGAGGGGTTCCGGTTCGCGATCAAGGCGTCTCAGCGGATCACGCACATCGGGCGATTGAAGGACGTGGGGAGTGCGCTGGAGTACTTTTTGCGCGTGGCGTCCGCTCTGGGCAACAAGCTGGGCCCCACCCTGTTTCAGCTCCCGCCCAACTTCAAGAAGGACGTGACTCGGCTGGAGGACTTTCTCAAGGCCTTGCCGAGGAAATGGCGGGCGGCGTTCGAGTTCCGGCATGCCAGCTGGCACGACGAGAGCGTGTACGACGCGTTGCGCCAAGCGGGAGCGGCGCTCTGCATCTCCGATCAGGAAGACATGGAGACCCCGGTGGTGGCGACCGCGCCGTGGGGGTATCTCCGGCTCCACAAACCGGCCTACGACGCCGCGGCGCAGAAGAGCTGGGCCGCGAAGATCAAGGAGCAGTCGTGGGAAGAGGCGTTCGTCTACTTCAAGCACGATGACGACACGGCGGGGCCGGAGCTGGCGGCGGAGTTTGCGAAGGGGGTGGGGTAGGAAACTGCAGAGACACTTCCTCTTCCGGTTTCAGTGCAGCGGGCATATCTACACCCAGAGCCGGGAGGCTGGAAAACGTGGGCATCTAATCGGCACCAGAAGAGCGCGACTTGGTGACCCATCACGGGACGGCATACGAGGAGTACCGGCGCCTGGCCTCGATGATCGTGCCGCTGCCAAGGAGAATGTGAAGCGCTTTGACCGGTCCTCACCGGTGCGCCGCGACGAGATATAGGAGAGAGAAGGGGCTCGCGTACCTCCAGCACGACGACGACGCGGCGGGGCCCCGGTCAGTGCTCAAACTCTCCCGAGCACCTTGCGAGTTCACGGGCCCCAACCCATGATTGAGGCCATGTCGTCCCCTCTCCGGCAAGCCCTGAGTCTTCTCCTCACGCTGACGTTCGGCGGGACCAGCATTGCCCCCGGGTTGTTCCACGCCTGCGCGGCCGGTCGCGAACTGGCGGCAACCGTGCTCGGACACCAGAGCGCGTTCGCCACAGGAACATACTGCGCGCACGCCTCCGATCCGGCACGCCCCGGCGGATCCTCCGATGGGTGCAGTTGTATTGGACAGTCGTGTTGCTCCACTCCTCTGGTATCGTCGCCGCGCTTCAGGATACCGCTACCGGCGACCCCAGCTGCGGTGGAGCCCGCCGCTCCAGTTGTTACTGCTCCGCGCCACACCCTCCTTCACCTCCAGCCGCCTGCGTTAGCGCCTCCGGTTCCGCTCGCTTGACGGTGCGGCGTCCAGCCCACCGGCTACCGAAGTCAAACTGATCCAGTTTCGTGCCTCCGAGGTCCGCCTCGGCGCACCCGGTTCCGGCCAAGGGGTATCGGTCGTAGCGGTAGGGGTAGCGCATCCACCTGCCGTCGGCCGCCGGTATTAGACCTTGTCTCAACCCGGCTCGGACCACCTGACACCTTCGGTTGAGGAGATCGCAGCATGTATCCACGCCTGTTGCCCGTCTTGGTCACCGCTTGCGCGATGCTGGTCGCCTGCGGTGGTGGGAAGGAACAACCAGTTGCCAAACCGGAAGGCACCGGGGCCACGGCCACCCCAAGCCCGCCCTCGACGCCTGCACCCGCCGAAGCACCCGGTGCCGACGCCTATCAGGTCTGCTCCACCTGTCATCAGCCGAATGGAGAGGGGGTCCCCAACGCCTTTCCGCCGCTGGCAGGGTCGGACTATGTCAACGGTCCCGGAGACCTGCACATCGCTATCGTCCTCAAGGGCCTGAGCGGCCCGATCACGGTAAAGGGGCAGGCGTTCAACGGGCTGATGGCCCCCTGGGAAAGCCTGTCCGATGCTCAGATCGCCGACGCGATCAACTATGAGAGAGCGAGCTGGGGGAACACGGGCAAGCCGGTCACCGAGGCCGAGGTGGCCGCGGTGCGCTCGGCGGTGAAGTCGCGGAAGGCGGCATGGACGGTGGATGAGCTCAAGGAGGCGAAGCTCCGCTGATGCTGCTGCTCATTCTGGTGGCGGGTCAGATGGCCGTGGGAGCCCCGGGCGACTCCGGCCGCGCTGACCTCCTCAGCCAGCGTGAGAGCGAGGCCTGGCGGCTCATTGCGAGGCTGCAGAGTCCCTTCTGTCCTGGCCTCACGCTCGAGGCTTGCCCGAGCTGGCAGGCCGAGACTCTGCGCACCACCATTCGCCGAAGGATGGCGCAGGGGGAGTCCACCGACCGGATCCGGGGCGATCTGGTTGCGACGTTCGGTCAGCGGATCCTCGGTGAGCCGACTTGGGACGGCTTCGACGTTTTCGGATGGCTGCTCCCCGGTGTGCTCCTTCTGCTCTGCAGCGTCGCTCTGATGGCGTGGTTTCGGGGCAGGCACCGGGGCATCGAACGCGGCGGGGGTGAACCCTTGACCGCGCCGCTGGAACACCTGGCCACCGCCGAGCGGGTCCGGCTCGAAGAGCTGCTCCGACGCGAGCTGGCGGAGAGCGAGGATCGACCATGAGAACCGGGCAGGTCCTGGGGTACGCCACTCTAGCAATCGCAGCGCTCACCTGCAAGCCCGCGGGGTTACGCCCTCTGGGCGAAGGGCTGGTGCTCGAGCCTGCGCTAGCCAAGCCCGATCTCGTGCTCACTGCCACCGATACCCGGCCGTTTCGGCTGAAGGAGGATACCGAAGGGAAGATCGTGCTGCTGTACTTTGGCTATACCCACTGCCCGGACATCTGCCCGGTCACCATGGCGAACCTCGCCGCCGCTCTGGGCCGCCTCTCGCCGGAGATCAACCAGGCGGTCCGAGTGATCTTCGTGACGACCGATCCACGCCGCGATACGCCATCGGTGCTGCGGGATTGGCTCGACCACTTTGATCCGCGATTCATCGGCCTCCGGGGCGACTCGGCACAGGTCGCTGCGGCCATGCGGGCCCTTCGTCTCGGTGAGCCGATCATCGTGCCGGGCAGCAACGATACGACCTATGCCGTCGAACATGCGGCCATAGTGCTCGGCTTCACGCGTGACAACCTTGCCCACGTCGGATATGCCTTCGGCACCCGCCAGGAAGACTGGGTGCGGAACATTCAAGCCTTGGTGACACAATGATCGCCCACAACCGGGTGCGGCTGCCACACGGGCTGGCACTACTGGTCCTCCTACTCCCGAGCTGCCGTACCCCTACCCTGCCAACCGCGTCCGCGACCCTTGGCGACCTTCAGATCCGTCAGGGATTCGCCTATCAACCGATCACGAACGCCAGCGGAGCCGCCTACCTGGTCATCGCCAATGGAGGCAGCGCGGCCGACACCCTGGTTGACGCCAGCTCTCCCATCGCCGCCATGACGATGTTTCACGGAGCCTCGATGACGAGCATGGGCTCCGTGGTCATCCCGCCTGGCACTCGCGTCACCTTCGCGCCGGGGGGGGCGCATATCATGCTCACCACCTTGTCCACGCTCCCCAAGGCCGGCGACTCCCTGCCATTGACGCTTACCTTCACCAGGGCCGGCCGCGTGACGCTCGAACTGCCGGTACGCGAGTACGGATCGGAGTGAGCCGGTGACCTTCTTCGCGGCCTGGCTGAGTGGCCTGTTGGGGAGCGTCCACTGCACGGCGATGTGTGGCGGCTTCGCGACCGTCTGCTCCCGGGAGACCGGCGGTTTGCCGGCCTGGCACGCCGGCCGAATTGTCGCCTATATGGGGCTGGGTACCCTCGGCGGGTTGCTGGGGTCGGCGCTCCCGGGGCAGGCCTGGTTGCCGGCCCTGCTCGCGACCCTCTTCCTAGTCTGGTTCACGGCGGCATTCGCCGGGTTGGTGCCGGAGCCCCGGCTGAGTCCGCCTCGACTGACAAGAGCGGGAGCGCACGCCCTGGCTGCACGATCCTTTGGCGCTCACTTCGGCTTCGGATTGCTCAATGGCCTCCTGCCTTGTGGCCTGGTCTATTCCGGTCTTGCGTTGTCGGCGGGACTGGCTTCTCCCTGGGAAGGCGCGGGGGCCATGGCCGCGTTCGGCCTGGGCACGGTGCCGGCCCTCTCCCTGGGTGTGCTGGGATTACGCTGGGTCGTCCTGGCCGAGCCCCGGCGCCGAAGGCTCCTTGCATTGCTGGTGCTCGTAACCGGTTGTTGGGCGATCTGGGCCAGGACGGCCCTTCCCAACCCTGACACCTTGCGGACTCTTCTGTGGGATTGTCGGCCGCTGATCCACTGACGAGTCACACCCCGCCAGCAAGCGCCGAGGCCGCGGTCCAGCGATTGGCAAGGCGATCCCAGGCCTGCCGGTTCATCCTGGCGTAGTCGGGCGGTGGCTCGGCCTCGGGGTTCCGTCGGTGGGTGGCCATTACCGCTCCGTTTGTCCCGGCGAGAGCGCATGGAAGAATAGGGCGACGCGTTCGGTGACGGGGTGCCGTGTCCGGGTCGCGCCGACGCCGAACACCGTGGTCACCAGCGATGGCGTGAGGACCTCCTCCGGAGTGCCTCCGGCGACCAGACTGCCGGTGTTCAACACGTAGATTCGGTCGCAATAGGTCGCCGCGAGATTCAGGTCGTGGAGTGCCGTCAGGGCAGTCAGGCCCAGCGCTCGCAGCAACTGGACCAGCTCGAGCTGGTGTCGGATGTCCAGGTGATTGGTGGGTTCGTCGAGGACCAGCAGGCGCCCCTCCTGGGCCAACGCGCGGGCCAGCAGCACGCGCTGCTTCTCGCCCCCGGAGAGCGTCTCCACCCGGCGCGCTGCCAGGTGCAGGGCTTCGACGCGATCGAGCGCGGCGGCGATGAGCTCCTCGTCGCGTGCGCGGGTCCGGTCGAGCATGCCGAGATGCGGCGACCGCCCCATGCTGACCACGTCCCAGACGGTCAGGTCGAAGTCGCTGGCCGGCTCCTGAACAACCGCGGCAATCCGGCGCGCCGCCTCCCGCTGAGAGAGTGCCCAGACGTTTTCCCCGTCCAGCTCGATTGTGCCCCGCACCGGCCTCAGCACGCGATACACGCATCGGAGAAGGGTCGACTTGCCGCTGCCATTGGGCCCGAGCAGACCCACGATCTCGCCGGGGTGCACCTCGAGTGAGACGGCCGACACGATCAGTCGCTCCGGGACTCCTGCGTACACGTCGTCGAGTCGCAGCATCAGCGGGTCTCCGAGGTCATCCCTCGGCGCTGGAGCAGCCACATGAAGAACGGGGCGCCGGACAGCGCCGTGATGATGCCGATGGGAAGCTCGGCCGGCGCGAACAAGGTGCGGGCCAGGACGTCGGCCCACGCCAGGAAGATGCCGCCGGCCAGCATGGCGATCGGCAGCACCCGCCGGTGGTCGGTCCCCACGAGGAGGCGCACCGCGTGAGGCACCATCAGGCCGACAAAGCCGATCCCCCCGCTGACCGCGACCATAACCCCGGTAAGGAGGGAACACAGCCCGAACAGTCGCCAGCGGAGGCGTTTCACGTCGACGCCCAGGGTCGCGGCCGTCTCGTCACCGGCGAGGAGGGCGTTCAGGGACCGCGCATGGAGGATCAGCAGCGTTACTCCCATGGCCAGCAGGATCGCCGGCAGCGGCACTTGCTCCCACCGTGCCGCGCCGAACCCGCCCAGGATCCAGAAGAGGACCGACAGCGCGGCCCCCTGGTTGCCCTCGTGCGCCGCGAGGAACACCAGGAAGCTCGTCACGGCAGACATCGCATAGGCCACCGCCAGCCCGGCCAGGATCAGGCGCATGGGCGAGAGGTTCCCTCCGCTGCGAGCCAGCGCCAGAACGAGCGCGAACGCGCCAACCGCCCCGCCGAAGGCGGCGATGGAGAGCGAGTAATCCCCGAAGGCACCGATGCCGAGGACGAGCACGAGGGTCGCGCCGACCGAGGCGCCGGAGGTGATGCCGAAGACATACGGATCGGCCAGGGGATTGCGGACCAGCGCCTGGAGCGCCGTGCCAACCACGGCGAGGCCGGCACCGACGCAGGCACTCAGCAGCACCCGAGGGAGCCGAAGCTGCCATACGATGTACGCCTCCGAGGCGGTCCAGGGGTGCGACCGCTGCGGCCAGACCCCATCGAGCACGATCGCCCACACTGTTCCCGGCGCGATCGTCACCGGCCCGATGGTGACGGCGATCGTGACGGTCGCAAGCAGGACGACGATGAGGGCGGCGCAGGTCCACACCAGCCTGGCCGAGGACGGCTTCGCATTGACCGGAACCGAACGGGCGGCGGAGACCATGGGCTCACGGCGGCGGAAGCGGCCGTTCCGGATGCAGGAAGCGGCCGATCAACCGCACGTCGCGAGCCAGGCGCTGCGGGGTCGAGAACATGATGAAATCGACCGCGAGATAGCGCTTCCGTCGCACTGCGGAGGTGGTTGGCAGCAGGCTGCCGAGGGCCGCCTCCTTCTCTGCCACGGTGGGCGCTGCCGGGTCAAGGGCGCCGAAGGACGAGATCAGGATGGCCTCGGGATCCCGGCGCGCGATAACCTCCAGGGGCATCGCGGGCGGACAGCAGCCCCCTTCGTTCGCGCCGATGAGGTTCACCCCGCCTGCCAGAGCCAGGGACGTACGGAGGGTCTGCACCGGCCCCAAGCCGTCGATGTAAATCAGCGTCCTCACCGGCGCGGCGCCGGCCAGCGCGACCGCGGTGGCCGACAGCGAGGCGCTGACCTCGTCGATGGTCCGCTGTGCCTCCGCCTGGCGGCCGAGGATGCGTCCAAGCTCGAGATACCGCTGGAACAGCAGCTCGACGGAGGCCGTTTCCCCCTGGCATTGAAGTGCGAACGACGCGATCTGTCTGGCAGCCAGCTCGTCCCGGGTGAAGGGGCCGCCGAATCCCGCTGCCCGCGAGAAGCTCAGGAGCTCCAGGTTCCCGATCACGAAGTCCGGGTTGGCTGCAGCGAGAGCTTCGGCCGTCGGATAGTTCTGGGAGGGATTCAGGCGTTGCAGCGCCGCGAACCGGGCCGCGATCGTGGGGAAGGGCGGGTCGGATTGGTTGGCCGTCGCGACCACCGCATCCCCCTGGCCGAGGTGCAGCAGCAGTTCCACCGAAATCTGGTCCAGGGCCGCCAGGCGCTGAGGCGGCACGTCGAAGCGGAGGGTTCGCCCACAGTTCACCAACTCGACCGGAAAGCCCGGGACGCTCGCTCTGGCGGTCCCCGTCTTGGACTGCGCCGACGAGCCATTTCCACAACCGAAGGCGGCCACCACCGGGAGGACCAGAACGGCTCCCAGCAGCCGCCGCTGCAGCTTGATACTCGAACTCATCGGCCGGCTACCTCGTGCCGTGGCATCGGGGCTGATTTCGGGCGTCATGCGCCCGACTGCCGCGGCGCTTCGGCCTCGCGGCGCGGTCGGATTTCCGCTAACCTAGTGGCACGGCTCAACGGCTTCAAGCAGCCGTCCGACTCTGATTCACCGACCGCCGTCCGTTGGTTCGAGGACTCAGCAACGCAGGCGTTCGTGTACTTCAAGCACGACGACGACACGGCGGGGCCGGAGCTGGCGGCAGAGTTTGTGAAGGAGGTGGGGTGAGTTTCCGCATGGCCATCGCTTCAAGTACGGCCATCAAGCTGGCGACATTGGCAGTCATCCTCGGAGGGCTGCTAATCAGGGGGGTTCAGAGCCGCTGGGGCGAGTGGAGCGAGGGCCGGTGGCTCCAATGGCTGAGCCGCCTGCTGGTCATCCTGGGCAGCATTGCCGTTGGGGTGCTGGTCGCGATCATCGCGGAACGACTCCTCCCTGACACACGTCCGTTGCGATTTTTCATTCAGGGAAGCTCGCTTGGAGTCTCGGCAGTCTATGCCCTGGGACAGCTCGTGGAGTTCGCCCTGGGCCCTATGGGAGACGACTTGGCGACCCCTCAAGAGCGTTCCCCCTTCTACGTCTCTTCGTATGTATGGGTATTTGCGGCGTGGGTCGAGGTTGTGGTCAGCCTCCTTGCAATGAACGCCGCCTATTCGTGGTTCCCGGCCGCGCGCATCCTTGTCCTTTTGCTCGGCACTGTCGCGTTCATCCTTGCAGCCTTTCCACCAGATTGGGCACGACCGATCTTTGAAGCCCCCCCTTCCTTGGGGCCAGTTGCAGGTCGGATTGTGATGGGACTTTTTGGTCTCGCGATGCTCGGCTTGGGCGTCTTAGGCTCTGCAGCCCAAATCGACTCTTGGTTGCGCCACTGAGTCCTAGAGTCCTTGAACGACAACTGGGTTCAGGCGGATACGAGGTCGCATGGATGTCATGATTCGTGGTCTCCTGGTTTCGATGCTCATGATCGGGATTGCCTCGACCAGCTTAACTGCATTCCGTTAGGCCGCGTCACACCAGGTATGAATGCAACTCTCGCACAATCTTGCCGCAGGTCTACTCGCGCTCGCGCTGGGTGCGCACCCGAGTGACGGAGACTCCGCCGGTGGAAGGACAAATCACGGCGCATCGGTACCTTCGAGTATCGATCGCTCACTGGAATATCGATCTCTACTCGTCGGAGGCGGAGCACATCTTTCATCAAATCCGAACCGATGGCATCGCCGTCTTCCGTGCGCAGCCCGGGTTCATTCGCTATCGGCTTATGCGGGCGGATAGTACCACGACGTTCGCGGTCGCCGAGTGGGAGTCTGAGCGGCTCGGGCGAGTGGGGGCGGAACACTATCGAGCGTGGATGCGCACCGTGGGCATCATGGATCACCTGACCCTTGAAACAAATGCCGGCGACATTGTAGCCGGTTCGTAGATTCCCGGTGCCGCGTGAGGTGCGTTGTGCAGAGCCGCGAGTCGTGACGCCGTCTACGATGCGCTTGAAGCTGGCGGCGCCCTGTTTCAAAGGTAGAATGCGGTTTGTGATCCCTCCGCAACGTCCTCTGCGTGACCGCTGATGAGTAACCACTTGGCAGCGCTCTTCCGGCGGCTGACGCTCGGGGTGTACGTGGTCGGGGTCGCCCATGGCGAGCGGCGCCACGCGTTCACCGCTGCCTGGATCATGCAGGTCTCCTTCGACCCCTTGCTCCTGGCCCTCAGTATCAGTCCCCAGAGCAGCTCGTATCCCTTGCTGGTCGCGAGCGGAGCCTTCGCCGTG
>DATIWD010000071.1:0-6288 GCA_035519565.1 Gemmatimonadales bacterium | reverse complement strand
ACGGCAGAGCGCTGGCTGATGGTATGGTTCGCCGAGGCGGCGCTGGCCTGCTTCATCGGGACGGTGGCGCTGATCCGCAAGGCGGCCGCGACGGGGGTCCCGCTCGACGCGGGACCCAGCCGAAGGTTCGCGCTGGGCTTTGCGCCCCCGATGCTGGCGGGGGCCGCGTTGACCGCCTTGCTCTATCAACACGGTCTGATCGAAGCGCTGCCCGGCGCCTGGCTTCTCCTCTACGGTACGGCGGTGGTGACCGGCGGGGCGGCCTCGGTGCGGATTGTCCCTCTCATGGGTGCCGGGTTCATGGCGCTGGGACTCCTGGCCCTTTTCAGTCCGGCGTCCTGGGGCGACTGGTATCTCGGCGCAGGCTTCGGCGGGTTGCAGATCGTTTTCGGGTTCGTGATCGCACGGAGGCACGGTGGCTAGGAGTGGAGCGGCTCGGAAGCCAGCGCAGCCCGCGGCGCCGGGGCGCGTACTGGCTCGGGTCAGCGGAGGGCGAGTGGAGCCCGCCGCGGAGCTGGATCGGGTCATCCACGAGCGAATGCGCCTCGGGATCGTGAGTGCCCTGGCCGTCAACGAGGCGCTCAGCTTCAAGGAGCTCAAGGACCTGCTGCGTGCTTCCGACGGAAACCTCAGCGTCCACGCTCGCCGCCTCGAAGACGCCGGCTACGTCGAGTGCCGGAAATCTTTCGCGGGCCGGGTGCCCAAGACCGAGTACCGCCTTACTCCCAGCGGGCGCCGTGCCCTGGAGCGGTACCTGGAGCACATGGAGGCATTGATTACCGCGGTCGGAAAAATGAAAGCCTAAGGGCCAGGCGGTATACCCAATCCGTCCCGATCGACGGATTTTCTTTGGAGGTAAAACTTTGTGATACAAAGTACTTCTCAGTCCACAGAAAAGCCTCAGCTCCATGTCGCCATCATCATGGATGGGAATGGCCGCTGGGCCACGGAGAGAGGACTTCCAAGGGCCCTGGGTCACCGGGCTGGAGCCGAGGCGGTCCGCCGAGTCGTTGAGGCGGCGCCGGGCGAGGGGATCGGCACCCTAACCCTCTACGCCTTTTCCAGCGACAACTGGCGCCGGCCGGAGGCCGAGGTTCAGGCCCTCTTCGTACTGTTCGAGGAGTACCTGCGCTCCGAGGCCTCCCGCCTCGCGGAGCAGGGTTGCCGGCTCTCGATCATTGGCCGCCGGGACCGCCTCCCTCTCGCTCTGCGGGTAGCCATCTCTCGCGCCGAGCGGAAGGCGGCGCGCGGGGAGCGGCTCGATCTTCGAATCGCCATCGACTACTCGGCCCGGGACGCGATTCTCTCCGCCGCCGCCCGGCTCCGGGGCAGGGAGCCCTGCGGCCGAGAGCATTTCGCCCGGATCCTGGCGATGGCCTCCAATGCGCCCCGGACCGCGCCGGAAGTGGACCTGCTGATCCGGACCGGAGGGGAGCGGCGGTTGAGCGACTTTCTGCTCTGGGAATGCGCCTACGCCGAACTTCACTTTACCGACCGGCCCTGGCCCGAATTCGGAGCCGCCGATTTGGAGGGAGCGCTGGCGGACTTCCGGGGTCGAACCCGGAGGTTCGGGGGTCTCACCCCGATCGCCTCATGAACCGCCGCGCGCCCTACCCTCCGCGGGCTCTCGCAGCGGCTTTGCTCCTGGGGCTGCTGGGCCAGGCGCTGTTTTATGGCGCGGGCCCCGGTCTCAACATGTTTCTGTGGTTAGGAGGTCTCAGCGCCGCCGGCCTGATCCTGATGCGTGGGCCGGATCGCTCCGTCTCCCCGACCGTCGGGTGGCTCGCCGTCGCGGCGTTTGGCTTCAGCGCCGGCTTCGCATGGCGAGATTCGGCCGCCCTCTGGTTTCTGGATTGCTTGAGCCTTATCGCGGTCTTCGCGCTGATCCCGGGACCGGCTCTGCCCCGCACGGTCAACGAGGTGCTCGGGCGGATTGGTGGAAGTGTCGCGAATCTGTCGGCCGGATTTCCCATGCTGGCGGTGGAAGCTCGACGCGAATGGAGCTCCCGGGGCAACAGTCGTAGCACGGCTGTGGCTGCCGGACGAGGCCTGGTCATTGCCACTCCCCTCCTAGTCGTATTCGGCAGCATGCTCACCGCCGCTGATGCGCGATTCGAGCGGTGGGTGGGTTGGCTCCTCGATCCACCGGATCTGTTTCCTCGCCTGATGATGGCCGGGGTGTTCGCTTGGATAGCCGGCGGATCGCTGCGGTGGGTTCTTACTCGTCAGGCGGCCACCAGCGAGGGCTCAGGCCAGCCTCGTACCGGGCTGGGCCGGATCGAAGTCGCCGTAATTCTCGGTACGGTGAATCTCCTCTTTCTCGGCTTCGTCCTGGCCCAGTTGGGCTATTTCTTTGGCGGATCGGCGTTGGTACTGGACAGTCCCGACCTGACCTACTCGGACTATGCCCGTCGCGGATTCTTCGAACTGGTCGCGGTCTCTGCCCTGGTGCTCCCGACATTGCTCCTGCTTGACGCCAGGGTTCGGGAGGTGGGGGCTCGAGTCGCGTTTCGGTGGCTCGCCGCGGTCCAGATCGGGCTGGTGCTGGTGATCATGAGCTCCGCCGTTCACCGGATGCTTCTCTACACGCGGGCCTTCGGACTCACCGAGGCGAGGCTCCTGGCAAGCGCGTTCATGGGGTGGCTGGGCCTGGTGTTGCTCTGGGTCGTCGTCACCCTGTTGCGCGACCGGGCGGAGCGTTTCCTGCCGGGAGCGCTGCTGATCTGGAGCATGGGAGTCTTCGCTCTCCAGGCCGTGAATCCCGCCGCCGTTGTCGTCCAGGTCAACGTGAGCCGTGCGGAGCAGGGGAAGGGCATCGATGCGGCCTACCTCGCCAGGCTGGGTCCCGACGCTGTGCCGGACCTGGTCGCGGCACTTCCCCGCCTCGACCCGCTCACTCGCCAGGAGGTGGCGTTCCGCCTCCGGTCGTGCGGCCCCCGGCCGGTCACCGATTGGCGGGAGTGGAACCTGAGCCGAGCCCGGGCCCACGCGGTCATGGATGAGAACGCGGCCGCTCTCCAGGCTATGTCCGAGCAGTCGGCGGCTCGCCACTGCTGGGACTGATCCCCCGCGCCCTCTCCACTTTTGCCTGTCCCCCTGTCCCCCTCCCCCTCTCCACGTTTGTGGAGAGGGGGCTGCGCACCCAGATTCACTCTCCACTGCGGGGAGCGCCTAGCCTCACTCCGTAACCCCTCTCCACATTTGTGGAGCTAGCCTCACCCCCTGACCCCCTCTCCACTTATGCCTCACCCCCTGTCCCCCTCTCCACCTTGTGGAGAGGGGGAAGGAGAAATGGGCGCAAGAGGTGCCTGATCGATTCTGCGCTCACCTCCTGGTTCCGTAAACGAACGACTCGGATTCCCAGAGCTTCGAACAGGACGGTGCGATGGTGGTCGTAGCCAGAGCGTTCCACCGACTCATGAATTGAACCGTCGATCTCGAGCACCAGCTTGAGCTTCGGGCAGTAGAAGTCCACCACGAACCCCCTGACCACCTTCTGCCGGCGGAACTTGAGGCCGAGGCAACGTCGGTTTCGGAGAATCCGCCAGGCTAACCGTTCCGCCCGGGTTTGATCCCGTCGCAGCTTCTTTGCGAGCGCTTTCTTGATCCCGCGATTGCTTCGCCAGCGAGCCATGACGGCAAGGTGCGTTCACTCCGCGCACTGGTCCCTATCTCTTTACTGCGGTTGGTATCGAAAACGGAGCTCGAACTGGCGTTCCCCCTCTCCACAAGGTGGAGAGGGGGGCAGGGGGTGAGGTAAAGCCGGTCGAGCGCGGGTGGAGCCAAGGTGGAGTGGGGGACAGGGGGTGAGGTAAAGCCGGTCGAGCGCGGGTGGAGCCAAGGTGGAGAGGAGGGCAGGGGGTGAGGTAAAGCCGGTCGAGCGCGGGTGGAGCCAACGTGGAGAGGGGGACAGCGGGTGAGGCTGGAGCGACGCGGACGTGGAGGCTGTGATCCGGGGCTCTTGAAGGGGGGACAGGGGGTGAGGTTAGAGCGGCCTCGATGCCGTCATTTCGAGACCTTGAGGAGGGGGAAGAACTCATCGGGCGACTAGATTCCCGGCATGAACCTCTCACGACGCCAATTTCTCGCCACCGGCGGCGCCGTCGGTGGAATCCTGGGTGCCGGTATCGTCATCGACGCCTTCGCGATCGAGATCGATCAAGTGCAGGTCAGTCGCCACGAGGTCCCGGTGCGCGGGCTTCCACCCTCGCTCGATGGACTGAAAGTCGTTCAGGTTTCCGACCTCCACCTCTACCACGGCATTCACACCGCCGGACACCGCGCGCTGGAGTTGATCGCGGCGGAACGGCCCGATCTCGTGCTGCTGACCGGGGACATCTGCGAAGCGGGCGAGAATCTGCCCGAGCTCGTGGACTTCACCAGCGGCGCCAGGGGCCGGCTCGGGACCTATGCCATCTATGGCAATTGGGAGCGTTCGGCGGAAATCGATGACGAGACACTCGGCGCCGCCTACCAGAAGGCGGGGGCCACCCTCTTGGTGAACCAGGCCGCCACCATCGAGGTCGCAGGAACGCGGCTAAGCATCATCGGCCTCGACGACGTCCTGCACCGCGGCGCCAACCTGGCCAAGGCCAAGGCCATGACCGAGGCCGAGGATGTCACCATCTGGATGGTGCACGAGCCCGGCTGGGTGGATCGGGTACCGTGGGAGGCGGCGATCCCGCCCGCCATGATTCTCTCCGGCCACTCGCACGGAGGGCAGATCCGGCTCCCGCTGTTGCCGCCCTGGCTGCCGCCCGGGTGTGGGAGATTCGTCGAAGGGTGGTATCGGGATACCTACGCGCCGCTTTACGTCTCGCGCGGAATTGGGACCGCCGATATCCGGGCTCGCTTCATGTGCCCACCGGAGTTACCGGTGTTTGTGCTGAGAACGGGACCAGGCACCGGGGCCCAGGGACCTGACTGACACCCAAGTCTGGTGCCGAGTGCCGAGTGCCTACTTATCCTTCCCCATTCTCCCCATGTCATCCAGCAGCGCCCGAGGCGACATCGGCCGCCCCAGGAATCCTTCCAGCACGTCGCGGGAGAGTCGCTCCAGCCCGAACCGATAGATCCGCTCGCTGATCCAGGGATACCAGGTCGAATCCGCCGTCGCGAACGATCCGCGCTCCTGCACCATCCGGCGCCGCAGGTCGGTGGTGATCATCGCGCCGATGGCGTAGTTCATCAGGTACCCCGGAGCGTCGATCAGCTGGCCTCGCATGGCCCACCAGGAGAGCTCGGGGTGAGGCTTGATCCGGAGGTACTGCGAGGTGAGATCGGCCCACACCCGATTGGGATCCTGGGTGGGATCCCGGTACATCCGCACCTCGAACAGGGCCAGGGCGATTCCCAGGACGGTGCCTCCGTACTTTTCGCGCATGGACTCGTCGGTCGTGGCCGAATCGCCGAGATACCGCCATTGCCAGACCGGCTCATAGACCTCGTCCGCGAAGAGATCCGCCAGGGACTCCGTGAAGGTGTCGCTCTCCGGCCAGTCGTTGAATGCCGGACGACTGCGAATCGCGGTGATGTGGATCCCGTGCCCGGTCTCGTGAAGCAGCTCGGCCAGGTTGTTGTATCCGCCGATGGGATAGGAGGTGAAGACCCAGGCCTCTCCCGGAAGCCAGCGACCGCCGATGAAGCGCTGTCGCGCGCCGAAATCGGTGAAGGCCACCGGATCCTTGCCGGCCCGTGGCTCCAGGTCGAAGTGGATGTTGAGCCGGTTGGGGTCGGCCCCCAACCTCCTGTAGAAAGAGTCGTTGATGGCTCGCAGGCGCTCGAGTGGAATCCGCTGGTTCAGGCGACGCTCCACCGCCCCGTTGGCGTAGTAGTAGTCCCAGGGCTCCAGCTCCTGTTCCGGGGTGCTCGCGTGCCATCGTTCCAGGATCGACAGCAGCCAGCGCTCGAGGGTATCGGCGGGGAGGCCGAATTCCGCGGCCCTGCTCTCCAGAAGGGCGTTGGGCTGCTTCGATTCTTCCGCCGTGCGTCGCACCAGCTCCCGATACGGGCTATGGGGCTGGTTGTCCCGATTCACCGAGCGCCACACCGGCTCGAGCGCCATGAACATCCGGTGTCGCCGGCTCGAGTCATCGGTCTGTCCCAGGAGCCCGATGATCGAGAGGCGTCCCAGCACCTTGCCCTCGAACGAGGCGCTCTCCGCGGCGCGCCCGTAACAGGCGTAGAGACGCCGGGTCAGCCGCTCTCTCCCCTCGGCACCATCCTCAGCCAATGCGTGGGGGTCGTAGGAGCAGTCGAGCCGGGTCGAATCCGGTGCCGCACGGGTGC
>DATIWD010000070.1:0-26820 GCA_035519565.1 Gemmatimonadales bacterium | reverse complement strand
CATGGTTTACTCCCCCTCTCCACATCGTGGAGAGGGGGCCGGGGGGTGAGGCAGGGAGCGGTAGAACAGTAGAACGGGAGAACGGTAGAACGGGACAGCAGGGAACGGGGAACATGGAACGGGGAACGAGAAGCAGCGCATTCAATCGGCACTCGGCACTCGCCAATTCAGGATGATGACGAATGGAAACGCGAGGGCCCGACGCGCTTGGATCGCGTCGGGCCCTTCCCCTTCTACCCCGTTCCCCCGTTCTCCTCTTCTACCGTTCTACCGGAGTCAGCATCCGCTCCCCGACCAGCTGGTGTGCGTGCTGGCGTCGTTGAACACGTAGCAGCCGTTGCCATCGGTCCCCGTCATCATCGAGCCGTCCTTGGTGTACACGCTGTTGGCCTTGCCGGTCTTGCCGGAGCGTTGCTGAGCCAGGACGTAGAGGTTGAGCAGGGGCGGGCCGCCTTCGAAGCCCACGTTACCCATCGCATCCATCCAGTAGCGGCCCCGGTAGACCGGACCCAGCTGCTGCAGGGCCATCACGTCGAGCATGTGCAGCTCGCGGCCGTTGATGAACACCCCCGTGTTGCCGTTGGACGCGTCGGCCTGGAGCGGGCCACCCAGGCTCAAACCCGCCGGGATCAACCCTGCGGTCGGGCCACCTTCGAGGCCCCAGGCGCCGGTCTTGGTGTCGTACCAGTAGGCCCCGTCCCGGATCTGAGTCTGGAACTGCTGTTCCAGCCCGGCGACCTGCACGTCGCTCAAGGCCACCTTGTTCACGATCACGTGGCGAGCCTGGGCGGTAGCGGCCGCCGGAGCCGGCCGAGTCGCCTGGGCAGCCAGGGAGGCGGCGCCCGTCAGCAGCAACACCGCAAACATGTGACCCTTGACCATCGAGTACCCGCGCCGTCCGCTCATCGTATCGCTCCTGCCGAGGTTCGTTCTGCTCTCACGTTGCTGATCCAAGATACGGAAGAGGGGGTCGGTTTCGCGGTGGCGGGGGGCACGGGGGTGGAGTGGGGGAGATCACAAGAGCGGGAGAACGGTTGAACGGGAGAACGGGAGAACGGGAAACGCTACTTGCTCGTCGGGGCGGGCCCCCGTGCCCGCCTCGAGCGCTATTCGCAATCTCGGTCGCCTGGAGGTCGCACCTCGAGCACCTTGGTGACGGTGAGTCGGTACAAGCCCACCCCCAAGTGCCCATAGGAGCCGGGGCCGGTCAGTCGTCCCTGCCACCGGACAAAGACGGTCGGCCATGGATCCTCGTCGCTGGGCTTTGGCCATGGCCGAGCCGGGGCCTCAGCCTTGGGATCCCATTCCACCCAGACGTCACCACCCGCGCCTTCATAGGCGGTCCCCGTCAAATCCGGAACCGGTAGCGGGGCACAGGGGGTGAAATCGCTCGCTTCGAAGCCATACTTGTAGTAGCCCGCCGTTTCCACCTCTCGAGTCGTTTCGGGAGGCTCGTCGCAGCCAACCAATGGTACGTACAAGTCCACGATATCGTCCTCGCCTGGGTAAATGTTGACCGGGCGGCGTGCGAATACGCGACCCCACCAGCGACGCCGCGTCGGGCAGCGGAATACCAGTACTTGCTGGCCGACCGGGGCCTCAAACTTGAGATACCAGCCCAGGGAATCGGAGAAGCTCAATCCCTTCTGGCTTTCGAACTCAATGGGCAGCCGCGGAATGGGCCGACCAGTGATGCTGTCGTACACCTTACCGTAAATGGCCGAGAGGTTATAGACGTGAGGCCAGGGCGGTTTCTCGGGCGCCGTGGCTGGGACAATACCGTTGGGGGTCCAGTCGGTGATGAGCACCCTCCACCCCTGGTTCCGCAGGGTTTCGGCCTGTCGCTGCGCTCTCTGGCTAAGGTTCTGGAATCCCTCAAGGTTATGTGCGCTTACTTCGCACCCGGAGCTGAAACCGGAGTTGTACTTTGCCTTGATCATGGCGGTGAATTCGTGGACATAGTCGTTGATCCGGGCCCGGTCGCCCTGAAAGACGGCGCCCAGAATGACGAGATGACCGTTGACGATGTTGGACGAGCAGGCGAAGAAACCGGGCTGATCCGTCTGGGCAGCCGCGGGTAGAGCCGCAGAGCAGAGCAGAATCCACACGCCGCGAAGTAACCTCATATCAGACTTCCCCTGAACCGATAGGTCCCACTCCCCCATTCTTCCACTCCCTCATTCCTGCATTTCTCCATCCCGTTCTCCCGTTCCCCCGTTCTACCGTTCTACCGTTCTACCATCTCTCAGTCCTCAGTCCTTTCGACCGCACCTTCCCAGGAGATCCTTTGGCTCCCCCGCTTCGGGATACAGGTTCGCAGCACGACCTGCGTACCGTCGAACCATGTCGCAGCGGCGGCGGCGGGAGGCGCGCTCGGCCAATCGAATGGCGATCCGGTAGCTCCCTGGATCCAGCCTGGCCGCCTCTTCCGTCCGGGAGGTACTCCAGCCGGTCCCGTATCGCGCCATGGCCGCCACCTGGAGCGTGCTCCGCATCACCAACGCGAGACCGGTGGTGATCACCGTCACCAGGACCCAGCGGGGAACCAGGTGGAGCTCCCAGCGCGGGCTCCGGCGCGGCTCGGCGGGGGCGAGGGCGCCCAGGAGGGTCCAGACGAAGTAGGTCGGAGTCGGGCACAGAAGCACCGCATCAAAGGCCCCGGTTACCATGGCGGCGACCACGGTCGCCGCGAGTGCCAAAGGCGTGAGGTCCACCTGATCGCCGTCGGCGCCTCGCGACTCGGCGCGCCAGTAGACCCAGCCGATCACCCCCCCACCCACCAGCAGCAGGCTCAGGCAGAAGAACGCGGGGATACCACGCTCCGAGAGGAAGGCCATCCAGTCGCTGCTGGGCCACGGGTTGGCGGTCATCCCCTCCTGGTCCAGGGATGGATCGTCGGGCCCGGCCACCGCCGGGTAGGCGACCGACCAGTTGCCGGGGCCGACGCCGAGGATCGGGTGACGCAGCGCCAGTCGGATGGTGCTGGCGTACTGCTCGAGCCGGCCTTTGCCACTGCCTTCCTGGTAGTTGACCATCCCCTTGAGCGAATCGAGATAAGGCGAGTCGCTCCGCCAGTCGAGGGTGTTGGGGATCACCAGCGCCAGGCCCACGCCCAGGAGGACGCCCAGACCCAGCAGCTGAAGGCGCCGCCGGTGCCGAGGGCCGAACCGGAGTGGAGAGCTCAACCGGTCCACCAGCAGCATCGCCAGGCAGGCGCCCACTGCCAGCCAGGCCGCCCGCGAGCGGGAGAGGGTGAGCGCGCCTGCAACCGACGCCAGCCCCGCGGTCGAGAGGGCGAATCGAATTCGGCTCCTCGCCGTGAGCGCGGTGAGGAGCAGCGCCGGGAGTCCGATGACGGCGGCGTGGGCCATGAAGTTCCGGTTGCCGTAGGTGCCGCCCGGGGCCCGGGTCAGGCTCATCAGGTCGGACTCGAATCCATAGGCCTGGAGCAGGGCGGTGACGGCCCCGATCACCGAAGCCGCCGCCACCGTCGCCACCAGCGGCGGGCCCAGCCCCGCCCGCGCCACTCGGCGCGCCGACCAGAAGAGAGCGGCTCCCGAGAGGCTGAGGCCCAGGCTTCGAAACCCGAGCCAGAGGTTGGTCGCGAAGAGGGTGGAGACGAGGCTCAGCCCGAGGTAGACGAGCAGCAACAGGTCGACCGTGACCAGTGGGAACCGCCGGACCCTGAGCAGGCAGAGTGTAGCCGCGAGGGTGGCGACGACGTGCACCACCAGCTCCTTGGGGAGGAGGTGGCGGTCCAGCTCGAAGGCCTTGTAAGGCGTGGCCGCGAGCACCACCACCAAGGCGCCCGCGGCCAGGAGGCCGAACGCGGTCCGTTCGGCCGCGGTGGGAGAGGAAGTCAGGGTTCGCTCGCGGGCATGGCTTGGAATAGAATAGACCATGCCTGTGCCAAGCTCCAATCCCCCGCCGCTCCCCGGGCCGCTGGTGTCGACGGGCTGGCTGGCCCAACACCTGGGAACCCCGGGCCTGCTGGTACTCGACGGTTCCTGGTACTTGCCGACCGCCGCCCGCGATCCACGGGCCGAGTTTGCGGCGGGCCATATCCCCGGGGCGCGCTTCTTCGACCTGGATCAGGTGAGCGATCGGACCACCGCGCTTCCCCACATGCTCCCGGCCGCGGAGCAATTCACCCGGCAGATGCGGGAGCTGGGGATCCGGCGTGATCAGGAGATCGTAGTCTACGACGGTTCCGGCGCCAATCTCTCCGCCGCGCGGGTCTGGTGGATGTTCCGCGTCTTTGGGCACCGCGCGGTGGCGGTGCTGGACGGCGGGTTCGGCAAGTGGGTCAAGGAGCGACGTCCGGTGGAGACGGGCTCCTCGTCCCCCGCGACACCCGGCGACTTCGAGGCCCTGCTCGATCCGAGAGCGGTCCGGGATCTGGCCCTGGTGCGGGCGAACCTCGAGTCTCGGCGGGAACAACTGGTGGACATGCGTCCCGCCGCCCGCTTCGCCGGGCGTGAGCCCGAGCCGAGGCCGGGAATCCGGGGCGGGCACGTTCCCGGAAGCGCGAGCCTTCCGTACACCGAGCTGGTCAACACCGACGGCACCCTGCTCCCTCCTGAGCGGTTGCGGGCGCGTTTGACCGCCGCGGGCCTGGCACTCGACCGGCCCATCGTCGCCACCTGCGGATCGGGGACCTCGGCCTGTGCCCTGATTCTAGCCCTCGAGACGCTGGGCTTTCACCGGCATGCGGTGTACGACGGGGCGTGGACGGAGTGGGGCGGACGCAGCGACACGCCGGCGGAGACCGAATAGTGGACGTCCAAATCCTCGCCGTTCCCTACGACACCGCTCAGCGGGGCTGGCGCATGGGCGCCGGTCCCCAGCACCTCCTTGCCAAGGGCCTGGTCGAACACCTGGCTCAGCGAGGGCATCAGGTCAGAGTGGAACTGGTGCTGGACGATCCGGCGCAACGGCCGGCGGAGATCCGCACCGCCTTTGCCTTGATGCGGCGCGTGGCGGAGCGGGTGAAGGTGGCCCGGGCCGAGGGGCGCTTCCCGCTGGTGCTGAGTGGGAACTGCAACATTGCCGCCGGCACCCTGGCGGGGATGGCTCCCGATCACCCCAGCGTGTTCTGGTTCGATGCTCATGCCGATTTGAATACTCCGGAGACGACCCGGAGTGGTTTCCTGGATGGGATGGCCCTGGCGACCGCCTGCGGCCTCTGCTGGCGCGAGCTGACGGCGACGATTCCCGGTTTCGCCCCGCTACCGCTGGATGCGATCGCGCTGCTCGGCGCGCGGCATATGGATCCCCCCGAGCGCGCGTTGTTGGAGCGCTCCCCCATCACCTTCATCCCGCCCGGGTCTCTCGACGAGGCATTGCCTCGGTTGTTGAGTGCCCCGCGTTTCGCGGCGACGCGCGGCTACCTCCACTGTGACCTCGACGTCCTGGACCCGCGAGTTGGTCAGGCTAATCCGTACGCAGTGCCCGGAGGCCTGTCGATCGAGGACGTGACGGGGGCGATCCGCCGAATCGGCAAGGCGGTGCCTCTGGCTGCAGGGGCGCTCACCGCCTATGCGCCGGAGTCCGATAGCGATGGCGCGATAAGTCGGGCGGGGTTCACCATTGCGGAGACGATCCTCGAGACGGTGAAACGGTAACGGTGCGGGTTTCCAGCCGCCGAACGGAGTGTAGGTTAGGACCAGCTTCCATTCGAACCATTCGTGCCGGGCTCGATCCTATGGTGATAGGTTGGTTGTCCCGCCTTTCCCGGAGTCCATATGGATACCTCGCCTTCCGCACCAAACGCGGCTCCCGCCGCGATCGTCGCTGACCTGAAGGGCACCCGACCCTGGGTGCTGGTGGTGACGGTGGCCGGATATCTGTTGACCGGCCTGTGCCTCCTGGTGGCGCTGGTGGCCTTGCTATTCCCGGCCATGATCCCCAGGGACAAGGAGACACCCGGCGGGCCTGGAGTCTTCTCGCTGATTTACCTGTTCGTCGCCGCCATTTACCTGACCTTTACAATCCTACTCCATGGGTACGCCCGGGCGATTCGCGTCGTGTCGGCCGACCGCGACCTGGGCAGCGTGGAACGCGCCCTCGCCGCTCAGCGACGCTATTGGCGGGCAGTCGGGATCCTGGTGCTAGCCGTCTTCTGCATCATGCTGCTGGCCATCGTGATCGGCATTGTCGTGGGCTTGGCGGCGGGAAGGGGTGGAACGGCGGCGTAGGACTGGTGGCACCGAGTGCTGAGGACAGAGTAGGGAATGAGGAAAGGATTGGCGATTGCCGATTGTCGAGTGCCGATACCTGACAGGGGGAATCGAGGACGCCAACCACTCCCCCATTCCTTCACTCCCCCATTCCTGAACTCCTGACTGGCCTGACCCCCTATGAACCCCCGCTATTCGAGCCGCCAGTTGGCCCTCGCCAAGGTGCTGGCGGTGCTGCTCATCGGCCTGGTGTGGGGACCCTTCCTGGCCAAGACGCCGGACAAGCGTGGCACGATGATCCTGGGCGCCATCGTCCTGGTCGGTCTGGTGGCGGTCTTCTACGAGTCCGTGGCTCGTCTCCTGGCACTTGCCATCGGCCGGTTCGCACCACCGAAGCCCGAGGAGCCGGAAGCATTTCAACCGACGGGCAGCCTCGCCGTTCCAGTGACCGTAGGCGATACTGCGGCACTCTTCGGCTGGTTCCTGGCAGCGCAGTTCGTCGTCTGGGTGGCCGCCGGCGTGGTCGCCGCGGTTCGGGCTCAGGAGCTGGGCGATGTCGCGGTCCAGCTGGAGATGGTCAACGTCGTCCCGGTGGCCCTTCCGATCAGCATGGCCACGAGCGGGGTGGTCCTCTTACTGGCGCTGGGGAGATGGCGGGAGCGCCTGGGGCCGGTCACCTTCGACTGGGTCGTGGCCGCCTCCCGCGGATCTTCCCGGAACCTGCTGCTCGGCGCGGGTGTCGGCGTCACTCTGGGCGTGGCGATCGTGCTGGTCGGACACGTCCTCGAGGCCAAGCCGACCGGCACGCCTAACCTCTTGATCCAGGCGATGGCCAAACCCGGCGTGGGTCGGTGGTCGTTCGCGGTGACCGCCGCGGCCCTGGCTCCGCCACTCGAGGAGGTATTGTTTCGTGGTGCTCTCCTGGGCGGACTGCGGGAGGCCTGGGGCGTGCCGCGGGCCGCCGTGGTGACCGGCCTCATCTTCTGGCTGCTGCACGCCCCCGAGTGGATACACTATTGGCCGGCGGCGCTGGGCATCGGGTTGCTCACCGCCGTCCTCACGATGCTTCGCCTGAAGAGCGCCAGCCTGGGGCCGCCGATCGCGGCCCACTGCGCCTACAACCTGGTGCTGGTCGGCATCCTGCTCGCGACCTGATCCTGGCCCTCAGGCCGCCGCCAGTTTCCTGATCTTGAGGCTCGCCAGCACCAGCAGGACGCCGAACGCCAGCGCGTAGGCCCCGATGATCCAGATGATCGAGAGCGCGCCCGCCCCGGGGAACAGGAAAACCAGGACACCGAAGGCCACGCTCAACGCCCCGGCCAGGATCAGCGCCCATTCGCCCTGGATAACCTCGCGCAGCTTGAAGGCGATCACGATCTCGAAGACGCCTTTGACGATGGCCCAGGCCGCGATAAAGTAGAGCAGGACCAGCGCCGTGATCCCCGGATAGAAGAAGGTGAGCAGGCCGGCCGCGACTCCTACCAGCCCGACCAGCAGGGAGGGCCAGAGACTGTTGCCCATGCCGCCGAAGAGCGCTACCAGCCCGTCGGCCAGGACGAAGATGCCGTAGACCATGACCAGCGACGCCAGCGTAATCCCCGGGTAGGCGAAGGCCAGGATGCCGAACAGGATAGCGAAGAGACCCCGCAAGAGAATGACCCACCAATGCCGTGCGAACTGCGCGCGGAGATCGACCATGGTGCCCTCCGGTCTGGGTGTCTGGGTCGGGATGATGTACACCGCGCCGGGGCGGCGGTCAAGATGAAACAAGCATCCTGACCTTAGCGATATAGCTTTTACGCACGCATCCACTCAAGCCCCTCGTTACGATCGTTACCCATGGACAGACCAGTCACAGCCGTCACCGTCGGCGCCATCCTGCTCGCGACCTGGGCGTTCCCCGCCAGCGCGCAGTCCTACCACCTGGACAATACCGTCCTGCTCGGTGGCGACGGCGGCTGGGACTACCTCACCTTCGACAGTTCGGCCCACCGGCTCTTCATCGCGCGACAGAACCGGGTCATGGTGGTGGATCCCGAGAACGGCACGGTGTTAGGCGAGATCCCTGACATCGACGGCGCCCATGGGGTCGCCCTCGCGCCGAATGGGCGAGGCTATGTGACCTCGGGTCGCGACAGCTCGGTGGTGATCTTCGACCTCCAGACCTTCGCCGTCCAGGGACGAGTCCAGACCGGAGAGGGCCCCGACGCCATTCTCTACGACCCGTCCACCAGGCGGATTTTCACGTTCAATGGTGAGGCAGGGTCTTCAACCGTCATTGACGTCGGGTCCGGAGCCGCGGTGAGAACGATACCGCTCGGGGGCCAGCCCGAGTTCGGCGTCCCGGCCGGGAACGGGACCGAGTATGTCAACCTCGAGGACAAGGCAGAGGTGGCCGAGATCGATGGGAAGGCATTGAAGGTCCGCCGGCACTGGACCATCGCCCCTTGCGAGTCGCCGACCGGATTGGCCATCGACCGGGCCCACCACCTCCTCTTCAGCGGATGTCGCAACCGGCTGATGGCCATCTCCGATGCCTCGGCCGGCCGGCTGCTGACTACCGTGCCCATCGGGGAGGGTGTGGACGGCTGCGCCTTCGACCCGGGCACCCAGCTGGCCTTCGCCTCCAATGGCGATGGAACCCTCACGGTGATCCACGAGGACTCCCCCAGGAAATTCTCTGTCGTCGCCAACGTGGATACCAGACGAGGGGCGCGAACGATGGCGCTCGACGAACAGACCCACCGGGTGTTCACCGTCACTGCGGAGCTGGGGCCCCCACCGGACCCGACGCCGGAACACCCGCACCCGCGTCCCAGCATCGTGCCCGGGACCTTCGCCCTGATGACTCTCGAACCCTGATGTCCGAACACCACGCCACGGTTCTGTGGACTCACACCCGGGGAGAGTTCCTCAAGGGTACCTACTCGCGCGAACACACCTGGAGCTTCGACGGCGGAATCACCGTTCCGGCCTCGCCGGCGCCCACCTCGGTGCGGCCTCCCTACTGCAACCCCGACAACGTGGACCCGGAAGAGGCCTACGTGGCGGCCATTTCGAGCTGCCACATGCTGACTTTTCTCTACCTGGCCTACAAAGACGGAATCGAAGTGGAGAGCTACGAGGATGAAGCGGTGGGCGAGATGACCAAGAACGAGAAGGGCGCGCTCTGGGTCAGTCGCGTGGTCCTGCGACCCCGGATCCACTACGGTGGTGGGCGGGCGCCCGATGCCGATCGCCTCGAGCGACTGCATCACGCTGCACACGAGGAGTGTTACCTCGCGAATTCGGTAAAGACGGAGATCGTTGTGCAGCCGGTCGAGGGCTAGGCGGCCACCAGATGCGGCTATCGTCGCTGCTGATCGCCCTGCTGGCCGCGGCCGCGCCGTCGCCCGCCGGCACCGCGCCGGTGGCGGTCTCGGCCTTCACCGATGGTCGGGTCCTCCGCTTCGATTCCCCGATGGAGCTGCCCTGGTCGAGCTGGCTGCCGGCCAATCTCCAGGCCGATGCCCTGAACGCCGATACTCAGCGCCGAGAGGAGCTCTTCGCGCAGCGATCGGATTTCGGGTCCACCGAGGTCGCGTTCTCGCACGCCGTCACCCCGGAGTTGAAGCAGCGGTTTTACTACCTGTTGGACCCCACCGGGATTCGGGAGATCCGGCCCACCAGCCTCGCCGGAACGGCCCGAATCGAATGGCTGGACAACAGCTCCACGGTGAGCGAGGTCCGGGCCTTTGGACAGGTGGTAGGCTCGCTCGGAGGCGAGGGATTGGGAGGCTTTGTCCTGGTCAGCCAATCGCCCCTCAAGCTGGTGATGGCCCCCAGCCACTTCACCGCCGACGGGCTCCTGAGTCCGCAGGGCGCCGAATACCGCGGGCGTGGCACCGCCTTCCGCGAGATCGTCGCCCAGTACCAGGTCCGGGAGGCCGGGACCCCGCCCTCAGAGGGCTGGATCTGGGTCCAGTGGAAACCCGACGAGGAATTGGTGGAAGCCGGCTGTCAGCGACGGTTCTCGCTGTTCCGCCCGGCACCGGGACCGGCCGAAGTGGCGACGACCGATTATGGATGTGACGTGTAGAGCACGCCTGGAGTCCCAATCGTCAGGACGACAACTTCATCGGAGATCTTCATGGACCACACCACCTTTGCGATCCTGCGGCTGATCCATGTCCTGTCGGGCGTGATATGGGTAGGCGGGGTGTTCTTCGTCTCGATCTACCTGATGCCCACCATCCGTGCATTGGGTCCCGCCGGCGCCCCGGTGATGCAGCACCTGGCCCAGGTGAAGAAGATTCAGATCTTCTTCTTGGTCATGTCACTTACCGCCATCCTGACCGGATTGGCCGCATTCTATCACAACTCGGCGGGTGATAGCGGGTGGATGCGGAGTGGTCCCGGGAGGACTTTCTCCATCGGCGCTCTGTTCGCGATCCTCGCCCTCATCCACGGCGCGACCGTCAATTCACCCACGGCCAAGAAGATCGGCATCCTGGGCACGGCGCTTCAGGCGGCCAAGGGTCCGCCTCCCGCGGATCAGCTCGCCGAGGCGCAGCGGCTGCAGGACAAGCTCTACTTTCACACCAGGGTCAGTATCGGACTGCTCCTGGTCGCCACACTCGCGATGGGGTTGGCGAGGTACGTGGGGTAGGGGAATTGGGGGAATGGGGGAATGGGTTCTTACGAGGGTATCAGCTCTCCCGTTCCCCCGTTCTCCTGTTCTACCGTTCTCCCAGGTCCTTGCACCACCGCCCGATACCCAAGAAAGATCAGCCCCAACCCCAGAAACTCGGTCACATACAACACCTCGGTATAGCCGAACCGGGTGAACGATCCGCCGATCCCGGGCAGGATGGCGCCGATGGCGATGCAGACGTTCCCGATGAAGCGGTGACGGGTCGCGGGGTCGCCGGCATAGCGCACCGCGGAGAGAATCGCCCCGCCGACCAGGAAGAGAAACGCATAGGTGTTGATGAATGGGCTGAAGGCGCGCACCCATTGCCAGGCCAGCACCTTCCCACTCAGCCGGTGGGGCTCGACCAGCTCGAGGTGGATGGGAGAAAGCAGTACGCAGACCGAGGCGATGACGATGACCGTGACCAGCACCGCCGTCAGCCAGTTGGCGACCTTGCGCGACAACAGCAGGTAGACGGTCCCCTGAGCCAATGGCGCCCCACCCAGCAAGGCGCCGGTGATGTACCAGGCGCGGAAAATCGGCTCATGCCACCCGATCAGCGTGGTCAGGCTCTCGGTGATCGTTCCCAGCGCGAAGGTGAGAGTCCCCAGCGCCCACCAGAGCAGGTGGGGCCCCGTCCGTCGAGTCCGCCAGCGATGCACCAGGGCCGCGGTGAACACCGTGGCGAGGATGGTGGTGAGGATGGGGATGTAGGCGACGGGGTTGGTGGGCATGGGGAGTCCAGTTTGGGCACTCGGCAATGGGCAGCGAGCAGCGGAGTGCCGAGTGCCGAGTGCCGAGTGCCGAGTGCCGAGTGCCGAGTGCCGAGTGCCGAGTGCCGAGTGCCGAAATTCCTATCACGCGTGATGTTGTAGCTCTTCTCAGAACGTCGTCAGCACTCCAATCCGAATCTGCCTTCTCGGCTCCGCCCGGAAGAACGCCTGGTTGGCCGTCTCCGCGTAGAGCTTGTTGGCGATGTTGAGCACCGCCAGATCGAGCTCCGCCGAGTAACGCGCGCGGCGGTAGAGCACGAAGCCGCCACGCACGTTGTGCAGCGAGAACGAGGGCAGAGTGCTCCCGACCGGGAAGGGCGGCGAGGGCGGCGCCGGGAGCGCGATGTTGGTTTGCTCGGCGTTGTAGCGGAAATCATACTGGGCCCAGAACCGCCCGCTCGGGTGCCGATATGAGGCGTTCACTCCCACCTTGTGCGGATAGGTATCGCCGATCGGCTCGTTGGGCTTGAGCACATCCTTGCTGGTGAGATACGTGTAGTTGGCCCCGGCGGCGAACCCGTAGGCGATCTGCACATCGGCCTGCAGCTCCACCCCCTGGTAGCGGAGCTGGGAGACGTTCTGGTTCTGATAGGCCGCCTGGCCGTTGATGGTATCGCCGGTCGCGACCGTCCGAATCCCGTCGTGAATGGTGTTGTTGAAGTACCAGGCCTCTGCGCCCACCCGCCCGGTCCGATAGCGCCCGCCGAAATCGAACTCCAGGTTGGTTTCGGGCTTGAGGCTCGGATTGGCGATCTGGATGCCGTTCACTTCGGGCACCGGGCCGTTGAAGAACGATTCCACCAGGTTGGCCGACCGGAACCCGCGGCCCACCGCGCCGATCAGGTTGAGTGACTTGGTGACTCCCACGATCAGATTTCCGGCGCCCACCACGGTGCCGTCGGTGTTGTCCACCAGGGGAGCCGAGATCCCCGGCGTGGAGCGCGTCTGCCGATTCACGTTCTGATAGCGCGCCCCCAGGATCAGCGTGGTGCGGTCGATGAGATGCAACTCACCCTGCGCAAAGGCGCCCATGCTCCGAAGCGAGGCGTTGGGGACGGTCGGCGTGGTGCTCACGATCTGGATCGGCGGCGGGGGGCCGAACCCGGTGAGCGTGGTCAGGCTGGAGTCGGAGTTCTCGGACACGTCCCGGAAATAGTCCACCCCGTAGGTGAACAGGTGCTTGTCCACGACCTTCTTCGCCTCCACGCGGAACCCGGCGGTTCCCATGTCGGTGAAGTTGAGCGAGTTGACGGCCACGTCCATGCCGGGGCCCGCCGGGGTGTCAATGTTGGTGGCGAGGTGGCGCTTGTTCTTGGAGTAGTAGGCGGTCACGTCCAGCCGGTCCAGCACCACCGCGTTCAGCTTGGCGGAGTTGTAGCCCAGCGATGTCTTCCAGTAGCGCTGATCGGGATAGTTGATCTGGATGAACGGTTGCCCCGGCCCCAGGAGTGTCGGATCCACGTAGCCGAACCCGGCATGGTCGGCGCTGTAGCTCTCGAACCTGGCGAAGATGCCGTGGCCGCTCTGGAACTTGTAGCCCAGGTAGGCATTGCCTGACCAGTCCTGGACCTTCGAGTCGTACAGGTATGTCTTCTCGGGCAGGTTCACGTTACCGAAGGTACCCGCCGGGATGGTGTAGTTCCCCGCGTTCCGGTAGCTCCCGCTCACCAGGAAGCCCAGCCCGCCGCTCTGGCCGCTCGCTCCACCGTAGACCTTGGTGAGGCTACCCGGGCTGCCATAGTCGAATCCGAGCGTGCCGTGCACGTTGGACGCCGGCCCTCGATAGAGGGGGCTCCGGGTGATCAGGTTCACCACGCCACCGATGGCGTCGCTCCCGTAGAGCACCGACATCGGCCCCCGCACCACCTCGACTTGCTGGACGTTGGTCACATCGACCAGGGACGGGATCTCTCCGAAATCGGACTGGCGCCGGGCGTTGGCGAGCGGGATCCCGTCCTCCAGCATCAGCACCCGCTGGCCCCGCATTCCCCGAATGGTGGGCCGGGTCTGATTGGGCCCCGTACCGTTGATGTCGAGCCCCGGCAGATCGCGGAACTGGTCCACCGCGTTGTTGGGATGCTGCTCGACCAGCTTGGTCGAGTCGATGATGGTCACCGCGGCGGGCACTGAGAAGACGTCGCTTGCTTCCCGGGTGGCGGTGACGGTGACGGCTGGCAGCTGCACCACTTTGGTGCTGTCGACATCCTGGGCAGAGACCCGGCGCGGCCCGGTCATGGCGACCAGAACGGTGGTGCTTGCCAACACTCGACGAGCGAGGGTCGAAGACATTGGAAAGCAGGGTTGGGGTGAATGATGCGAGCTGGCGAGGAGAACTTAGGGGTCGCCGGGCGAGCCGGGCTATCCGAACGACTACGGAGGAGAGGACTACGGAGCGGACTTTATACGATCTTCATTCGCCGTACATACCATTCTCAATGGCGAATCGTGTCAGTCCCGCCACGGTGCGAATACCCAGTTTGCGCATCAGACTGTCGCGATGGCTCTCGACGGTACGCACGCTGATTCCCAGATCCCCGGCGATCTGTCGATTGGTCTGACCCCGAACAATTCCGAGCAGGACCTCACGTTCGCGGGCGGTGAGCGCTTCCAGGCCGCCGTTCACGTCGGGGGTTGGCGAGGGCGGGTGGCGCAGTGCCTCAGTCAGATGCCGAGCAGCGGCCGGACTGTAGAAGGAATCTCCCTGGTGCACCGCGCGAATCGCCTGACGGAGCTCGTTGGGTGTGGTGTCCTTCCGGAGGTAGCCGTGCGCTCCGGCGCGTACGCTCTGCACCACGTACTCGGTCTGATCGTGCACGCTCAACATGAGGATTCGGGTCCCCGAGGACGCCTTTCGCAGCGACTCTACCAGGCGAAGGCCTGACTTCCCGGGGAGCGTGATGTCGAGGACCACCACATCGGGCTGCAACTCGGCCGTGAGGGCGATGGCCTCGGTCCCTTCGGACGCCTCTCCCACCACTTCGAATTCCCCGGTGCCTGAGAGCACGTGGCGGATTCCTTCCCGGACCACCGTGTGATCGTCGACCAGGAGCACCCTGATTGGTTCGGTCATGCGGCCTCGCTTTGCGCCGGAATCCAGATCCGCAGGCCGGTTCCACCCGCTGGCCGTCCGCCGATTTCAAGCCAGCCGCCCAGTGCCTGCACCCGCTCGCGCATCCCCGCCAGGCCCAGGTGACCCTCACGCTCGAGCCTGGCCAAGTCGAACCCTCTGCCCAGCCCCCGGCCGTCGTCGCTCAACCGGAGAATGATGCCGTCGTCCTCGAACCCGATACCCACCGCGACGCTCTTTGCCCCGGCATGCTTGAGCACGTTGGAGAGCCCCTCCTGAAGGGCCCGGAACAGCGCCAACTCCGCCTCTTCGGAAAGCTCTGGCAGGTCCTCGGCCGCGACGAAGGTGACCTGGAGACCGGTGCGCTCACCGAATTCGGTTACCAGCGCCCGGAGCGCCGGCACCAGGCCAAGGTCGTCCAGATGGGCGGGACGCAGGTCGTTGGTCACGTCTCGGATGCTCTGCATTCCTGTGTCCACCAGCTCGAGCGCGCGGTCGAATCGCTCCGAGAGCGACGGATCGGCCTGCTCCCGCAGGACCCCGAGCTGCATCTTCACGGCCGAGAAGACCTGGGCGGTCTCGTCATGCAGCTCGAGCGAGAGGCGCCGGCGAAGCGCCTCATCGTGCCGGACCATTTGCGTCGAGACCAGCTCCAGCTCCGAGGTGCGGGCCTTGAGCCGGGCGTTGAGGTCGGCGGTCTCCAGCGCTGCGCCCACCTGCTGTCCCAGCGCGATCAGGAAGCTCTCGTCCAAAGCGGTGAACGGGTCCCGTGCATCTCCCACCATGACCAGGGCGCCGGTGGAGACCCCTCGACCGAAGACCGGCAGGACCGCGACGAACCCCTGAGTCGAGGAGAACACCGGACGCGCGGAATCCAGAGCTTGGGCGATCAACCTCGCGGTTTCTCCCTGAGGCTCCCGACCCGCCCAGTCGGTGCAGGTCCCGACTCCACGCACGAAGGTCCCGGTGGCACCCTTCCTCAGATACATGGCGCTGCCGCGCACCCCCCGGAGCCGGAGCGGACGCTCCAGCAAGGCACCCAACCCGTCACTCGATTGACCCCCGCTCTGGATGTCTCCCGACAGGGCGGCCAACGCTCCCACCCCCCGCTGAAGGTCCTCCAGCACCAGGAGCACGATTCCCGCGCCCACCGCCAGCTCGAACAGAATGTCGAGGTAATATCCCCAAGGGCTCCAGGCCCCCCGAGCCCGGAGCAGCGGGTAGTCCAGGTGATGGAGCCCCCAGAGCAGAAAGGCCACCGCCAGGTGGGCCGAACCCCGGGCTCCGGTCTTCCGCCAATCGCGCGCGAACGTAACCCCGGTCCAGAGAGTGGCGAGGCTCAGAAACGCCACCGCCGGACCGGCGGCCAGAAGGAAGTCGTCCAGCACATAGATGGCGAAATAGCTCCAGACCAGCGGGAACAGCGCCAGGAGTCCGTAACCCCAACGCCACCGCAGGCGACGGGAGAACACCAGCGAGGCCCAGAGCAGGGTCAGCGCGGTCCAGCCGGTGATGATCTGGTGCCAGAAGAGCCAAACCTTGGCGGTGGTGATGAGGAAGACGATGATGGCGCCCAGTCGCAGGACGTAGAGCGTCCAGGCGAGGGACCACCAGAGGAAATACGGCTTATGGAATCGGAAATAGAGGACCGAGCAGAGGACTGCGAGGCCAACCGTGATTGTGGCCTGAAGAAACGCGGCCTGAAGCTCAATGAGGACCGCATGAGGCGGCATGGGGGGAAAGAAATCCCCGAAGCCGGACGGCGCTAGGGTGGGAGGCGGTTAGAATCGAGAAGTCGGACGGCCGGACAAGGCGGTCAAGGCGGTTGATCCCTCGACCTGTCCGTCCTGACCGTCTTTTCCGTCTTGTCCGCCTTATCTCACCGGTCAGGGTTACCGATATCCAGCACGACCAGCCACTTCCCGTCCGGCTGCTTCCGCCAGATGGTCACATAGCTGCCATGGGCCGCCTGGCCACCACCCGCCGGGGTGAATTCCCAGCGGCCTGTGGTGTAGCCCAGGTCTCCCGTTGAGGCGAACGCTTTGGTGGGCTCCCAGGACAGCTTGTTCCCCGGCTTGAGGGTCTCCAGCATGCTCTGGCGGATCGCGGCGGGGCCCTCAGTCGGCTGGGACCCCCCACCGTACTGGAGGGCGTCCGGGGCGAAATACTCGGCCCAGCCATCGGCGCCCCGTTCGGCGGTCGCCTGGTTGAAGGCCCGGTCCGCCGCCATCAAGGCGTCTTCGGTCTTCCGGGGATCCTGCGCCTTGGTGCATCCCAGGGCTAGGGCGAGCAACATGAACCAACTCAGACGGCGTTTAGGCATGGGGAAAAGGGAAGGGGGAAGAGGGAAAGGGACTCTATTCAATCGTCACTCGGCAACCGGAAATCGGCAATTCTACGATCCCTTCCCCATCCACCGTGCCACCTCGCCTCGGTAGCCCCGGCTCACCTTGAGCTTGGTCCCGTCATTGAGAGTGACGATATATTCGCCGGAGAACCAGGGCTGGATCTCCCGGATCCGGTCGACATTGATGATGGTGGTACGGTGAATCCGCAGGAATCGACCGTTACTCAGTCGCTCGGCCAGGCGACTCAGCGTCTCCCGCATCAGATGCACTTCCGCTCCCACGTGGAGCCGCACGTAGTTACTGGCCGCCTCGACCCAGTCCAGGTCGGCGATGGCAACGAAGTAGAGCCGGCCGGCCTGCTTGATCACGAGGCGTTCGGCGGCGGCGGGCGTCGTGTCGTGGATTGCGTCGATCATCGGGGGAATCCTCTGGATCTCGACGGGAGCGGCCATTACGGCTGATTCTGGATTGGTTTCTTGTCCTACGGTTCGGAGAGAGGCGTCGTTTCAGGGGCTCTCGAGGGGATAGGTCCGACCATGTTGCAGCTTGCGGAACATTTTTCCACCGCCCCTCGTTCTGCTGGGGTCGCCGCCGGTATGTTCGGCCGGTGCCGGGACAGCAGGTCGGTTCGTCTCCACGGCATGCACCTCAAGCACCCTCAGGAGTCAGGCCCTCGATGAACGGTCCCCAGGCGTGACACTCACCGGACTTGCACTGCTTCTTGCCGCCCTGGGCGGGGGGCCAGGGGCGCCGGACAGCGCGGTCCTGCTTCGCTACGACCTGCGTTCTGGGGACCACCTCGTCTATCAGGAGACCTACCAGCGCACGGTGGATGTCCGGGGCGCTCCCCCCGGTCACTCCATGGAGCCTGTGGTAATGGACAGTCGCGCAACCGGGACCGACCACCTGCTCGTGACCGGCGTCCACGAGCAGGACTTCCTGGTCGGCGTTCAGCATGATCGGAGCGGGATGCAGCTGACCCGGTACCAGGTCGCCGGCAGGGACCTGCTCAAGGAGAATCGGACGGAGTTCGAGTCGCAGCGCCCGCCCGCGTCGCTGGCCGAGGCCAACGTCGTGAGCGCCAGCGGGGCCACCAGATTGCCGCCAAACGTGAGTCGCGAGTGGCCCAGCCAGATGCTCTGGGTCGCGGTCGAGCTCGCGCTGCTTCCTCCCGGTCCGGTGAGACCCGGTGACACCTGGGCTCCCGACTCGGGCGGGCCCAGCCTGCGATATCGCGTGGCCGGATGGGAAAAGCAGGGAACCGACAATTGTGTGCGACTCGAAGGTTCCGGCCCCGGCCTGATGCCGGCTCCGGGGCAAGATCTCCCAGGCGACCTGCTCCACCTCCGCTACTGGTACTGTCCGGATTCCGGCCTGCTGCAACGGATCGAGTTGGAGAGCGTGACTTCGGGATTTCAAATGGAGAAGATCACCGAGAAGATCACCCTGGAGCTGGTGGAGCACCGGCGTGGCGAGACCGTCGAGAGCTGGTTGGGAGACCAGGACACGCGACTGGGGGCGCTGGCGGCGCTCGACCTGGACGAGAGCCCGGCACCGGGGTGGGCCCAACTCGAGCCGATCCTCGCCACCGGCGATACTACCGCGACGCGGCTGGCGCTGGCGGTCTCCTATCGTCGTGGAGTGGTGCCGGCGTCCCTCGAGAAGGTGGCGCCCCTGATGCAGAGTCGCGATCCCCGGGTGCGGTCACTTGCGGCACGCGTCATTGCCTCCACCGGCGAGCAGGCCAGGAGCCTGCTGGAGCCGGCTCGTCGCGACAGTGACTATTTCGTCCGTTCGGCGATTCGCGACTGGTTGGGGTCGTCCGCCGACTCCATGGCTGCTTCGAGCTGTCGAGCCGACACGTCGCGACTCCCGCGCCTCCGATATCGCTCGCAGCCACCGGGCACCCGGCTTCGGACCCTCACAGCCTCCGGCTTCCCGGGCTGGCCCTATTTGCTCCAGGTGCCCGACGACTATCGGGGCGACACCGCCGTGCCGCTGCTGGTCTATCTGTCCGGGGGTGCCGGCTCCGCCATGGATGCCATGCATCTGGTGCGCTGGGCCATCGCACGGACCGACTACCTCGCCGTCTATCCCCAGGCTTCGGGTTGGTGGTGGTGGCGAGACCAGACGGCGATGGTGGACGCGCTAATCGACGAGCTGGAGCGCGAGTTCAACGTGGATCCTCAGCGCGTCTACATCACCGGGATGAGCAACGGCGGCACCGGCACCTTCTACTACGCCAGCCTCTGGCCTCAGCGATTCAGCGCCGCCGTCTCCGCCATGGGCGCCGGGGTCATGTATCCCGGTGTCGCGGGGGACGGGCCGCCTGAGCCGCGGAACACCGCCAACCTCCCACTCCTCTTCCTGCATGGACTACGCGACAGCATCATCGCACCGCTGGCGACCGAGGTCACCGTCAAGCAGCTCGGCAAGCGCGCCGCTCCGGCGGAGGCGCACTTCTTCAAGGAGCTGGGCCACGAGGTGATTCTGGGCCGCACCGACGAGGGACGCACCCTCGAGTTCATGCAGCGCTACGACCAGCGGACACTCCCGGGCACCATCGCCTTCTCCCTGCGCGGGGTGCGCTACACGCGACACTATTGGGTGGAGATTGTGGAACGGAGTGACGGACTGATTGGCGCCAGCTCCGGGTCCGGGACCATGACCCCGGAGTCGGCGACGAAGCTGGCGGCCCAGGTCCCGGCCACCGTCGAAGGCCGGATCGAGGGAGACAACACAATCCGGCTGACCACCAGGAACGTGAAACGCCTGCGGCTGCTGCTGCGGGAGGATCTCCTGCCGAAGGAGGGGCCGATCCGGGTGGTCCTGAACCAGAAACAGGTCTTCGAGGGCCCGGTCCCCTTCGACTGCTCGACCTACCATCAGAGCCTGGAGCGGAGCCCGGACCCGATCCTGGCCTATTCGGCGACTATCGAGCTCACGCCCTAGTTCTGCTCGTCGACCCGGATCTGGCGCCAGCCGTGCGGCCCGCGCGAGAGCAGCACCTTCTGGTCCTGCTGCTTCATGTTGGACTTCCCGTCCTTGGTGACCGTGAGATCGTAAATCACGTGGGCCTGGCCCTGGTCCCCATCGGCCTGGACTTCACGCACGAAGAAGCTGGATTCAATCCCCGTGACCTTCCGGTCCTCGAACAGTTTCCGCCACTGTCCTTCTTCCTTGCCGGAGAGGTTGGGGAGCAATCGCTTGATCTCCGCCAATTGTCGGGAATCGATGGCACGCTTGAGCTCGCTGTAATACTCGGCGATGGCCAATGATTCCGAAGGCACGGGCTTGGCTGCCACCGGCTCCGGGGCCGGGGCCGCGGCTGGGGCCGTCACGGTGGGCTTGAGCGTTTCCTTGGGCTTGGCGGCGGTGGCGGGAGTTGACGGTGTCGGCGCCTTGGCCAGGGCCGCCTTTTCGGCATCGGCAAAGATGCCCGAGGCTTTGGTCACCAGCACCGCGGCTTCTGCCTTCCGATCCGCCGCGGCCTCGGTCAGGGCCTGCTGGAAGAGGGAGTCCGCTCCAGCCAGCGCCTTGGCCGGAACTCCAGCCGCCACCGCGCGCTGCCGAGCGAACTCGGCCGCACCGCGCGTGTGGATCCAGAGACTGTCGGTGGAGGAAATCGTAGCCGGCGCGGGTGCCAGAACCGGCGCCGGCTGACTCCTGGGCCGCAAGAGCAATAGTGCCAGCACGCCCAGGATGGCGGCCCCGATACTCAGCAGCAACCGGTTCTGCTTCCGGGGCAGAGGAAGCGTAGGTGCCGCCGCGGCGGCCGGCGTGATCGCGCGGGCGCGCCCACCCGAGATCGGTCGAGCGGCCGGCCAGGAGGTCGGTGTCAATCGATTGGCTTCGACGGGTACGGTAGGCCGGTTCCGGGCCAGGAGCCCGATCTGGGTCCGCACCCCATCGCCGGCGCTGGGCAACGCCAACCCGATCGCGGCGGCCACGTCGTGCATGCTGGGGAATCGCTCGGCCGGATTCTTGGCCAGCATCCGCATGATCACTTCGTTCAGCTCGGGCGGGCAGTCGCTCCGGATCTGGGTGCTGGGCCGCGGCTCCGCGTGTACCTGAGCGTACATCATCGCCATGCTGTTCTCGGCTTCGAACGGCGGCTTGCCGGTCACCATTTCGTAGGCCACCGCGCCCAGCGAGTACTGGTCCGCCGCCTGATTGACCGGTCCCCCGGTGCAGGCCTCGGGACTCAGGTAGCTGGGCGTTCCCACCGTGGTGCCGGTGATGGTCAGGGTTTCGCCCTGCATGGCCTTGGCGATCCCGAAGTCGGTCACCATCACGAAGCCTTCTTCGTCCACCATGATGTTGCCGGGCTTGATGTCCCGGTGGACTACACCCTCCCGGTGCGCGTAGTCCAGGGCGCCGGTCACCTCCAGCAGGATGCTCCGGACCATGGTGAGCGGGACCGGACCCATCTCGTGGATGATCGAGTCGAGGGTCCGCCCCTTCACGTACTTCATCACGAAGAAGAGGACCTGCTCCTCTTCGCGCACGGCGTAGACCGGGATGATGTGGGGATGGCTGAGCGCGGCCGCGGTTCTCGCCTCCCGCTTGAACCGGGCCACCATGTCGGGCCCGTGCAGGTAAGCGGGAGACATCAGCTTGATCGCCACCTTGCGGTTGAGTGCGATGTCGTGAGCGAGGTATACCGTCGCCATGCCGCCCTGGCCCAATTCCCCCAGGATGTCGTACTCGCCCAGCGTCGCCTGCACCAGCAGGTCCACTTGCGCCGGTGCCAGCTGAAAGGCGCCGGTCCCGGTGCCGCCAGGCGCCCCCGTCACCAACGGCTGGTCGCCGGACAGGCTCAGCCCGCAGCTCTGGCAGAAACGCGCGCCAGGGTCCAGGCTGCCGTTACAGCGGGGACAGCTGAGGGTGGGTTGCATCGCGATCGGGTCTCGGGTTCTCAGGCGGAGGGTGCGGGTGGCTCCCGGCCATAGCTTATGGTTCGCGAGGTCGCCCCGCTAGGGCCGATTTTCCGCTGTTGACTTCGAGTGATGCGTCGCGAGAACAGACGGAGGCGGAGCGTCGCACCCGAGCCACCAGGATTGGCGACGCGCTTCGTCCGTTAAGCGCCTGAGGCGACTCCTGATGGCTTGAGTCCGGGGCTTCTTCGGGCCACAGTACCCTGGCCGGATGCCGGAATCGCGGACTTTGCGCTTCCCCTTCATCCCGCCATAACTTGTCTTTGGCTATTCCCGGCTTCCCAGCCACCTTACCCGCCCCGTTCTTGGGCGGACCTCACCCTTTCCCGGAGGCTCGGCATGGTTCCCATCGCCGCGCTGTGGCTGCCGATCATCATCTCGGCCGTTCTGGTCTTCGTTGCCAGCACCGTCATCCACATGGTCCTGACATATCACAAGCCGGACTACCGTCCCGTGTCGGATGAGGAGGCGCTCCGCCAGGCACTCAAGAAACAGAACCTTCCGCCCGGCCAGTACCACATCCCACATGTGATGGACATGGCGGACTTCAAGAAGCCGGAGGTGCTGAAGAAGTTCGAGGAAGGCCCGCTGGCGATGATCACGATTCGGAAGGCGGGTCCCATGACCATGACCCCCGCCCTGATCCAGTGGTTCGTGTACTTGCTGGTGATCTCGCTGTTCGTCGCGTACCTGACCGGCCGGGTCGTGGCTCCCGGAACCGACTATCTCCATGTCTTCCGGGTGGCAGGCACCACCGCCTTCCTGGCCTACGCCGGGGGCCAGGCCATGCAGTCGATCTGGAGCGGTACCCCGTGGTCCATCACCATCAAGAACATTTTCGACGGCCTGGTGTACTCGTTGCTCACGGCCGGGAGCTTTGGTTGGCGGTGGCCGCACGCGTGAAAAAGCTGAGAGAGATTGGCGCCTGGGTCATCATCGGCCTGGGCGCCATTGCGTCCGGATCTTGCGCCACCAATCCAGCCACCGGGCAAAAAGAGTTCAGCCTGGTCTCCGAGTCCCAGGAAATCGCCATGGGCAAGGAGGCGGCCGACGCGGTGCCGCGGGAGATGGGGGTCTACCAGGATACCGCGGTGCAGGCCTACGTGAGCCGGATCGGGATGAAGCTGGCGGGAGGTTCGGAGCGGCCCCAGCTCCCCTGGCGGTTCCAGGTCGTGGACGACCCGGCGGTGAACGCCTTTGCACTGCCGGGCGGGTTCATCTTCGTGACCCGCGGCATCATGACCGACCTCGAATCCGAAGCCGAGCTGGCCACGGTCATGGGGCACGAGGTGGGTCACGTCACGGCTCGGCACTCGGCGCAGCAGATCACCCGAGAGCAGCTGGCCCAGATGGGTCTCGCCGTAGGCAGCATGGTGTCCACCACCTTCGCCAATCTGGCCGGAGCCGCTCAGGCTGGGCTCCAGCTGCTCTTCCTCAAGTACAGTCGCGGTAACGAGAGCCAGGCCGACGAGCTGGGCTACCGCTACGCCCTCAAGCAGAACTATGACGTGCGGGCCATGCGCGGGGTGTTCGAGACCCTCGATGGGGTGACCAAGGCCGCCGGTGGGGCCCGGGTGCCCGAATGGCAATCCACGCACCCGGCCCCTCCGAACCGGATCCAGGCCGTCGACGCACGGATCGCTGCTACTCAGACTGACTGGTCCACCAAGCGGGTGGGCCAGGAAGAGTACCTCAAGCTCATCGACGGCATGGTCTACGGAGACAACCCCCGGCAAGGCTTCTTCCAGGGCAGCACTTTTCAGCATCCCAACCTGAAGCTGCAGATGACCTTTCCCGAAGGGTGGAAGATTCAGAATCAGCCGGGTGGTGTGGTGGCGGTGAGTCCGCAGCAGGACGCGGTGGTGCAGCTGACGTTTGGCGGCGCCTCGCCCGAAGAGTCCGCCAAGAGCTTCTTCAACGGCGAAGGGATCACGCCGGGCCAGACCAGGCGCGAGCAGGTGAACGGCCTCTCTGCCATCTCAGGAGAGTTCCAGGCGCAGGCCGACCAGACTCCGGTAGCCGGCCAGGCCACTTTCCTCTCCTACCAGAATCGTACGTACGCCTTGATCGGCTTCACCAAGACCTCCTCATATCAGAGCTACGCTCCCACCATTCGCGCGTCGCTCACCAGCTTCAAGGCGCTGACCGATCCCAAGGCCCTGGCGGTCCAGCCCAACCGGATCAGGGTGCATCAGTTGAACCGGTCCATGACTCTGGCCGAGTTCCACCGGAGCTACCCTTCGGCGATCGGTCTCTCGGAGCTGGCCTTGGTCAACCGGGTGGATTCGACGGCGACGTTGAAGGCGGGGCAGTACGTGAAACAGGTGGTGGCGGGGAGTTAACGAGCGACCCTACCTCACCGTCCTCGTCTTCCGCTTCATGAAGTCCATCAGGATGAACTGACCCAGGGTCATCGTGTTGGTGAAGTACGCCTTCCCGCGGCAGAGCTCAGCCACGTGTTTCACGAACTCCACCAGGCTCCGGTCCCGGGCCAGCATGAAGGTGTTGATCATGATCCCGGCCCGCCGGCAGTTTGAGACCTCCCGATAAGTCGCCTTGAGGATCTGCGGGTCGAGGCCCATCGAGTTCACGTAGGTCCGTCCGTCCGGCATCGTCAGCGCCGAGGGCTTTCCATCGGTGATCATGATGATCTGGCGCATGTCCTTCTTCTGGGCCAGCAGGAGCCGGCGGGCCAGCTTCAACCCTTCCGCCGTGTTGGTGTGATAGGGTCCCACCTGCGCATTGGCTAAGGCTGCCAGTGGAATCTCCTCGGCCGAATCGTGGAACAGCACCACCTTGATGGTGTCGCCCGGAAACTGGGTGCGGATCAGGTGGGTCAGCGCCAGCGCCACCTTCTTGGCCGGGGTGAAACGATCCTCGCCGTACAGGATCATGCTGTGGCTGCAATCCAGCATCAGAACCGTGGCACACGAGCTCTGATACTCGCACTGGTGAACGTAAAGGTCCGAGTATTCCAGGTCCAGCGGTACCCGGGCGCCCTCCCGCCGGATCGCCGAGAACAGCGTCTCGCTGACGTTGAGATTGAGCGTGTCGCCGAATTCGTACTGTTTGGCCGACCCGCTGGCCTCGATCCCGGTCGCCAGATCCCGCGTGTCGTGCCGGCCGAAGCTGCTTTTGCCCAGCGAGCCCAGCAAGTCCTTCAGGGTCTTGAAGCCCAGGAAGTCGAGCGACTTATCGGTCACTTCGAACTTGACCTTGCTCTCCCGCCCCTCCCCGCGCCCGGCTGCGGGCTGCTCCGACGGCTCTTCGATGGTGATCTGGCCGTCGTCCGCCATCTTCTGAACCAGGCGCTCGAGCAGTTGATCCATCTGCTCGGGGGTCATGTTCCGGATCCGCTCCATCATTTCCTGGAGCGCGTCGTTGTTGAAGAGCTTGCCCTGTTCCAGGGCCTCCTGAATGGCCTTCTTGAGATCTTCCAGCGTGTGCTGGTTGTACTCGCTGAAAGGCATGTACTGGGTGTTAAAACCGCTTTCCAGCAGGAAGTCCGACAGCGCGTTCAGCAGCTCCTCGGCTCCGATCCCGAGGTCGTCGCCCGTGTACTTGGAGTAGTGAATACGCTTCATAAACGCCGGCGCGCCTTTTAGTTGTACTGCCTCCGGAAGTTCGGCCGCTCGCCTTTGCCTTCGGCGCTGGCGGCCCGCTTCTCCTCGGCCGCGAATCCCCGCTCTTCGTTGCGGCTGATGCGCCGGTGGGCGTGCAGGCCCTCCAGAATGAACTCGGCGGCCGCGGCTCGCACCGCGTCGGGCTCGTTGGCGCTCAGGCCCAGCGCGCCCGTCTTCTCCATCAGGCCCTGGATGCCCGCCAGTTGCTCCACCATCCGGCGGGAATCGGCATGCTCTTCCAGCTTGAGCGCGCCGCCCAGGTCGAACCACTGGATCACCTGGTTCATGTTCACGCCATCGAAGACCTCGTTGTAGACCTTGCCCACGGCGGTGCGGATGATCTCGCGCGCCACCGTATCGCCGCCCTTGAGTTCGCCCTCGTATTCCAGCTCGAGCTTGCCCGTGATCGCCGGCAGCGCCGAGTACAGGTCCAGCATCCGGGGAACCGCCAGATCGTCCTTGGCCTCCAGCGTCCGTCGCTCCGCGTTGGACACCATGTTCTCCAGCACGCTGATCGGCAGGCGCTGGCTGACTCCGCTGCGCTTGTCCACGCGCTTGTCTTCGCGCGCCAGAAACGCCACCTGCTCCACCACCCGCCGAACGTACTCGGGCACACGAACCTGGATCGGCGACGGCCGCTCGAGCCAGGCTTCCTGCGTGGTGATCGCAATCCCTTGATCCAAGGTCGCCGGATAGTGGGTGCGGATTTCGCTCCCGATGCGATCCTTCAGCGGCGTGATGATCTTGCCGCGCGCCGTGTAATCTTCCGGATTCGCCGTAAAAACCAGGAGCAGATCCAGCGGCAGCCGCACCGGATAGCCCTTAATCTGAACGTCGCCCTCCTGCATGATATTGAACAATCCCACCTGGATCTTCCCCGCCAGGTCGGGCAGCTCGTTGATCGCGAAGATGCCGCGATTGGCCCGCGGCAGCAGGCCGTAATGCACCGTGAGCTCGTCGCCGATATCCTGGCCGCGCCGCGCCGCCTTGATGGGATCGATGTCGCCGATCATGTCGGCGATGGTCACGTCCGGGGTCGCCAGCTTCTCGACGTACCGCTGATCGCGATGCAGCCATGCGATTGGCGCTTCGTCGCCCGCCGTCGCCACCAGGTCGCGGCAGCGGCGGCAGATCGGCGTGTACGGATTGTCGTGGATTTCGCAGCCCGCCAGATACGGCGTGTGCTCGTCCAACAGCGAGGTGAGCTGCCGGATGAGACGT
>DATIWD010000069.1:0-50983 GCA_035519565.1 Gemmatimonadales bacterium | reverse complement strand
GCGGTGACCGGGAGACCCAGCGGCGCCTGACCCTCGAGCGGGAGCCCCCGGGCTGCGCGCCAGCTCCGCTCGGCCAGCCGCACCGCCCGGGCATCCCGTTCGACCATTTCCACTCGGGCCCCCAGGTTCGCGAGGGCCAGGGTCGTGTCTCCGATCCCGGCGTAAAGGTCCCAGGCCAGCCGGCCCTTCACGGCGCCCAGTCGCTCGATGGCGAACTGTCGGATCCGTCGAGCGAAGGCCGGGTTCACCTGCTCGAAGACCACGGCGGGATAGGCATCCTTCCCGCCGAATAGAACTCTCGCGGCCCCCTCAGCCGGCTCCCACCAGACGATGGCGGGGGCGCTCGCCTCTCGAAGCCCACGCCCCAGGGGATCCACCTCGGGTGGTCTGGCACCTGGTTCGGTCCGGAGGATCAGGTGTCGCCCGCCCTCCGCGTCGAGCCGCAGGACCAGGTGGGTGAGGCCCGGTGGAAGCAGCTCTCTCAGCGAGCGCACCGCGCTCCAGAGCTGCTGCAATTCGATCGCGGCGATCTCGCAGCGCACCAGATCGAAGACGGCATCGGGGCGACCGAAGGGGTGCAGCCCGACCCGCCGCCCTCCTTCTCCGACCGCGAGGGTCAGCTTGTTGCGATAGGCCCAGGCCTGGGGTGCCGCCTCGATTTCGGGATCCGGCAGATCGAGGCCACCCAGGCGACGGAGCGCGTCCCCAACGATGGCCCGCTTGGCGGCCAGCTGGGCGCCGGGGCTCAGATGCTGCAGCTGGCAACCGCCGCAGGAGTCGCCGGTGTAATGCCGGCACCGAGGCTCGACCCGTTCCGCTCCGGGTTCGACTACACGCCCCAGGGCAGCACGGGCAAAACGCCGGTGGGTCCGAAGCTGGGTCAGCTCGGCCAGATCGCCGGGAGCGCCGCGGGGAACGAAGACGGCCCGCCCATCGGGCAAGCGGCCCACACCGTCTCCACCCGCGGCGATGGAGTCGATCCGCACCAGGAGCGCCTGGGTGCTCACGCCCGCCAAACTCAGCGCAGCCCCTCGCGGCGCGCCGCCTGGTGCCAGAGGCTCTGCATCGCCGCCTCACGCTCGGTGGAGACAGCGGGTCGCCGGGAGTGTCGCGCCTCGTCCTCCGCCAAAGCGGCCGCGACCGCCATGGCTTCGGCTTCCCCGGGCTCCACCCGCGCCTCAAGGAGGTCGGGGCGCCGGTCGAGTAACTGGCTGTCGATCTCGCCCCGAAGGAACGATTCGTCGGCCAAGAGGCGCAGGTGAAATGATTGATTGGTCGGTACGCCGAGGATCACCAGCTCTTCCAGCGCGCGGCGCATCCGGGCGATTGCTTGCGCGCGGTCGGTGCCCCAGGCGATCAGCTTGCCCAACAGCGAGTCATAGTGGAGGGTGACCGCGTTCCCGGGCTCGATCCCGCCGTCCCAGCGAATGCCGGGGCCTCCGGGGATCCGCAGGTACTGCACCGTGCCGGTGGCGGGCAGGAAGTTGTTGGACGGGTCCTCGCTGGTGATCCGGCATTCAATGGCCCAGCCGCGTGGGCTCATTGCCAGAGGCAGGGTCCGCATCAGCGCTCCACCCGCAATGCGGAGCTGCTCCCGCACCAGATCGATTCCGTAGACGATCTCGGTCAGCGGGTGCTCCACCTGGATTCGGGTGTTCATTTCCAGGAAGTAGAAGGTGCCCTGGGCGTCGAGCAGGAATTCGCAGGTACCCGCACTCCGGTAGCCGACCGCCTCGGCGGCCGCCACCGCAGCCAATCCCATCTGCACCCTGCGCTTGGCGTCGACGGCGACCGAGGGCGCCTCCTCCACCAGCTTCTGATGCCGGCGCTGAATCGAGCACTCCCGTTCCCCCAGGTGGATGGTGCGCTCGGCGTCGGCCAAAACCTGGATCTCTACGTGCCGCGGCCGTTCGACGTACTTCTCGAGATACACCGCTGGGTCTCCGAATGCTTTCATCGCCTCGGAGGCAGCGGCGTGCAGGGCTCGCTCCAACTCCCCGGGCTCGGTCACCACGCGCATCCCTTTGCCGCCGCCGCCGGCTGAGGCCTTTACCAGCACTGGATACCCAAGGCTCCGGGCCGACGCACTGGCCGTGGCCGGGTCGGTGACTGGAACCATGAGACCTGGGATGATCGGGACGCCCGCCGCCTCCATGCGGCGCCGCGCCTCGGTCTTGTCTCCCATGGCCCGGATGGCAGACGACGGAGGACCAACGAAGGCCAATCCGGCGCGTTCCACCGCTTCGGCGAAGACCGCTCGCTCCGCCAGAAAGCCGTAGCCCGGGTGGATCGCATCGGCCTGGGTGCGAGCCGCCGCGTCGAGGAGTCGATCGATCCGGAGATAACTCTCCGACGCCGGCGCCGGTCCAATCGGTACCGCCCAATCGGCAGCCAGTACGTGGGGACTCAGCCGGTCGGCCTCGGAGAAGACGGCGACCGCCTCGAGCCCTTCTTCATGGCAGGCCCGGATGATCCGCAAGGCGATCTCGCCGCGATTGGCGACCAGGACCCGGCGGATCATGAGCGACTCGGCATGAGGAGGGAGAACGGCGGCAGGATAGGGCTAGAGTGGGATGTTTCCGTGCTTCTTGGCGGGATTGCGGTCCCGTTTGCTCACCAGCGTCCGCAGGGCATCGATCAACCGTGGCCGCGTGTCGCGGGGGTCGATCACGTCGTCCACGAAACCGCGGGCCGCCGCCGTGTAGGGATTGGCGAACTGGGTGGTGTACTCGTCGATGCGCCGGGCCGTCTCGGCCTCCCGGTCCCGGGCCTGCTCCAGCTCCTTCTTGAACAGAATCTCGACCGCGCCCTTGGGACCCATGACCGCGACCTCGGCAGTAGGCCAGGCCAGGTTCATGTCTCCCCGGATGTGCTTCGAGCTCATCACGTCGTAGGCCCCGCCGTAGGCCTTGCGGGTGATCACGGTGAGCTTGGGAACCGTTGCCTCGCAGTAGGCGAAGAGCAGCTTGGCGCCGTGCTTGATGATTCCACCGTGCTCCTGGGCCACGCCCGGGAGAAAACCGGGCACGTCCACGAAGGTGATCAGCGGCAGGTTGAAGCAGTCGCAGAAGCGGATGAAGCGCGCCGCCTTGAGCGAGGCCGCGATATCCAGCACGCCGGCGAGCACGGCCGGTTGATTGGCGATGACGCCGACCGGCCGCCCGCCCAGACGAGCGAAGCCCACGATGATATTGCCGGCGTAGTCGGGCTGGACCTCGAGGAAGCTGGCGGCGTCCACCACCCGCTGGATCACGCCATGCATGTCGTACGGCTGCGTGGGGCTCTGCGGCACCAGATCGAGCAGCGCTTCGTCGCGGCGGTCAACCGGGTCCTGGGCCGGGCTCACTGGCGGGTCGTCCAGATTGTTCGAGGGGAGATACCCCATGAGCTGCCGGATCGCGGCCAGCGACTCCGGCTCGGTGCCATGCACGAAGTGGGCGACCCCCGAGGTTCCGCCGTGGATGTCGGCGCCGCCCAGCTGATCGAAGCTCACCTCTTCGTGAGTCACGGTCTTCACGACGTTGGGGCCGGTGACGAACATGTAGCTCACCCCGCGAACCATGAAGATGAAATCGGTGATGGCCGGGCTGTACACCGCCCCGCCGGCGCAGGGGCCGAGGATGGCGGAGATCTGCGGGATGACACCGGACGCGAGGGTGTTCCGGAGGAAGATGTCGGCGTATCCGCCCAGGGAGGCGACGCCTTCCTGAATCCGGGCGCCACCCGAGTCGTTGAGGCCGATCAACGGGGCGCCGTTCCGCAGGGCCAGGTCCATGACCTTGCAGATCTTCTCGGCGAAGGTCTCGGAGAGCGAGCCGCCGAAGACGGTAAAGTCCTGGGAGAAGACGTAGACCAGGCGCCCGTCGATCCGGCCGTACCCGGTGACGACTCCGTCGCCGAGGTATTGCTCTTCGCCGATCCCGAACGCGGTGGCCCGGTGGGTGACGAACCGATCCAGCTCGACGAAGCTCCCCTCGTCGAGGAGCAGATCGAGCCGCTCACGGGCGGTGAGCTTGCCCTTGTGGTGCTGCTGCGCGATCCGCCCCGCCCCGCCGCCCTGCTCGGCCTGGGCCTGCTTCTGATGGAGTTGATCGAGGAGCTCTCGAGGCGTGGGCATGGTGCGGGGCAATATAACGTCCGGCGGGCCTCAGGCACGGTTGCGGAAAAAAGCTTACCACAGAGACACAGAGGGCACGGAGATTTACGGAGGAGGACTGTGTGGGGGTCGGGGAAGGGCCAGATCTCTGCCGTTGGCAACACGTTTGATGCCTTTCACGAGTACCGGCACATTGAAGTTGATCAGGAGGCCAATTGGCAGTCCGGTCAGGCGTAGCGCGGTCATGAGTTGGGCCAGGTGTATCGGCATCAGATGCTCGACTGCTTTCAATTCCACGACGACCCGCCCGTCGACCACCAAGTCGAGCCGGTGTTGCACTGTCAGGCGGTGATCCTTGTAGATCACAGGAATGGGTACCTGGCGAGCGTGGAGCAACCCCCGAGCGGTCAATTCGAAGGACATGCATTCCTCGTAGACCGACTCGAGCAGGCCGGGACCCAAAGTCCGATGGACCTCGATGGCTGCTCCGATGATTCCGGCCGAAAGCTCTGCGTAGGGTGCGGCGTGGGCCATTCTCGACACGCTAGTCAACACAAGCACAGTCACGTGACCATTCCACCGCCGAGTGGACCCGTATGAGGCACCACCCCCAATCAATTCCTCCTGTCTTCCTCCGTGTCTCCGTGCCTCCGTGGTCAGCAGTTTTCTGATCAAGGAGCGAGACGCCGGGCAAACAAAAAGGGCGGGCCATGAGGCCCACCCTTTTGAGAATCGTCAGAGAACGGCCTACTCGTCGGCCGGGCTCTCGTCGTAGACCGGCTTGACCGGCGGAATGATCGGCTCGTCGGGATAGCCGATCACTGCCAGGACGATCCGGTGATGGATGGGGTCGACTTCCAGCACCTTCACGTCGACCACCTGGCCTTCCTTCACCGCGTCGCCCGGGTTCTCGATGTTGGGGACGCCCAGCTGCGACATGGGGGCGAAGCCTTCGATGTCGCTGCCCAGATCCACCACCACGCCCTTGTCCATGAGGCGGATGGCCCGGCCGCGCATCTCCATCCCAATCGGGAAGCTCTCCCCGATCTTGAGCCAGGGATCCTCTTCGGCCTGCTTGAGACCGAGCGAAATCCGCTTGTTGTCGGTGTCGATATTGAGGATCACGACGGTGACCGTGTCCCCCTTTTTCACCACCTCGGAGGGGTGCTGGACCCGCTTGGTCCACGACATGTCCGAGATGTGGATCAGTCCGTCGATCCCCGGCTCGATTTCGACGAAGGCGCCGAAGCTGGTCAGATTGCGCACCTTGCCGGTGATCCGGGTGCCGACCGGGAACCGCCCCGGCAGCGAGGTCCAGGGATCCTGTTCGGTCTGCTTCATACCGAGCGAGATCTTCTCTTCCTTCTCGTCGACCTTGAGGACCACGGCTTCGATGGTCTCGCCGATGCTGACGATCTTGGACGGGTGGCGGACGTTGCGGGTCCAGCTCATCTCGGAGATGTGGACCAGGCCCTCGATCCCCGGCTCCAGCTCCACGAAGGCGCCGTAGTTGGTGATCGAGACCACCTTGCCCTGGACCCGAGTCCCGACCGGGTACTTCTCCGCCACGTTCTGCCAGGGGTAGTTCTGCAGCTGCTTCATCCCCAGGCTGATCCGCTCCCGCTGCCAATCGATATCCAGGATCTTGACCTCGACCTCCTGGCCGATCTGGACCATCTCGGAGGGATGGGAGACGCGCCCATAGGACATGTCGGTGATGTGGAGCAGGCCGTCCACGCCGCCCAGGTCGATGAAGGCGCCGAAGTCGGTGATGTTCTTGACCACACCCTTCCGAACCTGACCCACCGCCAGCTCCTTCATCAGGAACTCGCGTTTGTGGGCCCGTTCGTTCTCCAGGATCACCCGGCGGCTCACCACGATGTTCCGCCGGCGCTTGTTGAGCTTGATGATCTTGAACTCGAAGGTCTGGCCCAGCAGCTCGTCGATGTTGGGCACCCGCCGGAGCGCGATCTGGCTGCCGGGCAGGAACGCGTCGACGCCCATCAGGCTCACCACCACGCCACCCTTGATCTTCTTGATCAGGGTCCCCTGCACCGGCTGATCGGTCTCATGGGCCTGGCGGATCCGCTCCCAGACCCGCATGAAGTCGGCCTTCTTCTTGGAGAGGACGACCGCGCCTTCCTGGTCTTCGAGGTGCTCGAGGAAGACCTCGACCTCGTCGCCGGGCTTGGGGGGCTCCTTGAACTCGTCCAGGAGCACGGAGCCTTCGGACTTGAAACCGACGTCCAGGATGACCGCGTTCTCGGTTACCCGGAGCACTTTGGACTTGACGATTTCTCCCTCGACGATGGACGCCAGCGTGCCCTCGTACATCGAGAGCATCTGTTCATAGTCCTGGTCCGAGTATTCCTCGTCGTAGAGGTCCTGGCGTACCCGGAGCCCGGAGGGAGAGACGAAAGGATCGGTATTTGAAGGAAGTTGATCGATCATGCGGATGGACTACACCTCATAGCAACCGCAGCAAAACCGGCTGCGGGTTGGGGTTAAGTCCCCGGACCGGCCCAGTGCCGGTCGGGGCAAGCGGCATAAACTAGCCGTGCAGACGGATGAGTGGAAGGGGGGAAACGACCGGAGCTCAACCGTGACGCTTGTGGGCCAGATCGACGATCCGCTGGACCTGGCCCTCGAGGCTCAGATCGCTGCCATCGAGGAGGATGGCGTCGATCGCGGGACGGAGGGGAGCCACCGGACGGGTCCGGTCGGCTTCGTCCCGAACGGCGAGTCGTTCCGCCTCCTTCGCCACCCGTTCGGGCTCAACCGACTCTCCGATCTGCAACAATCGGCGTCGCGCCCGGATCTCCGGGGACGCCGTGAGGAAGACCTTGAGCTCCGCGTAGGGAAAGACCACGGTGCCAATGTCCCGCCCGTCCACCACCAGCGATTGGCCCCCGCGCGACAGAGATCGAAGCCGCCGATTGACCCACTCACGGATTGCGGCCACGGCGGAGACCGCCGAGACCGACGCCGTCACCTCGGCGCTCCGAATGGGACGATCGACCGACTTCCCCCTGAGCTGGACGGAATACCCCTCGCCCGCACGCACCAGCTGGAGGTCGAGGCGGTCCGCCGCGTCCAGCACCGTCTGGATCTGTTCCGGAGTGAGACCCGCGACGGGCGACGGAAACCCCAGCTCCTGAAGCGCCACCAGGGTCACTCCGCGATAGAGCGCGCCGGAGTCGAGGTGTGCGAATCCCAGCGCGCGCGCCACGGCCAGGGCCGTGCTCGACTTGCCGGAGGCCGATGGGCCGTCGATGGCGATGATCACGGGGTGCGGGGAACGAAGAACCGGGAACGGGGAACGGTGCAAGGAGGAATCTGGGACCAGGAACCGGGGACGAGGTCAGACCTCATGGGCTTCACCGTGCGGATCTCCTTCGGATCGACTTCAACATATCGGGAAACCCGGGATAGCTCACCGCCGCACAGGCCATGTCGTCCACCGAGACCCGGGCGCCCGGCACCGTCCCTAATATCGCAAAAGCCATGGCGATCCGGTGATCACCGGCGGTGCGAATGCGGCCCCGAGGTGGCGTGGAGGCGCCCGCGACATGGAGGTCGTCCCTCATCACCTCCGCCTTGACCCCGACCGCTCGGAGGTTGGTAGCCAGCAGGGTGAGACGATCGCTTTCCTTGACGCGGAGCTCTCCCGCACCGCGGAACACCGTCTCCCCTTCCGCTCGGCTCGCCAGCACGGCCAGGATCGGGATTTCGTCGATCACCCCGGGGATTTCGCCGGGAGAAACGGCCGTGCCGCGGAGTGCGGCAGGAGTAACCCGGAGCTCGCCGACCAGTTCGCCCTGCTCTTCACGCTGGTTCATCCGCTCCGGATGAGCCCCCATCCGCTCCAGAACCCGGAGAAACCCGGTGCGGGTGGGATTCAATCCGACATCAGCGACCACCAACTCGCCACCTTCGGCCAGCACCGCCGCACCCAGGGGAAACGCGGCAGAGGAGATGTCGCCGGGGACCCGCATCTCGAACGGAGTCAGGCGACCAGTGGGTTCGAAGCGGATCCACCCATCGGGCTCCTCCGTGATGGCGTAGCCGAAGGCGCGCAGCAACCGCTCGGTGTGGTCCCGCGAAGGCCCCTGCGGCTCCCGCAGTTTGACCTCGACTCTCCCCGCCATCCCGGCGAAAAGGAGACAGCTCTTGATCTGGGCACTCGAGACCGGGAGCTGGTAGGCCAACGAGTGCAGCGCGCCGCCTTTGATCGTGAGCGGCAAGCCGTCCCCCGCATGCTCGACGAACCGCGCGCCCATCATGGCAAGCGGCGCCGAGACACGTCGCATGGGGCGGCGGCGGAGCGAGGCATCGCCGGTCAGCGTGCTGGAGAAGTCGTGCGCGGCGAGGAGGCCCAGGAGCAAGCGGGTCGTGGTGCCGGAGTTTCCACAGTGGAGCCGCTCGGTGGGGCGACGGAACCGCTCCCTGCCCCGAATCCGCACCGGCTGACCCTCGCGCAACGGGGTGATGATGGCGCCGAGGCGACGGAGCACCCGCGCGGTGGAACGCGCGTCGAGGGAGTCGAGCGCACCATGCACCACGCTGGCGCCGGGAGCGAGCGCGGCGAGGAACAGGGCCCGGTGAGTAAGACTCTTGTCGCCCGGGACCCGGATGCGGCCGCCGACGATCATGCGTCGAGGCTCTCCCGGAACCGCTGGGCCGTCGCGAACAGGACGCGGAGCCGGGCTTCATCCCTGCGGGCCACGGCATCTCTCAGGGCACCGAGGTCGCCGACCGCGGCATCCAGCGCCGCGAGCACCGCGTCCCGATTCTGGAGAAAGATCTCGATCCAGAGGTCGGGCTGGCTCGCCGCCAGACGCGTCGTTCCCTTGGCGCCGGGACCGAACGCGTCGGGCTCGAGGCCGCGGGCGGCGAGGGTCAAGGCCAGGGCATAGGCCACCGCCTGCGGAAGGTGGCTGGTCCAGGCCAGCTGCCGGTCGTGCGCTTCGGCGGTCATCAGGACCGGGTGCGCCTGCATGACCTCGGCCCAGAAACGAACCACGGCTTGAGCGGCCGCGTCGCCGGGGAGCGGACCGGTCGGGGTCACGTAGACCACGCAATCGCGAAATCGATCGGCCCGAGCGGCGCTCCAGCCCGAGGCAGGAGTCCCCGCCAGCGGGTGCCCGCCGGCGAAGCGGCCCGCCAGTCCCGCCTTGAGCGCTCGCGCCACTACCGGCGCCTTGACGCTCGCCACGTCGGTGATCACGGTACCGGCCGGAATCAAGGGAGCGAGCCGATCGAGCAGCTCGAGGGTCGCGGCGGGTGGGGCGGCGATGACGGTGAACTCCGCTCCGCGAACTGCGGCCTCAGGGTTTGGCGCAGTCGCGGTCAGCGCGCCGGCCTCGCGCGCGGCGTCCAAGTCGGCCGTTTCCGGCGAAAAGCCGATCACCGTCTTGATGCCGGCTCGACGCGCCTGCCAGGCGACCGATCCGCCGATCGCGCCGAGGCCGATAACCGCGAGGGAAGTTGGCGACATGAGAAATCGGGAGGCGTCCCGCGATGGTTGCACGGGTCGAAATGGAAGTGTACTTATACTGCGGACCTTCCACAATCAGGCGCCGCTCGCGAGGCACGCGTGGCCAAGATCCTCGTGGTCGAGGACAGTCCCGACAACATGAAATTGTTTCGCACGCTGCTCACCCTCCGAGGCCATGAGGTGCTCGGTCTGAGCAGTGGTGACGGGCTGATCGACCTCATCACTCGCGAGCATCCCGCCCTGGTGTTGATGGACATTCAACTGCCCGGCAAGGACGGGTTCGCGCTGCTGGAGGACATTCGCCGATCGGACGCAGGGAAGCTGCCGGTGGTCGCGCTCACGGCGCACGTCATGGCCGGCGACCTGGAGCGGGCCCTAGCAGCGGGGTTCGACGGCTACATCTCCAAGCCGATCGAAGTGCGCAACTTCCCCGAGCAGGTCGCGCGCGTGCTGGCGGGGGAGCGGATCACGACGTGACGGAGGCTCAGTGACCGATCAACCGGCTCACCCACATCGGCACCATCCCCCACAGACACCCACACCACCGGGGGGGCGCCGGGCGCTGGTCGAAGCCTTTCAGAACGTGGTCAAGTCCGAGGCGGAGAAGGCCAAGGAGGCCAGGGCCCCGAAGCCGATTCCCCCTCACCGACGGGCTGCGGGGCTGTTCGTCGCCGTGGTGATCATGGTGGCGGCCGCGGCGATCCTGGTGATCCAGCCGGGCTGGCTGGTCGCGCCGGAGGTCCCCGAGGAAACGCCCCAGCTCCACGAGGCGAGCCTCCGGCTCGCGATGTACCGGGCCGCCCAGCAAATTGAGAGCTTCCGCCGCGCCAACGGGCGTCTCCCCGCCTCCCTGCCGGAGGCGGGGGCGGACACGACCGGAGTAAGCTACGAGGCCGCGGGAGGTTACCAGTATGTCCTCCACGGCCACAGCGGGGACCTCGAACTCGAATATCATTCGGATCAGTCGCTCAAGGATTTCCTGGGCGACAGCTATGACCTGATCCGGGAGCGATTCAAGAGATGAAGCGTGCGGGCTTCACGATGATCGAGCTGATGGTGGTGATCACCATCGTAGGGCTGTTGGCAGGGATCGCGGTCTTCAAGTACATCGATCTCACCCGGGACGCCCTGGCCGCCAAGATCGCCAGCGACTTCAGTACGATCCGGCTGGCGGCCTACACCTACGAGGCGGACCACCAGAACCAATGGCCGGTGGAGACCGGCCCTGGGGTGGTGCCGCCCGAGCTGGCTCCCTATCTCCCGGGAAGCGTCGACTTCAACGAGCCCACGTTCACCTACGACTGGGAGAACTACATCAGCAGCGGAGGCCCCTTCATGCTGGGCATCACCTGCCGCACCAGTGACCCTCGCCTGATCACCAAACTGACCCAGCGGCTGGGTACGACGGCACCGTACTACGCCATCGGGTCGACCCTGACGCTGGTCATCATCGACAACACCGGCAACTACTAGATCGACGGACCGCCTCAGGGGAACTGGAACCGCCGCACCACCCAGCTCCCTCCAACCGTCGTCAGCGAATAGATCGCCCCGTCGGGACCCAACGCGATGCCGGTCTGCGTTTCCAGATTGTCGGCAAAGGCGTAGACCGCGTTGCCGTTGACCGGGTCCATCCGGTTGATCCAGCCCCCACTCAGATCCGCGAAGAAGTAGTTCTCCCGGTATTCCGCCGGGAAGGTCGGTGACGCCGTACTGTAGAAGGCGCCGCCGATAATGGCGCTCCCGGTCACCAGGCCGCTCGAGTGCTGATACGCGTAGATCGGCGAGACGAACGACGGGTCGTTGGTCGGGCCCTCGGTCGTCGGCCAGCCGTAATTGGCCCCCGCGATCCCTTCGTCGATCTCCTCCCAGGTGCTCTGCCCCACGTCGTCGATCAGGATCCGTCCGGTAGTGGGATGGACCGCGAAGGTAAACGGATTCCGGAGCCCCATCGCCCAGATGGCCTGGTTCTGGCCCGTGGTCGTCGGCAGGAAGGGATTGTCGCCGGGGATCGAGCCGTCGTCGTTGAAGCGCAGGACTTTCCCCAGCACAGTAGTGAGACTCTGAGAGTTGGCCCCGTTGGCATTTTCCCCCACCCCGACGTAGAGCTTGCCGTCCAACCCGAAGTGGATCGCCCCGCCGTTGTGGTTGGTGGCCGAGCTGAGCGTGGGCAGATCGGCGATCACGGTCTCCGCGCTGAGCGCGGTATCGCCGTCCGCCACGTACCGGGCGATCCGGTTGTGCGTCGGCGGCCCGGTCACTGTGTAGTAGACGTAGACTCGGCCGTTGGTGGAGAAGCTGGGATGGAAGGCCACTCCCAGGAGCCCCCGCTCGCCATTCGCCAGGGTCGGCACCGTGAGGAATGGCTTGGCCAGGAGGGACCCGTTCTTGATGATCACCAGTCGCCCGTCCTGCATGCAGACGAACAGCCTGCCATCGGGCGCAAAGGCCATGGCCGTCGGGGTGGGGCCGCTGGGCAGGCCGGAGAAGGTGGAGACGCTGAAGCCCTGCGGCAGCGCCGACCCGGTGAAGGTCACCGTGGCCGTCGCCCAGGCAGAGAAGTGTCCGGTGTTGTCCCGCGCCCGGGCCCGCACCACATGGACACCGGTGGCATAGGTGAGAAGACTGGTGAGCGTATCGGCGTAGGGCGCGGCGGTGTCCTCCGGTCCCACATTCTGACCGTCCACCTGGAATTGCACGCCCGCCACCGACTGGTCGTCATTGGCGTTGGCGGTGAGGATCAGCGGGCCGGTCAGGTTCTGCGCCTGATCCACCGGAGCGGTGAGCTGCGCCGTCGGCGGCGCGTCCCCGGTGACGATCACGGTCACCTGGATGCCGGGAGAAACCGTGACCGCCCCTCGGTTGTCGGTGGCGCGAGCGGTCAGGGTGTGAGGCCCCAGGTCCACCGGGGTCCAGGAGACGGCATACGGCGCGGTGAGGTCGTCGTCGATGAAGGAGGGGCCGTCCCTGAACTGGACTGACACCACCGAACCGTCGTTATCGGTGGCACTGGCGGTGATCTGCACCGGCACGCCGAGCTGCAGATTGTCCCCGTTGTTCGGAGCCGTCACCAGGACGATTGGCGGCAGGTTGGCTGGCGTCTGCGAACTCGGCTCCTGGGCACAACCAAAGGCTGCGAGCAGCGCAAGACCGAGAGTCGGCCAACGAGGGGCAAGAACCGACTGTGCTGGGGCGGTCATGGATGGCTCCCTGGCGGCGACGAACGCGATGTAGTCGAAATGAAACGTGAGAGACCGGGGCGCCCGCCCCGGCTCACCCTTAGAACTAAGGACGAGCGCTCGAACCGGAAAGGGGAGCGGACATGAGCGCTCACCTCACCAGAGATTGGAGTTACTTCGGGACAGTCGAAGCGGTCGAAACGACGGGCTATGAAGGAAGCAGCGCTGAGACGGTGCGACGGTCGAGAGCGACCTGAAGCTCGGCGACAATCCGGGTTACCTCGTCCCGGGTCAGTTTGCCGCCGGGTCCGCGCTCCTCGACTCGATCGAGTGACGCCCGCGCCAGCAGGACCGGCAACCCGGTAAAGCCGATCAGGCCGCGGTCGACGCCGACCCGCTCCAGTCTCCGGCAATAGGCGGCGGCGACACCCAGATCGCGCCGTGCCACCGCGAAGATTTCGTCCCGGCCGAGCGCCGGGGGGAGATAGTACCGGCCTTCCGTGGAATCGGTCGCCGAGTCCTTGAGAATGTTGACCAGCTGCAGGGCCTCGCCGAAAGTGGCGGCGTCCGCCCGCAGGGTTCCCCCTTCCGGCCACAGGGCGGGCCGGCCCAGGAGGAACAACTCGGTCAGCATCTCTCCCACGATGCCCGCCACCGCATAGCAATAGGCGCGGAGGTCGGCCAGATCGCGAAGCCGGAGGGCGCCCCCCTCCTCTCGCGCCACGAACGAGGCCATCCCGCGGATAGTGCGCGAGGTATGGGTCGCGATCAGGCGCCAGGCGTCGGCAGAGAGAGTCGCGGCGCTCGCCATCACCGCGGGGAGCTCGGCCAGGAGCCAGCGGTATCCCTCATGGTCGATCGGCGGGTCGGCGGTCCAGTCGGCCGCGAGTGAAGCGGCGGCCGCCTGTCCCGGATTGTCCAGCAGCCGGCCCAATCGCTCCAGCTCGGCGAGTTTCCGTTCCCGGTCCCAGCGGGTCGCGTCCTCCAGCGTGTCGGCCACCCGGAACAGCAGATAGGCCACCGTCACCTCATACCGCGTCGGCTCGGTCAAGAGCGGGATGGTGAGCGCGAAGGTGCGGCTGGTCTCCTGAAGCAGTCGCTCCATCAGGGGTGGCGTGGCCGTCGCAGGGGCCGCGCGGACGGGAATCCCGAGGGTGTGGCTCACGGACTCGTCCGGCGTGGGAGGAGAGAAACCTGGCGCAGCTCCTCGATGGTGCTGGCGCCCGTGCAGAACATGCAGATCCGGAGCTCGTGAACGGTCTGGTGGACCTTTTCGACCACGCGCTCGGCGGATTCGGCGGCCGCCATGAGAAACGAGTGGGCCAGGCCAACCATGTGGGCCCCGGCCGCGATCGCTTTGGCCGCGTCTACGCCGTGGCGGATGCCGCCGCTGCCGATCACGGTCAAGCCGGGAAGCGCCCGCAGCTCGCGAATCGCAAGCGGGGTGGGGATCCCCCAATCGGCGAAGCGTTCGCCCAGCTCGAAGTCGTTGGCGCGAGTGGCCTCGATGCGGGCCCAGCTGGTCCCACCCGCGCCGGCCACATCCACGATCCGGACTCCCACTTGCTCGAGCGCGCGTGCGACCCGAAGCGAGACTCCGGCGCCCACTTCCTTGACGATAACCGGCACCTCGAGACCCGCGACGACCTGACCGATCTTCTCCAGGAGTCCCGCGAAGTTGCGCTGGCCCTCCGGCTGGATCGCCTCCTGGAGCGGGTTGAGATGAAGCACCAGGGCGTCGGCCTTGAGCATGTCTACAGCGCGCCGGCACTCGGCCAGGCCATAGCCGTAGTTGAGCTGCACTGCGCCCAGATTGGCCAGGACCGGTACGGTCGGAGCCAGGGGCCGGATCTGGAAACTCTCCCGGGTCGAGGGATCCTCCAGCGCGGCGCGTTGAGAGCCCACCCCGACCGCGACCCCTGTGGCTTCGGCCGCCAGTGCCAGGTTCCGGTTGATTCGTCGTGCCTCCTCGGTGCCACCGGTCATACAGGAGATCAGGAGCGGGACCGTCAACCGTTTCCCGAGGAAGGTCACGGCGGTGTCGATCGATTCGAAATCGATCTGCGGCAGCGCGTTGTGCTCGAGCCGATACTCGTCGAACCAGCTCCGCTCGGGGCGGAGGAGCGGATCCAGCGCCAGGCGGATGTGCTCGGCCTTCCGCTCTCTGGTGGTCGGCATCTCCCGGGCCGGAGCCGCGCTCCCGCCGGACCTGAGCTCGGGCCGGCTCACGCGCTCGCTCCCACGATGGCGGGCAGGGCCACGGCCAGCCGCTCGGCGCAGGTCGAGACCCGTTTCGACAGCATGACCAGGGAACGGATCAGGCTGGGTCTCGCGAGTGCGTGCAGCAGCACCCGTGAGCGGGACACGCCGCCTTCGCCATCCCGCAGTCGCTCGAAGTCCATCGGTAACGTCTCCTCGGCCGGGTCCGAGATGGCGCGAAGGACGAGATAGGGAATCCCTCGCCGTCCGGCTTCACGAGCCAGGGCCGCCGTCTCGAGGTCGGCGGCCGCCGGGGCGCTGGTGCGCAATGAGGCGTAGGTCAGCGCCTTCTCCTCCGCCCGGACCAGTATCCTGGGAGAAGAGACCATCACGGCCGCCGTTGCGCCAGACGCGAGTGCCCGCTCCAGCCAGTCCGGATCGGGCTGTGGCACCGGCGAGGCGTCGCCCAGGTCCACCACTCGCCGGGCAACCACCAGATCTCCCGGGTGAAGTCCCGGCGAAAGGCCACCGGCAACACCCACGATCACCAGGCGAGCCGGGGCCATCTGGTCGAACATCGCGGCCGCCCTGCGCGCGGCGCGGCCCGCTCCATCGGCGGTAACGGCGAGCACCACCGGGCGATTGGCCAGCACTCCCGACGTTGCCTTGACCGTACCCACACGTCGAATCTCGATCCGGTCCAGCCGTCCGCGGATGGCGGACAACTCCTCGGGGAGCGCCGCCAGGATGGCGACGACGCCCGACCGCGTGCCCTTCCCGCTGGTCGCGGGACGAGCCGGCTCGCCACTCACCGGAGCTGCAGTCATCAGGCGGCCTTCCCGTCGAGGTATCCGTGAGCGCGGAACCATTCGACGGCACGCCGGAGCGGTTCCTCGATCGGCGTCTGGGGCAGGCCGAGTTCCCGGACCGCCTTGTTCGAGTCGAAGTACATCTTCTTGCGAGAGAGGCGCACCGCGTCCAGCTCGAACCGAGGTATCGTGTTTCTGAGCCGGGCCAGGCCGGTGTCAACCGCCGCGACCGCCAGCGGGACCCAATGGGGGACCCGCACTCGAGGAGCAGGGCGCCCCACGATCGTGGCCAGGGTTTCCAGGATCTCCCGCAGGCTCATGTTGCGATATCCCAGGATGTACTTCTCTCCCACCTTTCCCTTCTCCGCCGCCAGCAGATGGCCTTGGGCGACGTCCCGCACGTCCACCAGGTTCAGCCCGGTATCCACGTAGGCCGGGATTTTCCCGCGCACGAAGTCGAGTATGAACTTCCCGGTCGCGGTGGGCTTGATGTCGCGGTCGCCCACCGGGGTGCTGGGATTGACGATTACCACCGGCAGTCCATTGGCGACCCATCCCTCGGCCACCCGCTCCGCGAGGAACTTGCTCCGCTTGTAGTGGCCGATCATCTCGTCGAGCGAGACGGGCGACCGCTCGTCGGCTGGTGTAGCGTCCGCGTGGAGACCGAGGGCGCCGACCGTGCTGGTGTATACGACTCGCCGAACGCCGGCTTCCGCCGAGGCGCGGAGCACGTTCTCGGTCCCTTCCACATTGGCGGCATACATGGCGGGGGGATCGGGGACGTAGAGCCGGTAATCGGCGGCGCAGTGGTACACCACGTCTACACCCTGGACCGCCCGGCGCATCAGCGCGGGGTCGGTCAGGTCCCCACTCACAACCTCGACCGGACGCCCTTCGAGGAGACTCTGGCTGGCCGGCCGACTCAGGCAGCGCACCTGGTGTCCCCGAGCCAGCAGCGCCTCCATCAAGTGCCACCCGACGAAGCCGGTGGCGCCGGTCACGAACGCCCTCATACGACTTGCTCCCCTGAGCGGCTAGCTCAGGAGATTCCAGGTCACCATGCGGGCCATGTCCTTCGGGCTGGTCCTCAGCTCCCGCACGACGGAAGCCTCGAAGCCCGAATGCATGGCGCAGTTCCGGCAGCGATCGTCCTTCCGCGACTCCCAGTAGTCCCAATCGGTGCCGTACCAGAAGTCCTGCCAGGTGTCGGTGTATTGCTCGGCGATCAGGTAGCAGGGACGCTTCCAGCCCCGCGGCGTGTAGGTCACCGTGCTCCAGGGGGAGCAGCGATAGTCGCGGAGGCCGGCGGCAAACTCGAGGAACATCGGGGTCGAGGTCATCCGGTAGTGTTTCGAGAAGCCGAGGATACGGCGGAACTTCCCGTGGATCTCGTCCCGACTGAGGAAGATGTCCCGCTCCACCGACTGGTAGTGATAGCCGGGCGCCACCAGCATCCCGTCCACCCCCAGGCTCTTGGTGAATTCGCAGAGAGCCCGGACCTCACCCACGTCAGTCTCCTTGAACACCGTGGTATTGGTCATCACATGATAGCCGAGGCGCTTGGCCTCCTTGATCATCGCGATGGCCTGGTCGAAGACTCCTTCGCGGGCGCAAACCGCGTCGTGGGTCTTCCGCATCCCGTCCAGGTGGACGTTGATGGTGAGCCGCTTATGAGGCGGGATGACGCCGAAGACCTTCTGATCGAGCAGCAGCGCGTTGGTGCAGAGGTAGATGTGCCGCCGCCGGGCGATGATTCCCGCCACCAGTCCGGGCAACTCCGGATAGATGGTGGGCTCGCCGCCGCAGATCGAGACCGCCGGCGCGCCGGATTCGTCCACCGCCTTGAGTGCCTGTTCGAGGGGCAGCCGATCGGCCAGCTTGCCGGTGTGCCGCTCGGTGGCGCACCCCACGCACGCCAGGTTGCAGGTATAAAGCGGCTCCAGCATCAGGACGAAGGGATAGCGCTTGTTGCCGCGGGCCGCCTGCCGCAGCTGGTGCGCGATCATGTCGGTGGTGATGTGCAGGGGGAATCGCATCAGGCCGCTCCCGAAGTCGCGCGCGCCCGCCGCCGGCTCCCGGACCGGGCGAAGACGCCCAGCGCCAGCAGCGGGAAGTACAGGCTGTAGAAGTGATAGCGGAGGTAGAACACCTGGGGGAACCCGGTGCCGGTCCACTCCGGTTCGGGCCAGGAGCCATCGGGCGCCTGGCGCCGGAGCAGGAACTCGACCCCGCGGCGTACCGGGTCGGAGTCGCGCTCACCGGCCGCGAGCAAGCCGAGGAGTGCCCAGGCGGTCTGCGACGGGGTGCTGGGGCCCTGGCCCCGAAGAGACGGGTCGTCGTAGGAGGCCAGTCCTTCACCCCAACCACCGTCCGGGTTCTGATAGCGCCGCAGCCATTCCACGCCCTTCCGCACGGACGGTTCGGAGAGGTCGACGCCGATTCTCCGCAGCGCCCACAGGGCGAGATAGGTCCCGTAGATATGGTTGCACCCCCAGCGTCCGTACCAGGAACCGTCGGGCTCCTGCTCGCGGCGGAGGTACTCGACCGCCCGCCCGGCGGCGGGATAGCTGACATCGAACCCGATCGCGGCCAGGGCCTCGAGGGCCCGCGACGTGACGTCGACCGTGCTGGGGTCGATCATCGCGTTGTGATCCGCGAAGGGAACCCGGGTCAGAATTTCCTGGTCGCAATCCTTGTCGAACGCGGCCCACCCGCCGTCGCTGCTCTGCATGGCGAGCAGCCAGTCCAGCGCTTCGAAGGAGGCCTTCTGCGCGCGCCCGCCCTCGTCGCCAAGGCCGAGATCGACCTTGGCCAGAGACGTCAGGGCCTGCGACGTGGTATCGCAGTCGGGGTAGAACGGATTGGCGTATTCGAAGTAGAAGCCCGCATGCGGAATCTGGGGCACGGTCTCGATCCAGTCGCCGCGATCGTTGCCGCGCCGATGGAGCACCCACACCGCCGCGCGACGCACCGCCTCGTGATCGGCGGGGAAACCCGAGTCGATCAGGGCGTTGATGGCGTGGACCGTATCCCAGACCGGCGACAGGCAGGGCTGGAGACGGAGCGTGTCCCCCTCTTCGATCTCCAGCCGCTCGAGCTCCGCGATCTGAGATTGAATCGCCGGATGATCCTCGGGGTAGTCCAGAGCGCGCAGCGCGTAGATGGTGTTGACGATCGGCGGGAAGATGGCGCCGATCCCGTGGCTGTCCTCGAGGTGTTCCAGCGTCCAGCGCTCCGCCCGGGCGATGGCGGCGCGGCGGGCTCCGCTCCAGGGCAAGCCTTCGAGCCGCTTGATCCCGGCATCCAGTCGATGGAAGAAGGCGCCCCACCCGGCGGCGCGCGGCGGACGGAAGCCGGGGGCTACCAGCTCGGGGATCGCGGCCTGCTCAGGAACTTGGCAGCGAGGCCGGCGCGCACTGATGATCGTGAGCGGCACCAGGATCCCCCGCGACCAGGAGGACATGGCGTAGATGTTGAGCGGAAACCAGCGCGGCGCCAGCATCAGCTCGGGTGGCACCGACGGGCAGCCAGACCAGTCGTATTGCCCGAAGATCGCGAGATAGATCTTGGTGAACGAATTGCAGGCGTCGAGTCCGCCCGCCTCCAGAATCCGCTCCCGGGCCCGCGCCATGTGGGGCGAATCGGGGCGATCGCCCAGGAGCTTGAGGGAGAAGTACGCCTTGACCGAGGCGCTCACCTCCACCGGGCCACCGGGATAGATAGCCCATCCCCCCCGGGGGCGTTGCATCGCCCGCAGATAGTTACCGGCCTTCCGCACCTTGGGATCGCTGCCGCGTCCCAGGAAATGCATGACCAGGATGTACTCGGATTCGAGAATGGTGTCGCCCTCGAGCTCGCCACACCAATGACCATCCTCCCGCTGGAGCGAGAGCAGGTAGGTCTGGGCCGCACGGACCGCGGCGTCGAGTCGCGTCGGGGTTTCCTGGCGCGGGTTGGGTGGAGAGGGGCGAGTGGCAGAGAGTGCGAGGTCGGACACGTGCCGGGCTTCCAAGGCTCAGGGTTCTGGAGGGTCGGGCTTCGCGGAGGCGCGGTGAGCGGCCGCGTCCCGGTCGAAGGTTGCCCGAAGCTGTGCATTGTAAGTTGTTCCGGCCCCTTCCGCTACCTCGAAATCAGGGGTCAGCCAGAGCCTGACCCGGGGCCTCCTTGCGCGAGCGCCGTGGCGGGGCCATCCTAGCGAGTGAGGAGGTCTGGCCGTGACCATTGCCGATCTGATCACCACCTCGGTCCATCCGACCGCGGGTCCCAAACCACGGGACGACGAGCTCGATCTGTTCGGGCTCACCCACCCCGGCAAGGTCCGCAAGGAAAACCAGGACCACTTTCTCCTCTGTACCGTCCATCCTCAGGTGGTGATCCACGGGACCAGCCTGCCGGATGCCGAGCATCTGCCGCTCCGGGGCCAGCGGCTGGCCACCATCCTGTTAGTGGCGGATGGCGTGGGATCCGGAACGGCCGGGGGTGACGCCAGCCGCCTCGCGACGGAAGCGGTGGCGGGATACGTCTCCCATACCCTCCGCTGCTATCACACCGCCGGCTCGGCGGAAGAGGAGGAGTTCTTCCAGGCCTTGCGCGCCGCGGCGCTCGAGGCCCACAGCAAGGTGCGCTCGGAAGCGGCCGACCGCCCGGACACCCGCCGGATGGCCACCACCCTCACCCTCGCGATCGCGGTCTGGCCCTGGATGTATGTGGTCCAGGTGGGAGATAGCCGCTGCTACCAACTGGTGGGAGGGAGTCTCAAGCAGGTCACCAAGGACCAGACCATGGCCCAGGACCTGGTGGATCGAGGTGCCTTGCCGGCGGAACGGGTGGCGGACTCACCGTTCAGTCATGTGCTGGTCAGCGCCATCGGAGGCGAGGAAGCGCTGCCCGAGGTCACTCGACTCAACGTCAGTCGCCGCAATTCAGTCATTCTGCTCTGCAGCGACGGCCTCACCAAGCATGTGAGCGACGACGAGATCGCGGAAAAGCTGCGGACCATGAGCTCCTCGGAACAGGTCTGCCGGGACCTGCTCGATCTGGCCCTCGAGCGGGGCGGTACGGACAACATCACGGTGCTGGCGGGGAGAGTCAGGGCTGGAGCGAGTGGGGAAGAGAAAAGACAGGACTGAGGACTGGGGACTGAGGACTGAGTGTGGTCAGGGTCAGGCGTCAGGCGTCAGGTGTCAAGCGTCAGGCGTCAGGCGTCAGGGGTCCCGAGCAATAAGTCGCCAGTCACACGTCGCAAGTCACATCGCAGGTCTCAAGACACAAGTCGCAGGCCTGGAGCCGAGTGCGACTCGTAGCTTGCGACTTGTGACACCTCTCTGGATCCCGCGCAGTCCACGGACCCGTCTGCGAAATCTGCGGACCATGCTCGGGGTGGGGATCGAACCCACAAGGGCCAAAGCCCTAGGGATTTTAAGTCCCTTGCGTTTACCAGTTTCGCCACCCGAGCGCAGGGCGGAACATCGCATTGCGCGCCGGGGGGAGCAAGCACGGAAAATCCGCCACCACCGCTCCGCTTTCCCCCGTCGCGCCGGCCCGACGAAATCCGTTTCGAAACCGTTGCACCTCCTCCGCACCCGCTCAGCAAACGCTTATTCCATAAGAGCATAGCAAGCCGCCCGGCTGGTATCGGGGTTGCATGAAGGGCTGGCGAAGGAGCGCCCCGTTCCCTCCCCCGGGGCGAACGTGCCATGGCTTCTTACGTGCTGCTTCCCAACCAGAATGACCCGGCGGGCTTCACCGTCCTGGTGCCGATGGGACACGAAGTCCAGCGGGACACCGACGAGCTGCTCGACTTCTTCAACGGGCTGGGTGGGGATTTTCAGCTGAAGCCGAAGGTCCGGGCCAGCGTCGCCCCCAGACCCAAACCGCGGGCTTCGGTCTGGACGACGCGGTGGTGGATCCTGGGCCTGACCCTGGCCACCATGCTCCTAGCGAGCGCTCGCATCCTGATCTGAGCCCCCGGCGCCGGCGCGGAGCGATTCGCTCTGCACGCCCGCCGCCGGACTCGTGCGCCACAGGGTCGGGATCCGGCCGTAGGCGTCCCGGAATTCCTCCGCCACCATCGCTTCGATCCGGGCCGCCCCCGTCCCCGTCCCCTCAGGCGGGAGCAGGATTGCGACTCCCCACCCGGGCCGGCCCACTTCCCTGACGCCCAATGCACCATGGCTCCTGGCCGACGAGGTCAGGCACTCGACCTCGTCACCCGACGCCGTCGCTCCTGAATCCTCCACCCAGAAATCGCCGAGCCGGGCAGCGACGACACCATCTCGAACCAATCGCCTGACTCGATCGCTCTCGGCCACCACTCGCGTCACCTGCCCGTGGAGGGGCGGAGGCAGCCAGGCCAGCGCGCCGAGGAGCGCCGCGGGCTCGAGGTCGCCGAGGCGAGAGAGGGAGAGACCCCTCTCGCGGAGGAGCGTGAGGGCTTGGGAGTCAGGGCTGAGGACTGAAGACTGAGGACTGAGTGAGGAGAGTCGGGCGCCGGTTTCGACGACGGTCAATTGAATATTCGAGGAATGCAGGCCAACCAGCTCGCCGATCGGATCGAGCCACATCACCGCTCCTCGTTTCGCCAGAGCGATCGTGGAGGCGTCACGCCACTCTGCGGCTGACCCTTCCCTCGACGGGCCGGCGGAGATGGCGGCGACCAGCTCCACATCAGGAATTCTTCGCCCGGCCAGGAGGCAGAGCGCCTTGGCCGCGGCAATCCGAAGCGCCATCGCCGCGCCGAATCCCGCGTGACGCGCCAGCGAAGAAGCGACCGCCAGCCTGGCCCCAGGCATCGAGACCCCGTGTGTGCGAAGACCCCGCACCACCACCGCCAGATGATCGGTCCAGCGCGACGAATCGGGTGCTTCGGGGTCGAAGGGGTCAACCACCGAGTCCCGAGCTGATACCGCCTCCCAGGTCCAAGCCCGCGCAACAACCACGGCCATGCGGCGATCGATCGCCATCGCAATCGCGGGCTCCCGCGATGCGTCGGCACCGCCCAGCAGGAAGACCCGGCCCGGTGCGGACGCCGCGACGGCTGGTCGGGTGGCAAACGCGCCCTGGAACAGCGATGTTGCGAGGCGAATCGGACTCGGAGGACGCACGAGTGGAGAGTATTCCCGGGGACTCCGTGAGACAACGGATCCTGCTGATGGTCCTGGGGCTGGCGCTGGGTGCCACGCCGGCGGCCCGGGCCCAGCTGGAGCCGGTCGGCGTGCCCCCGGGACTGGTGCGCCTGCAAGTGGGCGGCGAGCTCGAGAACTACAACCGGCGGTTCTATCAGAATGGAACCCAGGATTACGCCGGCGACTTCATCCACGACTCCGCCGGGAGCAATCTCTGGCCCGAGCTGGTGACCGCCGACACCACCGTCGCCGCCATCATCGGGCAACCGGGATATCGAATCAACCTGGGCCACACCACCGCCACGACCCAGGTCAACATCGGCACCACCAACCTCGGCGCCGCGATCGGCATCTCCAGTTTCCTCACACTGTTCGGCAACGTGCCGATCGTGCGGGTCCGGGTACAGCCGCGCTTCGCGCTCGACTCGACCAGCGGAGACGTCGGATTCAACCCGTCCGACCCCGCATTCGGCAGCGGTGGGGCGGCGACGATCACCTTCTTCAATCAACTCGACGCGGCGCTGGCTTCCCTCCAGGCCAACATCAGTGGCGGGGTCTACGACGCCAACCCGGCCCAGAAGGCGCTGGCCCAGGCCACCCTGGCCAGTGGTACCGCGCTCCGGACCCACCTCGACAATCTGCTGGTGAATCCGAACACCGCATCGCCCTTCATACCCACCGGTGGGAGCACCGCGGGCCAGGCGATGACCAACGTGGTGACCTCACTCCAGACGACCCTTTCCGGGAGCCTCGGCGTGGGGGGATTCACTCAGGCGCTCGATCTCCCGACTCAGCGGCTGGGGCAGCAGGACATCGAGAACTTCATCAGCAATCCGGGCGGCCCGGTGGCCGGAGTGCCGATCAGCGATGAGTTGATCACCAAACTGGGCGACATCCAGGTCGGCGCGGTGCTCACCCCGATCGACAAGTGGGACCGGCCCAATCATATGGGTGGTGCCCGCCTGGCGATCACCGGGGCGATCACCCTGCCCACCGGCACCACCGATCTCTCCAACAATTTCACGGATATGGGGACGGGCACTGGCTTCTACCGCTTCGGCGTAGGGGCGACCGCGGATCTGGGGAAGGGTCGCTTCGGCATGCGCCTTACCGGGTATTACGACCGCTGGCAGCAGCGCTTCCGGGTGCGCCGAGTGAGCGATCCGGCCTTTCCCATGCCCTACGCCTACCGACTGGCCAATCTCAATATCGATCCCGGCGACCAGCTCACGCTCGGAGTGCGGCCCTTCTTCCGACTGGCCTCGACCTTCGCCATTCATGCCGGCCTGGACTACTGGCACCGAGGCGCGGATCGGGTGGTCTACCAGACGGTGGCGGATTCAGTACCCAACGTCGCCGCCAGCGAGCTCACCACCGCGTCCTCGGCCAGCGCCACCGTGGTCAGCGGAGGCGTCACCTTCTCCAGCGGATTCACGCGCAAGGTCCCGATCGAAGCCCGCTGGTTGTACGAAGCCGTCATCGGCGCGAGCGGCGGACGGGTGCCGCAGGGGAGGAATATGAGAGGAGAGTTGCGGCTGTATTTCAGACTGTGGGGGAAGAGGCCCGGAAGCTAGGACTGGCGGACAGGAGGGACAGGGCAGAAAGGGCGGACAAGATGGACCGGGCGGACAGGGCGGTAAACCTTCCAGAACCTCGAACCCAGAACCCAGAACCCAGAACCCCGAACTCAGAACCCTCACTCAGGACTCAGCACTCAGGACTCAGGACTCCGCTACCCCACCGCTTCTCTCTCTCCGCCCCTCAGCAACGCTTCCGCATGCTTCCGGGCCGTCCTGGCGTCCGGGTCGCCCAGCATCCGGGCCACCTCGATGATCCGATCCTCCCCGTGAACCACCTGGACCTCGGTGGCGGCAGTGCCGGCCCTGGTGATCTTGCTGACCACCAGATGACGATCAGCGCGGGCGGCGATCTGCGGGAGATGGGTCACCACCAGCACCTGGCGTCCCTGCGCGACCTTCAAGAGCGCCTCCCCGATCCGGGTCGCGACTTCGCCACCGATTCCCTGATCCACCTCGTCGAAGATCAATACCGGGACGGCATCCTGCCGAGCCAGGGTGACCTTGAGGGCCAGCATGATGCGGGAGAGCTCGCCGCCGGAGACGGCGCGTGACAGAGGACGAAAATCCATCCCTTGATTGAGCCGGATCTGGAAGACCGGGGTTTCCTGGCCGGTAGCACCCGCGATCGCGAGCGGCGAAAGTCCGACCTCAAACTTCCCACCCGCGAGACCCAGCTTGGGGAACAGCAGATTGACCGATCGGGCCAGGCGGCCCGCGGCTTCGCCCCGCTTCTCGCTCAACGCCTTGGCTGACGTCTCCAGGGCCGCACGCCCCGCAGCCTGCCGAGCTGCCAGGGTCCGCAGATCGAGCTCGGCGGTGTCGAGCAATTCCAGCTCCGCCGCCGCGTCGGCTCGCGCCTTGAGGACCTCCTCGATCGTCGCGCCGTACTTCTGCTGCAAGCGCGCGATCAGGTCCCGCCTCGCCTCGATGGCCGCCAGCCGCTCGGGATCCTGGGAGATCCCGTCGGCATAGCGTCCCGCCGCTTCGCCCAGTTCGCTAAGGTTGGCGAAGGCAGCATCGAGCAGCTCGCGCCACGAGGCCACCGCCGGATCGGTCCGCTCCAGCTGACCGAGCGCCCGATCCGCTTCGGCGAGACTCCGCCGGGCACCGGCTTCCTCCTCTTCGATGGCGGCCTGGATCCGGCGAGCCTGCTCGATCAACAAACCGGCGTGACTGAGACGCCGGGCCTCGAGCGCCAGGGTCTCTTTTTCTCCCGCCTTGAGTTTGGCTCGATCGATCTCCGAGACCACATGCTGCAGATAGTCCACCCGCCGACGCGCATCGTCACGCCGCGTGGTGAGCCGCTCGATCTCGGCGCTCAGCTCCGCCACGGCATGAAAGGCCTCCGCCACCGCCGCGCGCTCCGGCTCGGCTCCGGCAAAGGCGTCCAGGATGTCGCGTTGGGCTGAGGCGTGAAGAAGAGATTGCGTCTCGTGCTGCCCGTGGAGATCCACCAGCAGACCGCCGAGCCGCTCGAGCACGGAGACGGTGGTCGGGCTGCCGTTCACCCAGGCGCGGGACCGGCCTTCGGCGGAGACTTCACGCCGCACGATCAGGCGATCGTCTTCGAAATCGAGGCCCAGGTCCTCGACGCGGCGCCGGACGGCCGGGGTGGCGACTTCGAAGGCGCCCTCGACGACCGCTTTGGTCGCGCCGGGCCGGATGGCCCCGCTGTCGGCCCGCTCGCCGAGCAGAAGGCCAATCGCGTCCACCAGCATCGACTTCCCCGCCCCGGTCTCGCCGGTCAGGACGTTGAGCCCCGGGCCCAGCGGGAGGGTGACCTCGGCGATGGTGGCCAGGTCGCGGACCCGAAGCTCCGCGATCATCTCGTCGTGGATCGATCCAGGAGATCGCCCCAGTTGAGTTTCTGCCGCATCCGGCTGAAGTAGCCCTCGTCACCCAACCGGACCAGGCGCACCGCCTGCTGGGCTCGACGAATGCAGACTCGATCGCCAGGACCCACCACCGAGCCGACCTGGCCGTCGTAGGAGATCAGCAGGTCCTCGTCCCAGGGAGCCACCGGTTCGATCTGAATGGTGTAGTCGGCAGGAACCACCAACGGGCGAACCGCGAGAGTATGAGGGCAGACCGGCGTGATGATCATCGCTTCGACGCCCGGGACCACGATGGGGCCGCCGGCGCTCAACGAATAGGCGGTAGAACCCGTGGGGCTCGCGACGATGATCCCGTCGGCGCTGTAGGGCCCCACGTCTTCTCCCTCGATCAGGACCCGCACCCGAATCACCCGGGCCACGCCGCCCTTGTGGACTACCACGTCGTTGAGGGCGGCCTGCTCGAGCATCGGCTCGCCGTTGGCGCCCTGAATCTGGGCCAGGAGGCCGAGTCGCCGCTCGAGCACGAACTTCCCCGAGACCAGCGCGTCGAGCGCGGCGGGCAATTCTTCGCGAGTGGCGGTGGTCAGGAACCCGACCTGGCCCAGGTTCAGCCCCAGGATCGGAGCCTCCGCCCCGCCCAGCATGCGCGCTCCCCGAAGCAGCGTCCCATCGCCGCCGCAGGTGAGCAACGCGTCCAGCCTCTTGTGGTCGATGAGCGGGGGAGCCGAGGTCCAGAACGGAATCAGGTTCGCCTCGGTGAACAGCTCGATCCCTCGGCGGGGCGCTTCCCGGGCGATGTCCCGCAGAACGGCCGGGAGGTCACCGTACCGCGGATTGCCCACCACGCCGAGCTTCATCGCGCCTCGAGGCTCTCCTCTTTCTGGAGGGCGCGAAGCCGGCGGGCGATTCCGTCGGGGGTGAGACCAAAGGCCTCGAGCTGCTCGGCGCGCGGCGCCTGCTCGATCAGGCGGTCCGGGACACCGAGGGCCAGGACGCGGACTTCGGGGTGCGTGGTCTGAAGGACGGCGGAGACATAGGCGCCGAAGCCATTCACCACGGTGCCTTCCTCGATGGTGACCAAGGTCTTGTGCTTGCGGATCACGGCCTCGAGTACGCCGGTATCCAGCGGCTTGAGAAACCGGCAGTTCACCACGGTGACGTCCATCCCTTCGCCGGCGAGGCGCTCGGCCGCAGCCACGCTGGGCAGCACCATGGTCCCGACGGCCAGGATCGCCACGTCCTTCCCTTCCCGCAGCACTTCCCAGCTCCCGTAGGGCACCGCCGGAATCTCGGCCGCCGGCCGGGGCTCCGCCGGCGCCTTGTCGCGGGGATAGCGGGTGCAGAAGGGGCCGCCGTTATGAGTCAGGGCGGTCTTGAGGAGACCGATCAACTCATCGCCGTCCTTGGGCGCGGTCACGGTCATCCCCGGCACCGCCAGCATGTAGGCGATGTCGTAGAGACCCATGTGGGTCTGCCCGTCCTCCCCCACGAGCCCCGCCCGGTCCATGCAGAAGATCACCGGCAGCTCCTGCACGGCGACATCGTGGATCAGGTTGTCGTAGGCACGCTGGAGAAAGGTGCTGTAGATCGCCGCGACGGGACGTAGCCCCTGGGTCGCGAGGCCGCCCGCAAAGGTGACTCCGTGCCCCTCCGCGATCCCGACGTCGAAGAACCGGTCGGGCCAGCGCTTCTGGAAAACGTTGGTACCGGTGCCCGACGGCATGGCGGCGGTGATCACCACCATCTCGGGATGATCGGCGGCGAGGGCGGTGATTCCATCACCGAATACCTGGGTCCAGGTCGGCGGGCCGCTGCTCTTCTTGCGCAACTCTCCGGTGACCGGATCGTAGGCGGCCAGGCCGTGCCACTTCTCCCGGTTGGCCTCGGCGAAGTGGAACCCCTTCCCCTTCTCGGTCAACACGTGGATCACCCGGGGCCCGGTCATGCCCTTCACGAAGTGCAGCGTGTCGATCAGCTTGTCGAGATGGTGGCCGTCGATCGGCCCGAAGTAGCGGAAGCCCAGCTCCTCGAAGAGCATCCCCTCGGAAAACAGGTTCTTGGCGCTCTCCTCGAGGTTCTTGGCGAACTCGACGACGCCTTCGCCGAAGACCGCCGAGAGCCGGAAGGTGAGCCGCTTGATGTGCTCGCGGAACCGGTTGGTCATCGGGTTGGCCACGATGCCGCCCAGCATCTTGCTGACCGCGCCCACGTTGGGGGAGATCGACATCCCGTTGTCGTTCACGACCAGGATGATGTCGCGGGCGGAGTGCCCCGCGTTGTTCATCCCCTCGTAGCTGAGCCCGCAGGTGAGGGCCCCGTCTCCCACGACCGCGACGACCTTGTGGTGCTCGCCCTTGAGGTCGCGTGCGGTGGCCATCCCCAGCGCCGCCGACATGGCGGTCCCGGCATGGCCGGCCCCGAAGTGGTCGTACTCGCTCTCGGTGCGCTTGAGGAAGCCGGAGATCCCGTTGGCCTGGCGCAGCGTCGGGAACGAGTCATTACGCCCGGTGAGCAGCTTCCAGGCGTAGGCCTGGTGGCCTACGTCCCAGACGATCTTGTCCTGCGGCGAATCGAACTCGTAGAGCAACGCGATCACCAGCTCCACCACGCCCAGGCTGGCGCCGATGTGGCCCCCGGTCACCGAACAGCAATCGATCAGTCGCTCCCGGAGTTCCGCGGCCAGCACCGGCAACTGCTCCCGGGGCAGCCGTTTCACGTCCTGGGGGTCGCGGATCGAGGCGAGGAGGCTCATTGCAGTACGCTCCGAAAAGGTTCAGGAGTCCCGAGTCACAATATACTGGGCCAGCGCGGCGAGCGCCCGGGAAGGAATCCGGGCCCGCTCCAGGTGTCTGACTGCCCGCGCAGCCAGGTTGGCCGCCTCTTTCCGGGCCGCATCGACACCCAACAGCGCGACGAAGGTCGACTTGGCCAGCGCCGCGTCCTTCCCGGCGGTTTTTCCCAGGCGCGTCGAGGTGCCGGTGGCGTCCAGCACATCGTCCGCCACCTGGAAGGCGAGTCCGATGTCTTCGCCGAAGCCGGCCATCGCCGCCAGCGCTTCCGGACTCGCTTCCGCCGCCCGGGCTCCCAGCACGCAGGCGGCCCGGATCAGGGCGCCCGTCTTGCCGCGGTGCACCGCGGTGAGCTCTTCCACGTTGAGCTGTCGGCGCTCCGCTTCCAGGTCCTCCCACTGGCCGCCTACCATCCCCTCGACCCCGGCGCTCTGGAACAGCTCGGTGGCCATGTCCCCCAGAGCCCCTGCGCCGAGTCGCAGGTCGCGGCACGCCTGCGCCAGGACCAGGGCCGCGACGGGCACCAGCAGGAATCCGACCCGCGTGGCGGTCGGCACGTCGAATTGCCGGTGCGTGGTGGGGCGGCCCCGCCGGAGATCGTCGTCGTCCATGCAGGGGAGATCGTCGTGCACCAACGAGTAGGTGTGCACCGTCTCCACCGCCGCGGCCACGCCGACGATCGCAGGGGAAACGCCACCCGAAGCCCGGAACGCCGCCATCAGGAGGGCAGGACGCACCCGCTTGCCCGGACTCCGCAGCGCGTACGCCAGCGCCTCGCCGTCCCGTCCGGGAACCTCGGCCTGCACCCGCTCCGCCCAGGCCTCGAGCAGCGCGTCGGTGCGCTCGCGCGCTTCGCTCAGGAGGCGGAGCGCATCTCGCGATTCCGCCGGGGTGGCGAGCGCCCGCTTACTCACGGTCCAGATCGGTCAGGCGCAGGGTCCCGTCGGCATCCTCCAGGACTTTCTGGACCCTGGTTTCCGCGTCGGCCAGCCGGTCGCGGGCGGCGCGGAGGCGGGTGACTCCTTCCTCGAAGAGCGCCAGCGCGCGGTCGAGGTCTCCCTCGTCCGATTCCAGCTGGCGCACGATCTCCTCGAGCCGCCGCAGCTCGTCGGCCAGCGAGGGAACCTTGGCTTCGCTCATGAGGATGGCTCGACCCGGGCCGGGACGGTGCCGTCGGAGATCCGCAGCCGGAACGGCAGGCCGGGCGGGAATTCGTGCCGGCGCCTCAGCACTCGACCCTCGACCGACAAGGCCACGCCGTAGCCACGCTCGAGGACCCGGAGCGGACTCAATGCATCGAGCTGCGCGGTCAGGCGCTCGAGATGATGGCGCCGTTGGCTGAGCCGCCTGGTAAGACTGGCCTCCAGGCGGTCGGCGGTGCGGGCCAACCGCTCGGCGCTGACCCGGGTGCGGCGGCGGAGCGCCCCGGCAAGACGCGTCCCCAAGGCGGCGGCCCGATGGGCCACCTCCGTGAAGTCGGGGACCGCCTGTTCGATGGCGGCCGAAGGGGTCGGCGCGCGAAGGTCCGCCACCAGGTCGGCGAGGGTGAGATCGGTTTCATGACCTACGGCGGAGACGGTCGGGATCCGGACCGCGGCCAGGGCGCGGCAGACGATCTCGCTGTTGAAGGCGCCCAGGTCCTCCCGGGATCCGCCTCCCCGCGCGAGCAGACAGAGATCGGGGACCCCCAGCCGGTTGACGCGACCCAGGGCCTTGGCAATTTCCGCTTCCGCCTCGACGCCCTGCACCTTGGTACCCACCACCAGCAGGCGGAGGCCGGGCGCCCGCTTCCGGGCCACGGTGATGATGTCGCGCAGGGCGGCGCCGTCGAGACTGGTCACCACCGCGAGGCAGCGGGGATAGGCGGGGAGCGGGCGCTTGCGGGCGGGGTCGAGCAGGCCATCGCGTTCGAGGGTGGCTTTGACCTTCTCAAACAGGCGATGCTGCCGCCCCAAGGCGTCGGTAGTGAGCAGCTCGGTGACGTTGAACCGGAACTCACCCTTCTCTTCCCAGACGGTCGGCGCCCCGAACACGAAGACCTGCGCGCCTTCGGGCGGCGGCGTGCCGACCCGGAGGGCGTGGGTTCGCCACATGGTGCAGCGCACCTGGGACTCCGCATCGCGCAGCGTGAAATACCAGTGGCCGCTCTGATAGGCCTTGAACCCGGAGATCTCCCCCCGGACCCAGAGCGCGCCCAACCCGCCCTCGATCAGACGGCGCGAGGCGCGCGCGAGCTGAGTAACGCTCCACGCGACCTCGTTGGCTTGAATGGCGACCATGGGAAAATCCGGGAGACTGCCGAGCGCTTACTTCGGCTGATTCGTGGCGACGCGTGGTCCTTCCACCCGACTGTCCAACTGCCGGACCGCCTGGAGGGTATTGGCCAGCAGCATCGCGATGGTCATCGGCCCCACTCCGCCGGGCACCGGCGTGATGGCGGACGCGACCTTGGAGACCGGCTCATAGGCGACGTCGCCGACCAGGCGGTACCCCTTGGCATGTTTGGGATCGTCCACCCGATTGATCCCGACGTCGACCACCACCGCCCCGGGCCGGACCATCTCCGCCGTAACGAACTCGGGCTTCCCCATGGCGACGCAGAGGATGTCCGCGCCGCGCGCGATGGCCGGGAGGTCCCGGGAGCGCGAGTGGCAGATGGTCACCGTCGCGTTGCCGCCGGGGCCGTCCTGGATCAGCAGGTTGGCCAGCGGCCGCCCCACGATGTTGGACCGGCCGACGATCACCACGTTGGCGCCTTTGATCTCGACGCCCCCGCGGATCAGCATCTGCTGGACCCCGTAAGGCGTGGCCGGACGGAACGCGGTGGGATCGCCCAGAACCAGCTTGCCGACGTTGACCGGGTGGAAGCCGTCCACGTCCTTGGACGGGTCGATCCGCCGGAGTACGGCGTCGCTCCGGATGTGCTTGGGCAGCGGGAGCTGGACCAGCATCCCGTGGATGGCGGGATCCGCGTTGAGCCGATCGACGGTGGCCAGGAGATCGGCCTCGGAGGTCTGCTCGGGCAACTTCACCGTGACCGAGTGCATGCCCGCCTCGTCGCAGGCCTTGCCCTTGCTGCGCACGTAGACCTGACTGGCGGGATTCTCGCCCACCAATACGACGGCCAGACCCGGGGTAATCCCCTGCGCGCGTAGCCTGGCGGCCTCGGCCGCGACCTCTTCGCGAATGGCGCGGCCCATGGCCACGCCGTCGAGGATCCGGGCCGTCATCGGGCGAAGTCGACGGCGCGGGTCTCCCGAATTACCACCACCTTGATCTGTCCGGGATACTGCAACTCGTTCTCGATCCGCCGGGCGATCTGCTCCGAGAGCCGGGTCGCCTCCTCGTCCGCGACTTTCTCGGGCGTCACCACTACGCGAATCTCACGTCCAGCCTGGATCACGTTGGACTTCTCCACCCCCGTGAAGCTGTTGGCCAGCTCCTCGAGGTGGGTAAGGCGTTTGACATAGCTCTCGAACGCCTCGCGGCGGGCGCCGGGACGGGAGCCGCTCACCGCATCGGCCGCCTGCACCAGTACCGACTCGGTGCTCTCGTGGGGCACATCGTCGTGGTGGGCGTGGATGCAGTTGATGACGGCGGCGTTCTCGCCGTACTTCCGGGCGACCTCGACGCCCAGCTCCACGTGGGTCCCTTCGTTCTCATGGGTCAGCACCTTGCCCACGTCGTGCAGGAGAGCGCCCCGCTTGGCCAGGTTGACGTCGAGATGCAGCTCGGCCGCCATGATTCCCGCCAGCCAGGCGACCTCCTTCGAGTGCTCGAGGATGTTCTGCCCGTAGCTGGTGCGATAGCGCATCCGCCCGACCAGCTTGACCAGCTCGGGATGGAGGCCGTGCACGCCCGTCTCATAGGCGGCCTGCTCGCCCAGCTCCTGGATCTCGGCGTCCAGCTCCTTGCGCGACTTGGCCACTACTTCCTCGATCCGACCCGGATGGATCCGGCCGTCGCTGATCAAGGCCTCGAGGGACCGCCGGGCAGTCTCCCGCCGGACCGGATCGAAGCAGGAGATGATCACGGTGTCGGGCGTGTCGTCGATGATCACGTCCACGCCGGTGGCCGTCTCGAAGGCGCGAATGTTCCGGCCCTCCCGGCCGATGATGCGGCCCTTCATCTCGTCGTTGGGGAGCGCGACGGCGGAGACGGTAGTCTCGGCGGTGTGCTCGGCCGAAATTCGCTGCACCGCCATGGCGACGATGCGCTTGGCCTCCCGCTCGGCACTCCGCTTGGCCTGCTCCTTGATGTCCCGCACCAAGGCGGCCGCGTCGCTCCGGGCCTCGTCCTCCACCGCCTGCATGACTTCCCTTCGGGCCTCTTCGGCGGTCAGCCCGGCGATCCGCTCCAGCCGCTGCTGCTGCTCGCGCAGTGCCTTCTCCACCTCCGACTCGCGCGTCCTCAGCGCGGACTCGTGGTCGCGCAGGGCCACCTCTTTGGCCGTGAACCCGCGTTCCCGGGAGTCGATCTCCTCGAGTTTGCGTTCCAGGGCCCGGCTCCGCTCCTCAGACCGCCGCTCGATCCGTTCCAGCTCATCGCGCCGCCAATGCACCTCGGCGTCGAGCTCTTCGCGGAGCTTGAGGGTTTCCATCCGGGCTTCAAGAGTGATGGCAGCGCGAGCGGTCTCCCCCTTCTGCGCCGCCTCGCTGATCAGGCCCTCGGCTTCCTTGCGGGCGGCAGCCAGGACGCCGCGCGCGGCCTTCCGTTGGAGTCGGGCGTAGAAGAGGAAGAAGACGGTGGTCACCGCGAATCCGACGGCGGCGCCCTCGACGATGTGCACTAACAGGGGTGACATCCGGATCTATCTCCAGCACGGCGCCCAGGCGCCGATTCGAGGTTGAGTGCCGTCCACGCCATCGCGCCGGGCCGGGGACGAGCCGGGGCCCGGGACGGTGTGTTGCTGGCTCGGGACGGTGTTAGACCAGGTCGAGCGTCACTTTACCGCTGGTGCGACTCCCCCGCTTCGCGGGCGGAAGCAGGCGCACCAGATCTTCTGTCAACGCGCCGAGTCGCGCGGCCACTTCGCGGTCCCCGCGCCTCGACTGAAACAATTCATCCGTGATGGCGAGTCCGGCCAGGATCGCCGCCTTGTGCGGCTCGATCGAGGGCAGGAGCTCCCGGATCTTCCGCAACGAGGTGTCGAAATAGGCCGCGACCTCGCGGGTGTACTCGGGAGGGAGTTCTGACTTCACGGTGTACTCCTCCCCGCCGATCATCACTCGGACCGCGTTCTTGGGCGCCGTCATGCCGCACCCTCCTCGGTATCATGCTCGAGGAAGCTCAGGCGATGGGCCAGCATACGCACCCGGTCGCGGGCGCCCTCGACGCGCTGGCGCAGAGCCTGATTCTCCAGCTCCAGATCGACCACGCGCTGCCGGGCCTGGAGCAGGTCGGGACCAGTGTGGCTCCCTCCCTTGCCGCTCCCCCGCTCCGCCAGCTCCGCTTCGGCCTTGAGGCACCGGCGCCGCCAGGCAGCCAGCTCCCCCCCGATCTGGCGCAGTACCAGCTCGAGCTCCTCCAGCGCGTAGAGATCAGGCCGTTCGTAGCTGTATGCCAAGCTCGTCCTCCAGTTTCGCCACTACCCGGGACACCACGGCATCCACCTCCGCATCCCGCAGCGTCCGATCGGGGGCCCGGAACACCAGGCGGACCGCCACACTCCTGGTTCCCGCCGGGATCCCGCTTCCTCGATACTCGTCAAAGGCGGTGACCGACTCGAGCAGTGCCCCGCTGTGCCTCCGCACGTGGGCTTCCACCTCAGCCAGCGTCCGATCGGAGCCCAGAATCAGCGCCAAGTCCCGCTCGACCGCGGGGATGCTCGGCAAAGGCCGGAACTTGGGGACCGGAGCCTGGTGAGCGACCAGGAGGATCTCGAACCCGAAGACCGGGGCGGCCCAAGGGGGCCCTGCCACCGGGATCCGCTCCGCCCGGCCCACGGCCGCGCCCGCTGAATCGAGGGCAACCAACGACTCCCCATCAACTTGCAATGCTCCATCGGGAAGCGCCAGAGAGACGGCGCTCTCGAAGAGTCCCTTCAGGTCCCAGAAGTCGACATCGGGCGCCCGGCCCCCCTCCGCCCAGTGGCCCGGCTCCCGCGCGCCGCTGATGACCCCGGCCACATGACAGGCCTCGTGGGGACGGCCACCCGGATCTCCAGCGGTGAAGACGGTCCCGATCTCGAAGAGCCTCACGTCCCGCACCCGACCCGACCAGTTCGCTTCGATCTGCTTGACCAGACCGGGAAGCAGACGCCGGCGAAGCGCACTCTCCTCCGCGTTGAGCGGATTGAGCAGGCTGACACTATCCGGCGCGTCCGGCGCAACCAGCGGAAACGACTGCGTCTCGTAGAGGCCCAGGGAGACCAGCCCCTGCCGCACTCTTCGGGAGGAGAGATCCAGCAGGTCCTCGGGGACGGTGGTGGGCCGGTGGGCTCGCAACCCTTCGGGGAACCGGCCGTAGCCGTGCAGCCGCGCGATCTCCTCGACCAAGTCGATCTCCTGGGTCAAGTCGGGCCGCCAGCCGGGGACGTCCACGACCAGCCGGCCGGCGTCGGGCTTCGAAAGCACCGCCGCTCCGATCGCCACCAGGTAGCGCTCCAGCACGCTGACCGGGAACTCGACCCCCAGCACCTGGGCGACTCGCTCGGGACGAAGGGTGAGGCGAGGCGGCGTGGTCGGCTGAGGCCAGATGTCGGCCGGGAAGTCGGTCAGGCTCCCGTTGGCGGTGGCCTGGATGACCTCGATACAACGGCGCAGCGCCTCCGCGCCGGCCCAGCGATCGACCCCGCGCTCGAAGCGCTGGCTGGCCTCGGTGCTGAGGTCGAGGGTACGCCGGGTGCGGCGGATCCGGGCCGGATCGAAGTAGGCGCACTCGAGGAAGACCTCGGAAGTGCCGGGCGAGACTTCCACGTGCGCGGCGCCCATGACCCCGGCAATGCCGATGGCTCCCCCCTCGTCCGCGATCACGGTCATGTCCTCGGTCAGCAACCGCGACACGCCATCCAGGGTTACCAGCCGCTCGCCGTGCCGCGCCCGGCGGGCGATCACCGAGGGACCCTGCAACCGGGCGATGTCGTAGGCATGCATCGGCTGGTTCAACTCGAACATGACGTAGTTGGTGGCATCCACCACGTTGTTGATCGAGCGCATGCCGATGGCCGTGATTCGATCGGCCAGCCAGGCGGGGGAGGGGCCCACTTTCACGTCCTTGAGCACTGCGCCGAGCAGTCGTGGACAGCCCACCGGGTCCTCGACCGCCATGGTGACCCCACCAGCCATGCCCCGGTCTCCTTCCACGCGGCGGGGCGCCGGAGCGGAGGGGCCCGGCGACCCAGGGATCTCGGGAAGCCGGAACGCGACGCCGAAGCTGGCCGCCAGCTCGCGGGCGACCCCCTTGTGACCCAGCAGGTCGGGGCGGTTCGGCGTCACATCCACCACCAGACGATCGTCCGCCACCGCGAGGATGGCGCGCAGCGGGGTGCCCGGCCGGGCGGTGGTCGAAAGCTCGAGCAGCCCCTCATGGTCCTGGCCCAGCCCCAGCTCCCGGGCGGAGCAGAGCATTCCCTCGGAGACCTCGCCCCGGATCTTTCGCCGCTCGATCACGAAATTCTTGGGCAGCGTGGCCCCGATCGGCGCGAAGGGGTACTTGCCGCCGACCGCGACATTGGTGGCGCCGCAGACCACGTGCTTGGGCGTCCCCGAGCCGTCGTCGACGGTGCAGAGCTTGAGGCGATCGGCGTTGGGATGGACGCGAATCTCCTCGACCAACCCGATCACGATGTCTCCCAGACCGGGGTGGAGCGGCTCGATCGCGTCCACCGGGGCGCCCAGCATGGTGAGCCGTTCGGCCAGCTCGGTGGCGTCGAGCGGACGGCGCAGGAACGCCTCCAGCCACAGCCGCGAGATGTTCATCGGCCCAGCGCCCCGAACTGGGAGAGGAACCGCATATCCCCCTCGTAGAACAAGCGAATGTCGTCGATCCCGAACCGCTGGAGCGCGATCCGGTGCGGTCCCATGCCGAAGGCGAAGCCGGTGAACTCCTCGGGGTCGATACCGCAATTCTCCAACACCGCCGGGTGCACCATTCCGCAGCCCAGGATCTCCATCCATCCGGTCCCCTTGCACACGGCGCAGCCCTTCCCGTGGCAGAGCTGGTGATGCACGTCCATTTCGGCTGAGGGCTCGGTGAAGGGGAAATAGGAGGGGCGGAACCGGGTGCCGGTCTCGGGGCCGAAGAAGCGGTGGGCGAAGTGGACCAGCGTCGCTTTCAGGTCCACGAAGGCGATCTCGCGATCCACCACCAGGCCCTCGACCTGAGCAAAGGCGGGGGCGTGGGACGGATCGAAGGCGTCCTTGCGGTAGACCATGCCCGGCGCCACCACGCGCACCGGCGGCTTATGCGCCAGCAGCGAGCGAATCTGCACTGGTGAGGTGTGGGTCCGAAGCAGGACCCGCCCCTCGGACTCCGGCCGGCGCCGGTCTACCGCGGTGGTACGGCGTTCGAAATCGGGCTCCACCCCGGAGCTCCGGCCTCGCCGCCGCTCGTGGCTGCTCAGGCGGCGGTCCCGGGTGTCGACATACAGCGTGTCGTGCATGTCGAGGGCGGGATGATTGGGCGGGAAGTTCAGCGCGCCGAAGTTGAGCCACTCGGTCTCGGCTTCGGGGCCCAGGGCGCAGGTGAAGCCCAGCTCGCGGAAGATGCGGAGAATCTCTTCGGTGACCTGGGTGACCGGATGCTCGACGCCGACCCAGCGGCGCCGCCCCGGCATGGTGAGATCGAGACCGCTCCTGGCGGTGGCGGCGGCCTGACGGAGCGCGTCGCGCCGCGCCGCAAAGGCGGTCTCGAACTGCTGTTTGATCTGGTTGGCCTGACGGCCCAGCTGGGCGCGGGCCTGCGCCTCGAGACCGGGCAGGGCGCGGAGGATGTTGGTGAGGAGGCCCTGTTTCCGACCCAGGATGGCGACGTGCTCAGCCTCGAGCTCGGCCGCGCCGAGCGACGCGATCCGCTCCAGTCGCGAGACGAGCGACTCGAGCTCGGTCTGATAATCGGGTGTTTCCGGCATGGACACGAAAGCAGAAAGGGGCGGGCCGGGGCCCGCTGGGCCGCGGCCCGGCGCGAGACCTACTGCTGGCCTCGCGCCACCTCGGCGATGCGCGCGAACGCCTCGGCGTCCTGCACCGCCAGATCAGCCAACACCTTCCGGTTGATCTCGACGCCGGCCTTGCGGAGCCCCGCCATCAGGCGGCTGTAGCTCATCCCACTCAGACGGGCCGCGGCGTTGATCCGTGTGATCCAGAGCTGGCGGAACTCGCCCTTCTTCTTCCGCCGATCCCGGTAGGCATACCGCATCCCCCGCTCGACGGTCTCCTTGGCGGCCTTGTAGAGCTTGCTCCGGCCCCCGCGGGCGCCCTTCGCGGCCCGCATGATCTTCCGCTTGCGCGCGTGATGCGCGACCCCCGATTTGACGCGAGGCATGTGGGCTCCCTTACGCTTGCAGCAGGCGGTTGACGCGCCGGAAATCGGCCGCGCTCACGAGATCGCCCTTCTTCAGGCGATTCTTCCGCTTGCGAGTCTTCTTGGTCAGGATGTGGGAATGGTTGGCGTGGAACCGGCGCAACTTCCCCGTCCCCGTTCTGGTGAACCGCTTCATCGCGGCCCGCTTGGTCTTCTGCTTCGGCATTGCGTTCTCCACTCGTGCCACGGGCTGGGCGCCGGCGCACCGGGCCGCCCGTCGGCCTGTTCGCCCTATTTGGGGGCGATCACCATGGTCATGTTCCGCCCCTCGAGCCGCGCCTCCGCCTCGATCTTCCCGATGTCGGCCAGTGCCGCGGATACCCGCTCCAGCACCGCCTTCCCGAAGTCGAGCCGGGCGATCTGCCGGCCCCGGAACATCATCGTCACCTTCACCTTGTTCCCGTCCTGCAGAAACTCCCGCGCGTGCCGGGTCTTGAACTCGAAGTCGTGGTCATCGATGCCCGGACGGAACTTCACTTCCTTGATCTGGATGATGTGCTGCTTCTTCTTCGCCGCGCGCGCCGCCTTGGCCTCTTCGAACTTGAACTTGCCGTAGTCCATGATCTTGACCACGGGAGGCCGGGCCGTCGGAGCCACCTCGACGAGATCCAGTCCGCGCTCCTGAGCCGCCGCCAGGGCCTCTTCGATCGGCAGCACACCCAACTGCTCTCCGGCGGCGGTGATGACGCGCACCGGGCTGATGCGAATCTGGCGATTGACGCGCACCCGCTTTTCACGCTCGTTTGTCGACAGTGAGCAACCTCCGCAGAAAAAGAAGCGGACATCCAGACCACCCGGATGTCCGACAATCGAAGCCGCCCGGGATCCTCCCGGAAGAGCCGACTTCGCGCGTTGGACCCGGTCACACCGCTCGAGGCGGGTTGAGGGTGGGGAGCCCGAAGGACCCCCGCTTTCGACGTGGCAAAGGTAGCGGGGGGAAGGGCTTACCGCAACCGAGGCCGGCTACCCGTCGGCCCTGAGCACGTCCCGCATTTCCTTCCCCTGCGCATCCAGTTTCCCCCGAACCACCCCGGCGTCGTGGCCAAAGAAGAGCCACCACTCCTGCTGCGCAGCCTCCTTCAACAGGGCCCGCTTGGTTTCCAGGGTTCGGAGCGGCTCCAGGTCGTAGCCCATGATGTAAGGCAGCGGCAGATGGGCGCTGGTGGGAATGATGTCGCCCAGGTAGACCAGGGTCTCGCCCTGGTCCGAGACCACGACGCTCTGGTGAAAGGGGACATGACCCGGGGTCATCTTGACCCGGATCCCGGGCACCACTTCCTGATCCCCGTCCAGCAGGCGCCAGCGCCCCGCCGCGGCCACCGGCTCGAAATTGGGAGACAAGTAGCTGGCCTGGGTGCGCTCGTTGGTATGCCGGGCGAAGTCGAGCTCGCGCCGCTGGATCACGTACGTGGCCTTCTCGAAGGTCAGCTTGATGGAGCCATCCTCGGCCCGCACGGTGTTGCCGCCCGCGTGGTCGAAGTGCAGGTGGGTATTGATCACCCACTTCAATTGATCGGTTCGGTAGCCGGTCTCGAGCAGGGCATCGTCCAGCTGCGTGGGGCCCCGGGTGCCTCGATTCTCGACCCCGTAGATATCGAGGAACTTGGCATCCTGCTTGTTCCCCAGTCCCGTCTCGATCAGGACCAGGCCGTCGGGATGCTCGACCAGCAGCGAGCGCATGGCGAACAGCAACCGGTTCCGTTCATCGGGCACCATCTTCCGGGACCAGAGGGTCTTGGGAACCACGCCGAACATGGCCCCGCCGTCCAGACGCAGGAGTCCCCCCTCCAGCGCGTGGCAGGTCAGGCGACCCACGCGGAAGCTGCGAACCAGCGGTCTGGAGGGAACCACGGACGTGTCAGGCAAGCGGAGGGAAGCTCCCCGCCTTGCGGGTGGCGAAGGTCTGCAGCTCGGCCAGGGTCCGGATGCCCTGCTCTCGGGAAAGCTGGATGAGGCGTTGCAGCACTTCGGCGGTGACCAGCGCATCGCCGGCGGCGCGATGCCGGGCGCCGTTCTCCAGACCGAAGAAGTGGGTCAGGCTGTCGAGGCTCCTCGATTCGAGCTGGGGCAACAATCGGCGGGCCAGCCTCACGGTACAGAGACGCGGTCCTTCCAGCGCGAGGTCCCGGGCCCGCTGCACTTCCGCGTTGACGAAGCTCCAGTCAAAGCGGGCGTTGTGGGCCACGAAGATCCGGCCGGAGAGGGCGTCGAGCACCCGCTCCGCCATCTGCTCGAAGGTGGGTGCACCGCACACCATGGAATCGGTGATGCCGGTCAGCTGAGCGATCCGGAAGGGGATCGGGCACCCAGGATTGATCAGGCAATCGAGCACCAGCTCCCGACGAGCTCCGTGCACGATTACGACCGCCAGCTCGGTGATCCGGTCGCCCCGGCGGGGCCCCATCCCCGTGGTCTCCACGTCCACCACGGCGAAGACGCAGTCCTCGAGGAGGGGAGACCCCTGGACCTCCGCTACCACGGCCCAGCGGCCGTCCTCCAGTTGTCGAACCCGGGGATCGGCGCCCAGGAGCGCGAAGGCCAATCGCTCCGCGATCACGTCGGTCGCCATGGGAAGATCCAGCACCACCCGCGACAGCTCCCGAGGAGACCGCGGTCCCTGGCTCAGGAATTCGAGCGCCCGGACGGCCAGCGTACGATCGGGATGGGCCGTGATCCCGATCAGGGGTCGGCCCTCCGGACCGGAAGCGTCATGCAGCGGGGGCCGCCGCCGCCCCGGACCAGCTCGTCGCCCTCGATGGTAATCGCGGTGCGGTGCTTGGTGTCCAGCCAGTCATCGGGAAAGGCCAGGAAGTCGGTGGCGCTCACCACCCGGAACCCCGCCTTCTGAAGCTCCTCCAGCGTCACCTCGTTTCGCCGATAGCTGATGATGGTCCCCGGGCGCACCGCCAGGAAGTTGCAGGCGGAGGCCCACTGCTCGCGCTCCTGGGTGGAGCGGTGGCCACCCCCCGCGAAGATTGGCTCCATCGGCAGGTTCACCGCGCGGAGCGCCGCGAAGAAGTTGGGCATCTCGCGCACCGCGTCCAGCCCCTTGCGGCGGTGCAGCACCGGCAACCGCTCGGGCCCGGCAAAGAAGGGGGAGAAGACGGTGCAGAGCTCCCGGTCCACCTGGGTGAAGACCATGTCCAGGTGGATGGCGGTGGGCGCCTTGGGCATCACCACCACGATCACATCGGTGACGGCGGTCTGCTGGAACACCACGTCGCAGAGCTGGTCGAGCGCCGCCGGAGAGGTCCGCTCGCTGAAGCCGCAGACCAGGAGGTCGGGCCGGAGCACGTGGACGTCTCCGCCCTCCAGCGTGTAGTTGTTCCGCCGCTCCTCGGAGCCGTCGTAGAGAATTCCGGCGTTGGCCAGGCGCTGGTTGAACCGGAACAGGGTCTTGATCAGCAGCTCCTCGGTCCATCGCACGCCGTAACGCATGGACCCGACGACCACATGTTCCCCTACCACTATCCCGATGTCCCGGGGAAAGAAGAGGTTGGGCAGCGGCGGCAAGGTGAACCCGACTTCGTTGAGCGCCCGGGCCAGCGGGCCAACCTCCTCCTCCTCGCCTTCGATCAGCTTGTGCACGATCCCCTGCGGCGGCAGCGCATTCAGACGCGCGGCTAGAGGCTCGGAGGGGACGACGTCCAGGGTCTTGGTGATCAGGAACTCGCGGGCCTCGGGCTGGGCGATGGTCTCGGCCAGCAGGTCCGAGATCTCATGGACCTCGCAGAACCGGCTCATCACCGAGACGAGCCGGCGATGCTCCCGCTGCGCGATCTCCAGTCCGATGATGTCGTCGTAGAGATAGTCTTCGCGATTGCTGGGGGTGACCGCGGTCAGCTCTTCGCCAGGGGTGTGGACCAGCACCGCCTCGAGTTGGCCGATTTCGGAGTTGACGTGAACCGGGGACATGGGGGGAAGCTAACAGGGGGATGGAGAGGACGGACAAGGCGGGCAGGGCGGTCAAGGCGGACAAGACAGGATGGACAAGAGGGGCAGGACGGACGAGGCGGTCGTGGCGGTCAAGCCGCTACTCGCAGGAATCCGCTGGGATCGAATTCCCTGTCCGCCCTGTCCGACTTGTCCGCCCTCTACAACAGAGCGACCGGGTCCCGATCGATCACCACCCGGGTCTTCCCGGTTCCCTCGAGCCGGCCCGCGGCGTAGCGCACCAGCCGCCCGATGGCGGCGGACGGTCCCTTGAGGATCAGATGCCAGCGCCACCGCCCCTGCACCCGGACGATGGGACAGGGCGCCGGGCCCAGCAGCGTGAGCGGAAGCTGGTGTGCCTCGATCAGCCCCGAGCACCACTCGGCCACCCGTGATGCCTCTCGGCTCACCACCGCCTCCGCTAAACCAGAGACCACGATGTTGGCCAGCGATGCCAGCGGGGGATACGGCGGCGAGGACCGCAGAGCCATTTCATCGGCCAGGAATCCCTCGACATCGTGCGCGGCGGCACGCCTGATCGCGTGATGCTCGGGCCGTCGGGTCTGAACGATCACCTGGCCGCCGAGGGGGCCCCGCCCCGCTCTTCCCGCCACCTGGGCCAGCAGCTGGAAGGTGCGCTCGGCGGCCCGGAAATCCGGCAGATAGAGACTGGTGTCCGCATCCACCACGCCGACCAGCGTGACCTCGGGAAAATCGAGCCCCTTGGCGATCATCTGGGTGCCCACCAGGAGGTCGATCTCATGCCGCGCCATCGCCCCCAGGATTCGCTGATGGGACCAGCGGGTGCTGGTGGTGTCGAGATCCATCCGCGCCAGGCGAGCGGCGGGGAATCGTTCCGCCAACATTCGCTCGACGCGCTGAGTTCCCACTCCTCGCATCCGCTCGGCCGGGTGACCGCACGCCGCGCAGTCCCGAGCCAGCGGCGCATCGTAGCCGCAGTAGTGGCAGCGGAGCCGACCCGGCGAGGGAGTCTCGTGGACCGTGAGCGAGATGCTGCAGCGGGGACACTGGGGGACCTCCCCGCATTGGGGACACTGCAGAAAGGCCGCGAAGCCGCGCCGGTTGAGGAGCAGAATGACCTGTTCCCGACGCGCCAGCGCGCCGATCACCGCGGCGTCCATCGCTTCCGACCACGGGACCGCCCCGGTCCCCTCCGCCATCTTCGCGTGCCGGAGATCCACCACCTCCACCAGGGGAAGCGGTCGTGCCCCGATCCGCTCCGGGAGCCGCACCATCTGGAGTTGGGTTCCCACCCGGCGCATGCTCTCGGGAGAGGGCGTGGCACTCCCCAGGACCAGTCGCGCGCGCTCGAGCCTGGCCCGCACCGCGGCGACATCCCGGGCATGGTAACGCGGCGCCTCGCCGTTCTTGTAGCTGGCCTCGTGTTCTTCGTCCAATACGATCACGCCGAGCCGTGCGACCGGCGCGAAGATGGCGGAGCGGGGGCCCACCGCCACGCGGCGCTCGCCGCGCCGGAGCGCGCGCCAGGCATCGGCCCGCTCTGCTTCGGAGAGGCCGCTGTGCAGGACCGCGACCTGGTCTCCAAAAGCGCCCCGGAGTCGGCCCACGGTCTGGGGCGTGAGCCCAATCTCCGGTACCAGGATCACCGCGCCCTCTCCCCGCGCCAGCGCGAGCCGAATAGCCTCGAGGTAGACCAGGGTCTTCCCGCTCCCGGTCACCCCGAAGAGCAGCGTGCCCAGTTCGGGCGCTGCCCCCGTGATCGCGGAGACCGCCGACTTCTGAGCGTCGGTCAGCTCGGAAGGGGGGGGAGTGCCGCGCTCCTGAGAGAAGGGATCCCGGAGCCGTTCCACTTCCTCTACCCGGGCCAGCCCTCGCTGAACCAGGCCGCGGATCACCGCCGCCGAGAACCCCAGCTGCTCCTCGAGGTGCCGCGTGGCCGAGAGGCCGCCCAGCGAGTCCAGTACGTCATAGAGCCGGCCTTGCGCGCGGGCCCGGCCGAAGGTCTTCTCGCGCTGCACCAGGGTCAGGCGCTCACCGACCAGTGAGAGCACCCGTTCGGTGCCCGCCGCAGTTCGGGGCTCGGCCGGCGTGACGGTCAGGGTCACGGCCCCCACCCGCGCCAGCCGGTTCAACACATCCCAGGGGCTCCGTCGGAAGGCCTTTGCCACCGCCGACGCGGTGACCGCCCCGCCTTTGCGATCCAGCCAAGCCAGGATCTCACCGCCCAATCCGCCCGGGACCAGATCGGGCCGCGTCGCCTCGACCATGACGCGCGAAGCTCCCCAGAGCCCGGCCGGGAGCATGGCCTTGAGGGTGAGTCCGAGTGGAGCCCCGTAGTACCCCGCGACCCAGCGCGCGGTCTCCAGCAAAGGACCGGGGAAAGCGGGCTCAATGTCGAGAACGGAGAGAATTGAACGGGGAGTAACCTCGGGGGAAGGGGCAGGCGTCCCGGCCTCTATCAGCACCCCGATCAGCTCGCGGCCCCGCACCGGAACCACTACCCGGCTTCCGGGCGCGGCCCGATCGGCCAGGGTTTCGGGGACCTGGTAGGTGTACGGCTGGGCCACGGGCAGGGGGACCGCCACCTGCCCGAAGCCGGTGGTCATCGCCGGGTCACGCCAAGCCCGGGGCCGCTGGGAAGCCGCACCTGGCCGCCTGCAATGGTGGCCCCGACGAAGGGATCCTCAGCCAGCAAGGCGGCGCCGTCCAGGTCGACCAGATCCACCAACGGGGTGAAGTGGGCGGCCGCGGTGATGGCGAGCGAGCTCTCGATCATGCACCCCACCATCACCGTCAGGTGATGGGCTCGCGCGAGCGCGATCATCCGGAGCGCTTCCCTCAAGCTCCCGCACTTGGCCAGCTTGATGTTGATCCCGTCCACCTTGCCCACCAGGCGGGGGATGTCAGCCGCGGTTTCACAGCTCTCGTCGGCGATCACCGGAATGCTCGACCGGCGCGAAACCTCGCCCAGGCCATCCAGGTCTTCGGCGACCAGCGGTTGCTCCAGTGCCTTTACGCCGAACTCCTCCAGCACCGGAAGCATCCGAATCGCCTGCTTGACGGTCCAGGCACAGTTGGCATCCACCCGGATTTCCTTGTGCGTGGCGTTCCGGATGGTCTTGAGGATCTCGATGTCCCGGTCGGTCCCGAGCTTGACCTTGAGGATGGGATACGGCTCGGCCTCCAGCACCTTCTGGTGCATCCGCTCCGCGGTGTCCAGGCCGATGGTGAAGGTGGAGCGCGGGGCCTGGTCCGGGTCGAGACCCCAGAGGCGATAGAGGGGAACTCCCAACCGCTTCCCGACCAGGTCATGCAAGGCGGTGGACAACGCGGCCCGGGCCGAGGCATTGCGGTTCATCAGGACGTACTGGGCGCGCTCCGCATTCTCCAGGTCGAAGGGATCGGCGGGGAGCACGGTGGCGTACGACTGTAAGGCGGCCAGCACCGTCTCGGGAGACTCACCGTAATAGCTGGCCGGGGCCGCCTCACCCCATCCTTCCCGACCGTCCCGGTCGATAAGCCGTACCATTACCGTGCGGTGCTCGCTGCTTCCGCCCCGGGCGATGATGAACGGGTGGCGGGTCCGGAGCTCCAGGACCTCGGCCTCCATCCGCAATTGGTGGGTCACCCTGCCCTCCCCGGTTCCAGTGCGTGGCTCATCCCAGCGCGACCACGTGTGCGGCCACTCCTTCGGCGATTCTCGAGGGATCGTATCCCCCTTCCAGCATTCCCACGATCGGGACTGCGGGCAGCCGCTCGCGAAGTCTCCGTGTCAATTCCGCGTAGTGCAACGGCTCGAGGGTAAAGCCGCCCAGCGGGTCCCCCCGCATCGCATCGAAGCCGGCGGAGACCAGGATCAGCCCGGGTGTCCAGCTGGCCGTCGCCTTTGCGATCGCGTCCCAGAGATCCTTCACGTAGGTCTCGGGCGGGAGCCCGGGGCCTCGAGGTACGTTGAAGATGTTCCCCACCCCGCGCTCGGCGGCCAGCCCGGTCCCAGGATACCAGGGATGCTGGTGGAGCGAAACGTACCGGATGCGGGCGTCGGTCTCGACCAGGGCCTGGGTGCCGTTCCCGTGATGCACATCCCAGTCGATGATGAGGATGCGCTCCTGCCCGCGGCGCTGCGCCTCACGCGCGGCTACCACCACATTGTTGACCAGGCAGAACCCCATGCCGCGGGTTCGCATGGCGTGATGCCCGGGCGGCCGGATCGCGGCAAAGGCGTGGCCCTGGCCGGAGGTTACGTGGTCCAGGCTGGCGAGCACCGCGCCGGTGGCACCCAGGACGGCGTTCCAACTCGCCTCGTTGAGCACCGTATCGAGGAAGAGGACCCCGCCCCCCGACTCACTCATGCGCTGGACCCGGTCGAGGTGTTCCGGAGAATGCACCGCCAGCAGCGGCTCCCGAGGGGCCGGCTCGGCCTGTACGACCGGGAGACCCGGCTCCTGCGCCAGGCGCGCCAGGATCGCCCGGAGACGCTCAGGGGTTTCCGGGTGATCGGGGCCGGGATCGTGCCGCAGACAATCGGGATGGGTGTAGACGGTAGCCGGCATGGTAGCGGCGCGTTCGCGACGCGCCCCTGGCCTAGCGGGATCGAAGCAACGAGCGGATCTCCTGCAATTCGTTGCGCATGCCGGCGCGCTCGGCCTGGATCTCTTCCAGGGCACGCCGATACCGGCGCCAGATCCAGAGCGTGAAGCAGCCGCCCAGGACCAGGACAACTCCGGCGGCGGTGAGCCCGGGTCGTCCTCCCCAGAGACCCGCTGAGCCCAGCGCCAGGCCCTCGAGCCACAGCAGCCCGATGGTAGCGAGGCTCACGACTCTCCAGCGGCCACCTTGTTTGCGGGCAACCGGCGGGGACCCGGTCATCGCACCGGCCGACGGCGTCGAGAGAGAACGATGAGCGTCGAGTGCGGCACTACGCCGGCGTCCCTCAGGGACCGTGCCTCGTCGAGGATTTCGGCGCCGCGGTACTTGAGGAGGTAGGCGTCCGGATCGCCGGCGGCCCGCGTCTTCGCGAGGGCTTCACGCTTCAGGTTGGAGAGTGGTGTGGCGGCGGAAGGCTCCAGCGCTACCTGATCCCAGGCATCCTCGACCATGACCCGGACCGGGAGCCGGTCGCTCACGCCGCCCCCTTGTTGGCCGCGGGGAGAGTCGAGAAAAAGCGATCGAGCGCCTGATCGAAGAACAGGGTCGAGGCCCGGATCCTGGTGTAGCCGGCGCCGGCAGCCACCGAGATGGCGATCTCCTCGCCTCCCTGGCCTCGGAGCGTGAGGAAGGAGGGACCTTCCCTCTCGGGATAGGCCGACGTATTGGGCACCCGTTCGGCGAAGAACTGCTTGGCGCGCTGCAGTACCTCGGCGGGAGCGACGCTCGTGAATGCTTCGTGAATCATGGTTGTGAGTTACCGGTCGAGTCGGTGAAGTATAGGAGCGGCCCGCAGGGCCGGCCAAGGGATTCCGTGACGGTTCAGCTGATCCGTTCCCTGATGTAGGCGCCCACTTGAGCCTGCGCCACCCGGACCTGCTGCATCGAGTCCCGGTCTCGCACCGTGACCTGGCCGTCGTTCAGGGTTTCGCCGTCCACGGTGACGCAGAAGGGCGTGCCGGCCTCGTCCATCCGACGGTAGCGGCGGCCGATGGCGCCGCTGTCGTCGTAGAAACAGGGAAAGGCGGCGCGAAGATCGTGGTACAGGCGTTCGGCCACCTCCGGCATCCCATCCTTCTTGACCAGGGGCAGGACCGCCGCCTTGATCGGCGCGATCGAGGGGTGGAAGCCGAGCACCACACGGGTCTCGCCCTCGACGGTCTCCTCCCGATAGGCATCTACCAGAGTGGTGAGGGCTACCCGATCGGCGCCGGCCGACGTCTCCACGATGAAGGGCACGAAACGCCGATTGGCGGCCTGGTCGAAGTAGTCCAGTTTCTTGCCGGAGTACTCCTGGTGCCGGGTCAGGTCGTAGTCCCCGCGGTTGTGGATACCTTCGATCTCCTGCCAGCCGAAGGGGAACTCGTACTCGATATCGAAGGCCGCCTTGGCGTAGTGGGCCAGCTCGGTGGGCCCGTGCTGGTGCCAGCGGAGCCGAGCCGGCGCCAATCCCAGGTCTTTGTGCCACTCCATGCGCCACTCCCGCCAACGCTCGAACCACTCGCCCGCGGTCTCGGGAGCCACAAAGAATTGCATCTCCATCTGCTCGAACTCGCGCGTCCGAAAGATGAAGTTGCCGGGAGTGATTTCGTTCCGGAACGCCTTCCCGATCTGGGCGATCCCGAACGGGACCTTCTGACGAGACGCGTTGAGGACGTTCTGGTAGTTGACGTAGATCCCCTGAGCCGTCTCCGGCCGGAGGTAGACCACTGCCGCCTGCTCCTCGACTGGACCCATGAAGGTCTTGAACATCAGGTTGAAGAGGCGGGGGGCAGTGAGGGAGCCTTTGGTCCCGCAGACGGGGCACTGGGCATCGGGCTCGCCCGGGGTGCCCTTGATGCGGGGGTCGTCCCCGCGAAAGCGGTTCTTGCACTGCTTGCAGTCCACCAGCGGATCGGTGAACCCGGCCACATGGCCGGACGCCTCCCAGACCCTGGGATGCATCAGGATGGCGGCATCCAGACCTTCGATGTCGTCCCGGGCGTGGACCATGGCCCGCCACCAACGGTCCTTGACGTTCTTCTTGAGCTCGACACCCAGCGGGCCGTAGTCCCAGACCGAGCCCAGGCCGCCGTAGATCTCGGAAGACTGGAAGACGAATCCGCGTCGCTTGCACAGCGACACCAGCTTCTCCATCACGGTGGTATCGGCCATGGTGGTGCAAAGGCTAGGTGAGAGGGGAGTAACGGAGCGCGGAAGTATAGGGAGGCCCCCCTACCCCAGCAAGTTTCGCGGGCCGGTTTCCCCGAAGGGTCTCCGTTGCGTTCGGGTCGAATTCGCAACCCGTTGTCCCACAAAGCATTGCACAGTGGAGGCACGAGTGATATCGTGAAGGGGCCTCCTGCAATCTGCGAGGCTCCGCCAACGCAAACATTTCTCGACCCAGAAGTAAGCCGGTGGAGGTCAAACGCTTACTCGGTAAGGCCATATCGGCGTAGTTCTTGCCCCATCCGGAGGGCGACTGGATGACCACTGATTTCTCGCGTCAAAGGTGTGAGTTCCCTCACTTGACCTTTGATCGGCGTGACCCTGTATTCCTATGGAGGGTCTTGGTCCAGTTCACGGCAAACCGCTGGCGACGGCGGGACGCAAAGCCCAGGGGTCTCTTGGAGACAGCCCGGCTGCCTGGAGCAACGATGCGGCAACCACAGCTGAAGACAATTTCGCGGCGAGACGGGTTCACGCTCACCGAGCTGATGATTGTCGTCGTCATCATCGCCATTCTTTCCGCGATCCTCGCTCCCAGCATCAATCTCGGACGAATCAAGCTCAACGGCGCGATGCAGGCCGTGGGGACCACGCTGCTGGCCTGCCAGCGTGAAGCGGTCGCCAAGCAGTACGACGTGATCGTGATGCTGGACGCGACCAATCGGGCCCTTCGAATTCTCTACGACGCCAATAACAACGGCACCCAGGACAGCGGCGAGCGGGTCAAGGTCATCACCCTGGACCGCGCCGTGGTCTTCGGCCGGGCCCTGGCCGCCGCCCGCCCGATGGGTGGCGCCGCCATCAACCTGACCCGGACGGTCGGGGGGTATCCGGCGATCATCTTCTACCGGAACGGCAGCGTCAGCGAGGCGGGGGGGTTCTACCTCACCTCGGTGACCGCCGCGGCCGGCCTGGCCAAGGCGCAGGGCGACACGCGGGCGGTCGAATTGATTCGGGCCACGGGGCGCGCCGAGTGGTTCCGCTATAACCCGGCGGCCGGCACCTGGAATCGAGGCTTCTGATGCGGAAACCGAACGCGCAGGCTGGCTTCACCCTGATCGAGGTCCTGATCGCCGTGTCGATCCTGGCGATCGTGACCCTGGGCATGGGGGCCACCACTACCGCCTTTGTGCGGACCGTGAATCAGAACAAGATGCGGAACGAGGCCATGGGGATCGTGGACGCCCAGATCAGTAAGATCCGGACCGAGCCGATGTACGACTCGGTGGCCGCGCGGTACGCCGGTACCACGACCATTTCGAGCCCGCCCTACAGCTTTACGCGGGTGACGACCATCACGACCGATGCCACGCTGTCGGGCATCGCCGATTCCTTGAACGACTACAAGCGGGTGACCGTGACTGTGACCGCGACCGGGATGACCCCGTCGATTTCACGGACCGTGACCCTCGCAGCCCCGTGACCGGAGCGTTGGCTATGTCGAACCGTCGAGGCATGACGTTGATCGAAATGCTGGTGGCCATGGTGGTGTTCAGCCTGGTCATGGCGGGGGCGTTGAGCTTCCTGATCCAGCAGAACCGGGGCTTCGACCGGAATCAGACCGACATGGGGATGCTCCAGAA
>DATIWD010000068.1:0-11377 GCA_035519565.1 Gemmatimonadales bacterium | reverse complement strand
GCCTCGCCAAACTCCTCCAGCTCCCGCTGGCTCTGATGGTCCGCCCAGGAGGTCAGCCAGACCAGCACCGGGAGGCCGAGCAGCAGGAGCAGCCAGACCGGGGTGGCGAACGTCATGTGGCTGGCACCGTCCGGAGCCAGGTCGTGCGCAGCACTTGGTCGAGGAGGAGCAGCAGCAGGCCGCTCGCCAACAGCCAGGGGAAGAGCTCACGGTACCGGCGAGTTTCCTTCACCGTGACCTCGATCCGCTCCAACGGGTCGATCTCCGCCATGATCCGCGCGAGCGCCGTGGGGTCGGTGGCCCGGTAGTACTGCCCGCCGGTCCGAGCCGCGATCTGCTTGAGTGTCGCCTCGTCCCGCCCGGTGAGGCGGGGGGCGAGGGTGCGGACGCTCCAGACCCCGTTCAAGGGAATCGCGGTGGTGTCGGGCGAGGTGAGGCCGATGGCATGGACCCGGATCCCCATTGCGCGGGCCGCTTCGGCCGCTTCGATCGGCGACGGTTTCCCGGTGTTGTTGGCCCCATCGGTAACCAGGACGATCACGCTCGCGTCCTTGGGGAGATTCTTGAGCTGGTTGAGGCTGGTGGCCAGCGCGGTCCCGATTGCAGTGCCGTCCTGGAGCAGGCCTATGTCGACCTGCTCGAGCAGGCGGTCGAGCAGATCGAGGTCCGGGGTCAGCGGCGCCTGGAGAAAGGCCTTCCCGGCGAAGATCACCAGGCCCACCAGATCTCCCTCTCGCCGTCGCACGAACTGGCGCAGGATCTCCTTGGCTACCATCACCCGGTTGCCGGGCTGGAAGTCGGTGGCCTTCATGCTGCTCGAGATATCGAGAGCCAGCATGATGTTGCGGGAGCGGAGGCGGACGGTCTCGACCCCGCTGGGGATCTGCGGGCGGGCCAGGGCCAGAATCAGAAGCGTCAGGCCACCCATGGCAAGTCCGGTCGGGAGCGAGCGCCACCGGCTCCGGGCGCTCCTTGGCGCCCCCTGGAGCCAGGCCAGGGTGGGAAAGGCCAACGCCACGCTGGCGACTCGCGATCGATATTGCAGCCAGACCCAGAGGGCCGGCACCAGGAGCAGGATGAGCCAGCCGGGCTCAGCGAATCGCATCGGTCGGCTCGGTCGGAACTGACGCGTCCTTCCACTGCGTCAACAAGGTGCGGACCTCGGAGAGAAAGGCACTCGCGCGCTCGGCGTTAGGCCGGACCCGGGCGAACTTGACCAGATCGGCGGCCGCGAGAACCGCCCGGCACCGATCCCGTTGGCCGTCGAAGACCAGGGCCGGTGGAAGTGCCGCGAGGATCTCCGGGGTAGTTGCCTGGAGAGCCGAAACCCGCGCAGCCTCTTCGAGACAACGGCGCAGGACCTGGCTGGTTGCTTCGTAGTGCCGCGTCACGTCGCCCCGGCGAGGCCACTCCTCACGCTCGATCGCCGCCAGCGCCGCCAGCGCATCGTCATAGGCCCCGGGTCGTACTGGTTCCGCGATTGGTAGCGGCGCCGGTCCCGCCGCGCGCTTCTGCCGTCGCAAGAGCAGCACCGCCGCAATCAACGCCAGCAAGACAACTCCCAACTCCCAATTCCCAGCTCCCAGCTTGATCAGTCCCTTGATGTCCTTGAGCTCCGGGTTTCCAGCCGGAAGCAGCGGCACGATCTCGACCGATACCGATCGATGTACCAGGGTCTCCGGCGGCGCGGCCGGGTTCCGTCGGTAGAGCAGGGCCAGGGTGGGAACCGGTTGCTGGCCGGTTCGGTAGAAGGCGAGACGCACCCGCCCTTCGAGCGATCCATCGCGTAGCGGGTGCAGAGTGTCGGCAGAGAGTAAAGCGATTCCCTCGCCCGGAGGGATCAGCGGCCGTGGCGTGACGTCGATCAGGGCCTGCCCGGAGTCGAGCCGCACCGAGGCTCGAAACGAGATGGGGTCGCCGACGTGAGCGCTTCGCGACTCGGGCACCAGGTCGAAGGTCTGGGCTGAAGCCATCGGTGGGACCCGCGCCGCAGCCAGGAGCGCGAGCAGGCCGAGCCGGGTCCGCATCAGGAGGCGCGCCGGCGCTCCCGGCGACGAAAGAATCCCACCAGCCGGTCGCCATAGCTGGCGTCGGTCTCCAGCCGCAAACGATCCACGCCGCGATGCTCGAGCTCTCGCTCCCAGTGGGATTCGGCCGCCCGGAGCTGCCTCTGGAAATGGCGGCGCAGGTGAGGGTCTCGGGCGTCCACCGTGACTTGCCGCCCCGTCTCCGGATCCCGGAGCGTGAGCAACCCGGGCGGCAATTCCCGCTCGCGTGGGTCGGAGACCTGGACCGCGATCACGTCATGTCGAGCGGCCAGCCGGTTCAGCGCGGGACTGCTGGCCTCGGTCAGGAAGTCGGAGACCACGAACAGGACCGAGCGCCGATGGAGGAGAGGCTCCAGATACTCGAGGGCACGGTTCAGGTCGGTGCCCTGGCTGGCCGGCTCGAAGGCGAGAAGATCGTTCACCAGCCGGAGCGCGTGACGCCGCCCCTTGGCGGAGGGGACGAAGTGCTCGATCCGATCGGTGAAGAAGAGCCCGCCGATCCGGTCGTTGCTCCGGGCCGCCGCCAGAGCCAGCACGGCGCAGACCTCGATACCCAGCTCCCGCTTGGTGCGCCGCCGGCTGCCGAAGTGACCCGAGGCGCTCAGGTCCACCGCGAGAAATACCGAAAGCTCGCGCTCTTCCTGAAATCGCTTGACGTGCGCCGAGCCGAGGCGGGCGGTCACGTTCCAGTCGATGGCCCGGACGTCGTCTCCCGGTTGGTACTCGCGGACTTCGCTGAACTCGACCCCCCGGCCCCGGAACGCGCTGGTATAGTCGCCGGCCACCAGGTCGCGGACCAGGTTGCGGGTGGTGAGCTCGAGGCGGCGCACCTCCCGCATGACCTCCTCGGGGGTCATGGGACGGCGACGGCAGAGAGAATGCGCTGCCCGAGGGTTTCGGCGGTGACCCCTTCGGCCTCCGCCCGATAGGTGGGGATCAGGCGGTGGCGGAGCACGTCGAGCCACACCGCTTTGATGTCCTCGGGCAGGACGTAACCGCGGCCTCGCACGAAGGCGTGGCCCTTGGCGGCGCGGACCAGGTAGATCGCGGCCCGGGGTGAGGCGCCATACTCGAGCAACGGGGCCAGATCGGGGAGCCCCGCCGCTCCCGGGTCGCGGGTCGCGGCCATCAGGTCCAGCACGTACTCCTTGATCCGCTGATCCACGTAAACCTCGCGCACCACTTCGCGGGCCTTGAGCACCCGCGCCGGGTCCAGGACCGCGCGGGCGGTCGGCTCGGTGCCGGCCGTCATCCGGTCGAGCATGGCCCGCTCTTCATTTCGGGTGGGGTAGGTGATGACCAGTTTGAACATGAACCGGTCCACCTGCGCCTCCGGCAGCGGATAGGTCCCCTCGTGCTCGATCGGGTTCTGCGTGGCCAGCACCAGGAAGAGCGGTGGAAGGGGCAGGGTCTCGCCACCGATGGTGACCTGCCGTTCCTGCATCGCCTCGAGCAAGGCGCTCTGCACCTTGGCGGGAGCGCGGTTGATCTCGTCGGCCAGCAGGATATTGGTGAAGATCGGCCCCCGCTGCACGGTGAAATTCCCGGTCCGCTGGTTGTAGATCAGCGTGCCGATCAAGTCGGCGGGCAGCAGGTCGGGGGTGAACTGCACCCGGTGGCAATCGCCGTGAATGGTGGCGGCGAGGCTCCGCACCGCGAGCGTCTTGGCCAGACCGGGCAACCCTTCCAGCAGGATGTGTCCGTCGGCCAGGAGTCCGATCATGAGCCGTTCGAGCAGCGCCTGCTGGCCGACGATGACCCGACCGACTTCGGCCAGTGCGTCCCGGACCAGGTGGCCTTCCGCTTCGATCTGCTCTCCCAGGTGCAAGGCGGAGTCGTCCTCCGAAGACGCGGGACGGAGGGCGGCGGTATCGCTCATGATAAAGACCTCAGCTGATTCGGGGACTGGCGGGCCGGCGGCGGGCGACGTCCTCGGAATTCAAGTTATCCTTTCGCGGGCGGGGCAGGAAGTCGAGATCGCCGCGTTCGGCAGTTCGCGTTTTTTTGATTCGGGGAAGTCCGGATGGGACCGTGGTGGGATTCAGCACCCGCCTGCGTGGGAGTGCCTATCACTCGCTGCCGAGCCTACCGTATCCTGTAGACCGGATCTTTTCCAGGGTGTCGAGATGCCGGTCACCCTTACGCTGTCGAGCAAGCTGCAAGAAGCACTTGGCCAGGACCTGGCCGACGAACTGGCGGAGTACCTGAATACCGTGGTTGCCACCAGCCGTGCAGAACTCAGAGACGTGATGGACCTGAACTTCGCGCGCTTCACCGCGCAGCTCGATCAGGCCAAAGCAGAAATCCGGAGCGAGATCGCCACGCTCCGCGCCGAGAGGATCAAGTGGATGTTTCTCTTCTGGGCCACGACCGGGTTGGCGGTCCTGGGGCTGTCTTGGTAAGCGCCCAGGACCGGTAGCTCCTCGCTCAGCGCCTCCGTCCGAACAGCCGCAGCAGCATCAGGAACAGATTGATGAAGTCGAGGTAGAGGGCGAGCGCTCCCACCACCGAGAGCGACGCCGCCTGCGGGCCTTCGACCGCCAGGGCCATCTGCTTGAGCTTCTGGGAGTCGTACATCGTGAGCCCGGTGAAGACCACCACACCACAGACCGAGATCACGAACTGCAGCATGTCGTTCTGCCAGAAGAACCCGATGACCGACGCGATGATGATGCCGATCAGCCCCATGAAGGCGAATTGGCCGACGCCGGCCAGGCTCCGCTTGGTCACGGTGCCATAGAGTGCCAGGGCCCCGAACATGGCCGAGGTCGTGATGAAGGCGGTGGCGATGGATGCGCCGGTGTAGGCCAGCAGAATGATGGACAGGGTGACGCCGTTCAAAGCGGAGTAGAGCGAGAACAGCAATCCCGCCGTCGCGGCCTCCAGGCTGTTGATCCGGGCCGAGAGGTAGACCACCAGCCCGATCTCCGCGAGCGCCAGGATCCAGAAAACGGCCCGGTTGCCCCAGACCGCCTGCGCAAAGGCGGGCGTCGTGGCGACCAGGAAGGCCACCACCGCGGTGATCGCCAGGCCGGCGAACATCCAGCCATAGACCCGGGTGAGAAACGCGCTGATCCGCGCCTGCTCCGCCATGGCGCCGGACCAGGTCGGCGCCGGCGTGGGAGTCGGGGCGGAGGTAGAATCAAAATCGGCGGCCATGGTGCATCTCCTTGAATATCGGCCTGACTAAAGATAATCGAAGGCCCCGGCTCAGGGGCTGAACCGGAACAGCATCAGGTCGGCGTCCTTGACCACGTAGTCGCGTCCCTCCGCCCGGATCAATCCCTGCTCCCGGGCCTCCTTCCATCCGCCGGCCCGCAGGAAATCGTCGTAGCCTACCGTTTCCGCCCGGATGAATCCCTTCTGGAAGTCGGAGTGGATCTCACCCGCCGCCTCGTACGCGGTCTGACCGCGGTGGATGGTCCAGGCCCGGACTTCGTTCTCTCCGACGGTGAAGAAGGTCTGGAGGTTGAGCAGGCGATAACCGGCGTGGATCAGGCGATCGAGCCCCGGCTCGCTCACCCCCGCGCTGGCCAGGAAGTCCGCGCGTTCTTCCGGCGCCAGATCGGCCAACTCGGCCTCGAGCTTGGCGGAAAAGGTGATGATCTCCGCCTCTTCGTGGTGCGCGGCGGCGGCCTGACGCAGCGCCGCCACCCAGCGGCCGCCTTCGTGGGCCAGGTCGCTCTCGTTGACGTTGGCCGCGTAGAGGATGGGCTTGGCGGTGAGCAGGCCCAGTTGTCGGAGGACGCGGACCGCCTCTTCGGACTCTCCCGCCTCGCGCGCGCCCCGGCCGGCATTGAGCTCCTCCACGACGCGCTCGAGCAGCACCACCGCGGCCTGGGCGTCCTTGTCGCCGGCGCGGGCGCTCTTCCGGTCCTTTTCCAGGCGACGCTCCACCACCGCCAGGTCGGCCAGCGCCAGCTCGCTGGTGATCACATCGTGATCGCGGACCGGATCGACCGGCCCCATCACGTGGACCACGTCGGGATCCTCGAAGCAGCGGATCACGTGCACGACGGCGTCGACTTCGCGAATGTGGGCCAGGAACTGATTGCCCAGGCCTTCGCCCTGAGAGGCGCCCTTGACCAGTCCGGCGATGTCCACGAACTCGACCACCGTCGGCACCCGCTTCTTGGGCTTGACGATGGCGACCAGCTGGTCGAGCCGCGGATCCGGCACCTCGACCACGCCCACGTTGGGGTCCACGGTGCAGAACGGATAGTTCTCCGCCGCCGCGGCCTTGGAAGAGGTCAGGGCGTTGAAGAGAGTGGACTTGCCGACGTTGGGCAGGCCGACGATGCCGAGGCGGAGCACGGTTAGGAGTCAGGGGTCAGGGGACGAGGGTTCAAGGGTCTCAAGTCACAGGTCGCAAGTCGCGGGTACAAGGTCTGTATTCCGGGCTATACCCGCGGTTTTTCGATCCCCGTCTCCCCTCTGGACTCTGTACATCTCAAACATGGGGGACTTCAAGCAATTGGTGGTATGGCAGCGCGGTCATGCGCTGAGTCTGGCCGTGTACGCTGCTACTCGACGATTCCCCGAGGCTGAGCGCTACGGGGTGATAGCACAGCTCCGTCGGACTGCGGCGTCCGTCGCGAACAACATCGCTGAGGGGACTGGCCGACAAGGCGATACGGAGTTTGCACGGTTTCTCCAGATCGCTCGAGGGTCAGCAAGCGAGTTGGAGTCCCAACTCCTATTGTCGCGTGATCTCGGCTATATCACACCGGACGTGTGGCGAAGCCTCGACCAAGCCACAAAAGAAGTGAGCCGCATGCTGAATCGACTGATTCGTTCGCTAAGGGCCCGTGACCCACAACCCGACCGCCCCCGACAATAGCTTGCTCACGCTTGCCGCCCAGCTTGTGACTTGCGACCCGCAGCTTGCGACTTGCGACCTGTGACTTGCGACTTGTGACAGCTCGCTAGCTCCCCGTCTCAGCATCGCTGGCCTTCTTATTGAACTTCCGCATCGCCACCTCGATCCCCTCCTCCACCCAGCACTCAACGGCATCCCCCATCACCACCAGCAGCTCCTCCAGCACCTGCTCCTCCTCCGGCTCGAACTCGCTGAGGACGAAGTCGACCCGATCTTCGAGCGGCGGCGGGCCGACGCCGATGCGGAGCCGCGCGTAGTCCTGGCGCCGGAGGGTTCCCTCGACGCTCTTGAGCCCGTTGTGACCACCGGCCGATCCGGCGCCACGCAGCCGAAAGCGTCCCACCGGCAAGGCGAAGTCGTCGACCAGGATCAGCAAATCGCGGGAGGGATCGAACTCGGGCTGGTCGCGGAGCGGAATCAGGACCGATCCGCTCCGGTTCATGTAGGTCTGGGGCTTGAGCAGGAGAAGTTCGTGGCCGTGGACCATCCCCGTCGTGCGCCGCCCGCCGGAAGCCCGGCGAAAGGGGCCCAGTTCCCAGCGCGCGGCGAGATGGTCCGCCAGCCGAAACCCGGCATTGTGGCGGGTATGCTCGTACTCGGGGCCCGGATTGCCGAGCCCAACGATGGCCCGCAGGGGTTACGCTTTCTCCTCGGGCTCTTCCGCTTCCCCTTCCTCTTCCTTCGGCTTGCGGATGAGCTCGGGCTCGGCTGGGGCCGCGGCGGCCTCTTCCGGCGTCGGAGCCGCGACCTCCTCCGTCCGCGGCGCGACCACGGTGCACACCGGCTGGTCGGGGGCGTGGAGGATCTCCGCCTTGGCGACTACCAGGTCGCGCACGAAGAGGGAGTGCCCGATGGTCAGCGCGGTCACGTCCAGGTCGATGTGGTCCGGGATGTCCGCCGGGAAGACCTTGACCGTGACGGTGCGGAGCAGCTGGTCGAGGACGCCCCCGAAGTTGCGCACGCCGTCCGGGATGCCGGTCAGGTGAACCGGGATGTCGAGCGTGATCTTCTCGTCGGCCCGGATCTCGTAGAGATCCATGTGGATCACGTTGATCGGCCGGAGCGGATCCCGCTGCAGCTCGCGGATCAGCGCCTTGACCGGGGCCCGCTCGTCCACCGTCACGTCCACCAGGGTGCTGGAGGTGAGACTGGGCAGCACCTTGGCCAGCGCGGCATCGTCGAGCACCAGCGCCTCGGGCGCCCGGTGGTGTCCGTAGATGATGGCGGGCACCTTGCCCTGGCGCCGGAACGTGCGGGCCGCGCCCTTGCCCTTTTCCTGGCGCGTCCGCGCCTGGAGCGTCACTTGCTGAGCCATGCGTGCGTCCTCGTCTTCAATCGAACAGCGAGCTGACCGACTGATCGCTATGGGTGTACCCGATCGCCTTGGCCAGCAGCCCGGCGATCGACAGGACCTTCAACTTCGGGAACCTCCGGTTCTCGGGGATCGCGATGGTGTTGGTGACCGTGACCTCGGTGACCGGGCTGTTCTGCAGCCGTTCCACCGCCGGCCCCGAGAGCAGGGCATGGGTGGCGCAGCAGTAGATGTCTTCCGCGCCCAGCCGCTTGAGCGCGTGAATCGCCTCCGACATGGTGCCGCCGGTGTCGATCATGTCGTCGGGGATCAGGCAGTCCTTGCCCTTCACGTCTCCCACGACGTTGACGACTTCGGCCACGTTGGCCGAGGGCCGCCGCTTGTCGATGATCGCCAGGGAGGCATTGAGCCGCTTGGCGAACCCGCGCGCCATCTTGGCCCCGCCCACGTCCGAGGCCACCACCACCAGGTCCCGCATCGACTTCTGCCGGTAGTGGTTCACGAAGACCGGCGCGGCGTAGAGGTGATCCACCGGCAGGTCGAAGAACCCCTGCATCTGATGCTGGTGGAAATCCATCGCGAGCACCCGGTCCGCCCCAGCCACCGACACCATGTTGGCCATCAGCTTGGCGCTGATCGCGACCCGCGGCTGATCCTTCCGGTCCTGCCGGGCGTAGCCGAAGTACGGGATCACCGCGGTCACCCGGGCCGCACTGGCCCGCTTGGCGGCGTCCATGAGGAGCAGCAGCTCGATCAGGTTCTCCGCCGGCGGGTTGGTGGGCTGGATGATGTACACATCCCGCCCCCGCACGTTTTCGTCGATCTTGACGAAGAGCTCCCCGTCCGAAAACCGCTTCGACGTTACCTGACAGAGCGGCTGCCCCAGCTGCTGGGCCACCTCTTCGGCCAGGGGCCGGTTCGCCGTGCCGCTCAAGAGCAGCATCTGGCTGCGGGACAAGGAGATATTGCTCATGGCGGCAGCCGCCAAAAATAGCCGCCGGGGGCGGCCAAGGTCAACGGGCACCGGTGGATAGGTTGCCCGCACCCGGGTATGCGCCCTTGGCGGCCTCCCCGGGCCAGTAGTAGCATTCGCGAGCCATTCACCCGACGATTCCTGCAGGTCGGGTCGCTCCGCGGAGCGAGGCTGACCACCATTTTAGCCCCAGGCATGCCCCAACCTCCCGGCTATCTCCTGCTCCAGCATTCCCGGGCCGAGCTGGTCGCGGCGGAATCGGTCGTCGCGGCGCTGGGTAGTGTGCTGGACCGGAAGACCCTGTACGCCTGGGCCGCGACCCACCCCAAGCGGCGCCCTTACGCGGGCCGGATCACCGCCTACGGGGTGCCGCTCCCCAACGGGAGCGAGCGGGTGGTGGTCCGGCATTCCCACCATGGCGGTCTGCTCGCGCGGTTCACCCAGGACCGTTTCCTGCCGCCCACCCGCGCGCCTGAGGAGTTGGAGGCCTCGTTGCGGCTGGCCGAAGCCGGGATCCCCACGCCACGCGTCGTCGCCTATGCCATTTATCCCGCCGGCCGATTCTTCTGCCGGAGCGACGTGGTCACCGAGGAGATCGCGCCGGCCAGGGACCTGGGCTTGGCACTCAAGGAGGCGCGCGACCCTGCGGCTCGCCGCGACCTGCTGATGGTCGTGGCCCCATTGCTCGCCGCCCTCGCCGGTGCCGGCGTCTGGCACCCCGACCTCAACATCAAGAACATCCTGATCGGCGGAGCGCCAGAGGCCCGACGCGCCTACCTGCTGGACCTCGATCGGGTGCGGTTCGGCACCCCCAACGATCCCGTCATCGCGCGGGCCAACCTGGCTCGGCTTCGCCGATCGGCGCGGAAATGGCGAACCCAGCACAGCAGCGGGTTTAGTGAGGCGGAGCTGCATGACCTGGAGGAGATGGCGGCCGGCGGCGGGGAGCGATGATCGCGGCCGGTCTGGACCGAGTCTGCATCGTGATGATGAGCGCCGTGGGAGACGCGGTGCATGTTCTCCCGGTCCTGAATGCCCTCAAGCGTCGGCAGCCGCAGGGCCATGTCACCTGGGTGCTCCAGCCCGGCCCGGCCAGTCTCGTCCGCGGGCATCCCGCAGTCGGCGACATTCTGGTGTTCGAACGGTCGCGGGGTCTGGCCGGCTTTTCCCGGATCCGGGCCGAGCTGGCCAGGCGGCCCTTCGACCTGGTGCTGGACTTTCAGGTCTATCTCAAGGCCGGCCTGGTGACCGCCTTCACCCGGGCGCCGATCAAGCTCGGGTTCGATCGGGCCCGCGCCCGCGACCTCAACTGGCTCTTCACCACCCACCGCATCCCTCCCCATGCCGGAGGCGGGCAGCACGTCCAGGATCAGTATTTCGAGTTCCTCGACGCCCTGGGCGTTGACCCGAACCCGGTCGAGTGGGGCCTCGGCCCCTGGCCGGAAGAGCGAGGATGGCAACGGGACTTCTTTCGCCGCTTCGACCGGCCGGTGGCCGCCATGGTGGTCGCGACCAGCAACCCCAAGAAGGACTGGCTGCCGGAGCGCTGGGCGGAGGTGACCGAGGCGCTGTACCGGGATTTTGGGCTGCAGCCGGTGCTGGTCGGGGGAGACACGCCGCGGGAGCGACATGCGGCCGAGGTGATCACTGGTCACACCCAACACGCCATATCGGCCCTGGGGAGCGGGCTTCGGAACCTGGTCTCCATCCTGGATGGCTCGGCCCTGGTGTTATCGCCGGACACCGGACCGCTTCACATGTCGGTGGCGCTCGATCGGCCGGTCATCAGCCTGATGGGATTCACCAACCCCAAGCGTACCGGGCCTTACCGCAAGTTCCACGATCTGATCGTGGATGCCTACGGCGATCCGGGAGAGGAGTATCCGCTCTCGATGGAGACGCGTCCGGGCCGGATGACGCGGATTACGGTGCGGGACGTGTTGGAGAAGGTGGAGGTGTGGAAGGGGAGGTATGCCGGGAAATAGAGAGGAAAACCGCGTCCACCCTCATCCCGAGGGAGCGGAGCGACCGAGGGATCTTGTCGGTATTCCTGAGGGCCGGCTTCTGAAGCCAATGAGCTAGATCCCTCGTGTCTTGCCCTCATCGAAAGTTGGGACGGGGAGTCGGGAAGCGGACGCCCCAGCTTTCCTCATCCCGAGGGAGCG